>CAZGSG010000117.1:0-16371 GCA_964528095.1 uncultured Terrimonas sp.
TTCAGGTACTGGTAACTAAACCGCAGGTTGGTTTCCATACCTTTTGTATCCATAAAGCCCGGTGTATTTTCAAAAGCATAGTTGCCACCCGTAGTTGCCGTTAACACCAATGGTTTGTTGAGGCGGGTGTAAAAGAAAAGCTGGTTGATGGCAATACCCAGTTCGCCAACCCCTGTCCGGTAATTAAAATCAAGATTGCCACCGACAGATCTTTCATTACTGGTTGTTTGTTGATCCACTGGCAGGATATGTTGAAATTGAATTTTCTCCGCGTCTTCATTAAATACAGTCGGTGTTTTATACCCTAAGCCACCACCCAGCCTGATCGTTAGTTTGGAGGATGGTTTCAGCATGGCAGCCACGCGCGGCAATAAAACAAACCCGTATTGTTGCACATAGTCTCCTCTTAAACCAGTTTCCAAAGAGAAAGAAGACGATGCTGTCCATGTGTTTTGTGCAAAAAAGCCATAAGTGGTATAACTATAATTTCTAAGTGCGGTCGTATTATGTTGTTTCTCTTTAAAATTGTCGGTAAGAAAATTAACGCCGGCGATCCAGATCGCCTGTTCTCCTTTGTGCGTATAGTTCAGTTCCGAATAAGAAGACCGTTGTGTTCCTTCAAATATATAGGCAGGTATGGTGATCAATCTATCGAAACTGGAAAAACTGCTTTTGATATTCAGACTGCTGCTTTCATTTAATGCATGTTGAATATCCAGCTGCGTAGTAAAACGATCTGTCTTATTCCGCTCAAAATAACCAGGTGTGGCATTCCTGATATACTCCATACTACCTCCTGTCCTTTTCTCCGTTACATAGCTGAACCCAATATTCGCATTTGTTTTTGCACCATACACAAACAATCTTGGATTAACAGTATACCGTTCAAACTTCGGAATAGCGGTAAAGCCAATATCCGCAGGATCATACGCGCTGCCCGTATTACGTGATCCAAAGAATGTAACCCCTGTTTTCTTAAACCGCTCGCTGTAAAACCCACTCAGGTCCAGGCCCCGTGCAGATGTTGCATTGGCCAGGAAGCTCAGCTCCCTTGTATCCGTTGGTGTTTTGGACACCAGGTTTACCAATCCTGCAATTGCGCCTCCGCCATACAAAGTAGAGGCGGACCCTTTTATAACTTCCACCTGCTTTAAATCCAGGGGAGCTATCTGCATAAGGCTAAGTCCACCGGAAAAACCGGCATAAAGAGGAAACCCGTCTTTTAGTATTTGTGTATACCGGCCATCCAATCCCTGGATCCGGATTGATGAATTATACGAAGTGGCAGAAGTCTGCTGTGTTTGAATACCCGTGCTTTCATTGAGCAACATCCTGATATCACCGGGCTTCATATTTCCTTTTTCTGTGAGTTCTTCTCCGGAGATCGTTTCTACCCGTGTAGGAATATCACTTATCGAACGGCTTGTCCTGGTTGCGGAAATGATGACTTCTTCTTCCTCTTCTTCTTCTTTTTCCAGTAATACTTCTGCCCATTCGTTGCCGGGTTGAGGTACCAGTATTGTTACCTCCTTTTCTTGCATACCGCTATGCGAAATTTTAATACGATAGGTTCCTGCCGCGATATTCGTAAAACTTGCCAGTCCTTTGCTGTCGGCTGTTGTTACTTTATTAAGCGACAGAACCGCCGCGGTAGCACCTTCCAATGGCGTTTTGTCTTCACTGTTTTTTATAGACAGTCTAATCGTGTGTTGCGAATAAGTAGTGATCGCACACAAAGCTGCCAGCAATACAAATAGTATTCTCTTCATTTTTATAAATAATGATGATTTAATAAATCGGTTCCTGCTGATTTTATTAAACGCGGCGGGGAGGTTGAAACAAACTGGAATAATAGCCCTGGCGGGAGGCAATATAAAATTCCCCATAGATGGTAGCGCTATAAAATGCCAGGGGCTCCAACGAAATAATACCGTTGGCTATGGTAAACCCATTGGCGGCGGCGCAGATGGAAAAAGGGGAACATCCTTTGCAATCATCCTGTTCTTCCTGCGAAGAGGATGTCGCATGTTCCTGTTCTTCACAATTATCAAAAACCGAACACGGGATAACTGTGCTGAAAAGGATAAAAAAGGATAATATAAAAGCAAGTATTTTCAAGAGCGGCAAAGATAGGCGAATAGGGTTGTTTGACCGGAATTTGCAATATGAAATAAATACCGCCCGGGAGGTCCCGATTTGTTGAATGATTATTATAACAGCACGCTCCACTCTTTTTACATACAATGTCAATAGCTTTGGTGTTATTGTAAATACAAGCCCCGGATTATATGAAATGTATTTTCATTACGGCCTGTTTACTTTTTACCAACCCCTGTATCAGTCAGTATAACTGGCAGAAGGTACACGAGGAACTGATCCTGCACAAGCCGCCTTTTAGCGCATGCCATGCATCTACCCTGGTTGAACTATCACCCGGGAAACTACTGGTTGCTTTCTTCGATGGAGCACATGAAGGGAACAACGATGTGTCCATATGGAGTACAAGCTTATCAAAACAACAATGGAAAAAACCGGTCCTGCTTGCACAGGGTTTTGATGCAGACAGTACAAGATTTCCTTGCTGGAACCCCGTCTTATTCAAGAACCGGCTGGGAAAACTATTTTTATTTTATAAGGTAGGCCCTAATCCAAGGGAATGGTGGGGCATGTTGCAGACATCTGACAACAATGGAAAAAAATGGGGAGCGGCAAAAATGTTGGCGCCTGGTTTTATCGGGCCTGTAAAGAATAAGCCTGTACAACTTATTGATGGATCAGTGCTTGCTCCTTCCAGTATTGAAACCCGAAATGACAGATGGCAGGTACATATTGAAAGATCCGTTGATGAAGGAAAAACATGGGAGTTCATACCGGTAGATACAGGCTCAACTTTTAAGGTCATACAACCCAGCATCCTGGTTTATCCTGGCAACCGGTTGCAGATACTCTGCCGAAGCAACCAGGACAGGATCGTAGAAGCCTGGTCAGACAATGGAGGCAGGACCTGGAGCAAGCTATCAAAACTGGATCTTCCCAACCCTAATTCCGGTACCGATGCAGTGACCTTGAAGAATGGATGGCAATTGCTTGTATACAATCCCGCGGTGAGCGGTAAAGAATGGTTTAACAGCCGGGGAAGATTGAACGTTGCTCTATCTAAAGATGGCCGGGAATGGACAGATATTGCCATACTGGAAAACGGGGGCGAGAAAGATGAGTTCAGTTACCCCGCTGTTATACAGACAAGCGATGGATCCGTACATATCACTTATACTTACAACAGGAAGAACATCAAGCATGTAATATTAAAACAAACACCAGGTATTGATCATTGAAAAACCAAAGGTCCGCTATAATCAGAAGCCTGGGTTAACAACGTATATCAGCCGGAACATTTCGCTTACAGGGTTTCCCAATATAGCTTATGGATAAAGCCCCGCCGGTTATTATTCGGTTAGCTGATAAAATTATCATGATGCTATAAACGCCCCCATACTATATAGTACAGCAAAGCGGTTATACCAGTAACTATGTCCTGGCAAGCAGGTTTTTATTTCATCAATAACATTGACAATTGTCAATGTTATCATTACTTACCCAACAAGATGCTTGATAATTGTCAATGTTATCATTACTCATTCAACTACATACATTGATAATTATCAAATAATCATCATTAAAGATCATAGTACTGGTATTTATTCGTTTTGAAAATTACTTTTACATTTTATAAACCACCATTAGTAGTTTTTAAAATCCAATTCTGAACCGATGAATAAACTATTCTTAGGCTTACTGGCCACGCTATGCGTATATTCCAGTAACGTAAACGCTCAAGCCACGCAGGTTACTGTAACCGGATCCTCTTCCACCAATACAATTTCCAACAATGTGGCTACTGCTGTTGATCCGGCCCTGGTCGTTAACGCCAATGGAAATCTTACAGATTTTATAGTTTCGATAACGGACAGTTATACTGCCGGTGATCTACTGGATTATACAGGATCACTGCCATCTGGTGTTAGCGCGACAGCATTTAATGTTACTACCCGCAGTCTTGTTTTTACAGGTACCACCAGTGCAGCAAACTGGCAGGACCTGTTAAGAAGGGTTACCCTGCGAACTACCTCAGCAGCCTGTTTTCCCGAGCGGCGTAGTGTTGCTTTTACCGTTGGTAATAAATACTACAACCCCCTGACGGGACATTTTTACGAATATGTTAGTACACTAAGAAATTGGGTTGATGCAAAAACACATGCCGCAACGCAGTCTTATTTTGGAAGACAGGGATATCTCGCCACCTCAACCTCTGCCGCTGAAAACAACTTTGTATGGAAGATAATGACCCAGGATGTATGGGTAGGCGGTACCTACGATTATAACGAACTCATATCCGCAGGTATCACAGCATATGCCAACCAGGCTGCGGCTATTGGCAAAGCTTATTGGGTAACAGGCCCGGAAAGAGGGACATTTATTTCTTCCGGTCTCACTACACCGGTTGCACAGAACGGACAATACATGAACTGGACCACCGGCGAACCCAATAACTATAACAATACAAATGAATATTACATCCAGCTATATTCCAGCAACCAGGGTCTTTGGAATGACCTTCCTATATCAAGCACCCTTGGCGCCCTGATAGAATATGGTGGTATGCCCGCTGATCTTACGACAAGTACGGTTGTTTCTACAAGAAATATTTATGTGAATGGAGCACCCAGCGGTACTGTTAGTGGCGGCGGCGTAGCGGTATGTTCTGGCACCAACAGCACCACGCTCACCATTAGCGGCTTTACCGGCACCGTGCAAAGATGGGAATCATCTCTTGATAATTTCCTTACACCCGGTACTGCTATCAGCAATACAACGAACAGTTATACAGTCAGCAATATCACACAAACAACTTATTACAGGGCTGTGGTCAACACTACCAGTCCCGCTACCTGTACTTCACTTACTACATCCAGTGTTCCGGTTTATGTGACGGCCACTGTTGCAGGAAATCCTTTTTCTACCAATACAACGATATGTCCGGGAGCATCTGCGGCATTGACACTCTATGGCAATTCGGGAAGCGTACTCAAATGGCAGGTGTCTACTACCAGCAACTTTAGTTCGGTAACTGATATCAGCAATACAACAACAAGCCTGAGTTATCCGCTTGCATCAGCAGGCACCTATTATTTCAGGGCACAGGTTCAAAATAGCGGATGCGGCACTGCGGTGTTTTCTGCAGGTTGCGCCATCACCGTTACATCCGGTACACCACCAGTAGGTGGATCAGCCAGCAGTACAGAACATTGCAGCGGCAGTAATTCAGGTTCATTAACATTAACAGGTTATACCGGCACTATTCAAAAATGGCAGTATTCAATTGATGGTGGTATAATATGGACAGATATTGCCAGCAGTACTTCAGCAACCTACAACTATTCAGGCATTACCAGCACCCGTTTATACAGGGCTGTAGTGAGCAATGGATCCTGCGGAACAGCTTTCAGTTCCATTGGCACAGTGTATGTTTATGGAAACACCCAATACCAATGGCTCGGAACTACCAGCACAACTTCTTCCACCTCTACCAACTGGAAATGCAATACCATTCCGCCGGCAGGGGCCGATATTGTGATCAGCAATACAGCGACCAATGACCTTGTGCTTGATCAAAATTATATTTTCGGAAACATTGACTTTGCGGGCTCTAACAGGAAAGTGGTGTTAGGTAATTTTAACCTGACCGTTAATAGCCTTACAGGAACCAACAGTAACAATTTTGTACGAACCAATGGTACAGGTAAATTAAAACAAACTATCAGCAATGGCAGTTCAAAAAGTTTTGCTGTAGGCAACAGTGCATATAATCCTGTTACCATTACCAACAACAGCGGTAATCCTGATGATTTCGCTATCATTGTTCTCGATGAAGTATATACAAATGGAAGCGGCGGCGCAATTGCTTATGGTCCGAGAGTAAAACGCACCTGGGATATAACAAAAACCAATGCCAATGGCGGCACCGGCGTAAGTTTTGTGTTTAACTGGAACAGTGGTGAAGCAACCAATGTAACAAGCGCCCGTATGTTCCATTACCAGGGCGGTGCATGGGTAAAACAAACCGGTACTACATCTTCTACCTCCACCAGCCTCACCTATACTGGCTATACAGGAACATTCTCTCCTTTTGCCGTAGGCGATAACTTAATAAGTCTGCCACTGACCTGGCTGAGCTTTACCGCCAAGGAGCAGGATAAGAATGTAGTGTTAAACTGGTCAACAGCTTTTGAAGAGAATACAAAGGACTTTACAGTACAATACAGTACCGATGGTAATAACTGGAGTAATCTTGGAATTTTACCGGCCAGCGGTAATAACTCTTCCTCCCAATCCTATTCTTATATCCACCCGAATGCAAAAGAAGGAATGAATTATTACCGTATAGTGCAATCGGATAAAGACGGTCGCTTCAGCTACAGTAAAGTAACCAGCGTATACTTCTCTGCCAACACAAGCATAATGGTTTATCCCAATCCAGTTACAGATGGAAAAGTGACCATCGAACTCCAGCAAAAAACGATGGTACGCGTTTTTAGCAGTGCAGGGAAACTGGTGCTTGAAAAACAATTAGCCGCAGGCAGGGGAGAATTAAACCTCGGTCAATTTGCAAAAGGCATTTATATGATCAAAGCCGGTGACAAATCGGCAACGATCCTGATACAATAATCACGCTGATTAGTAGCCAAAAGGGTTGATAACAATTGTTATCAACCCTTTTAATTTGTGTTATGGCTCGTTGATGAACATCATCCATTAACAGCTATAAAAATATCGACCGCCGCATTCTCCGGATCCTCCGCTTTTTTTCCATACACTTCGAAATCATTGGTGTATGCTCTTGGGATATCGGCATTCCAGATCTTTATCCACTCCTGGAAAACAATACCCGCATTCATTTTCCCTTTTGCCTGAAAAATTTCAAAAAGGCCTCCGTCCATTGATTTTCCAACAAATCCCGCGGGTATGTCATTGAGATGCCCGACCCTACAACCTATGATGGTCGTATAAGGTTGCGTATGGTCCTTTTCATAATCCGTATACACACAATAAATATCGCCGTCGGTTTTATTGGGGATCTGGTTCATCCGGTTCTCCGAAAAGAATTGATTCCAAAGCCGCGGGATATCTGTAGCCGATTGTCCATTTTCGTTTGTTGTTCTAACTGAAATTCCAATGATGTTAAATGCTTCCACTGATTTTGTATTCACGCCTGTATAGTTAAATTAAAGAAAATCAAATTTAATAAACAATCCAGGCTTTGGAGATATCCTATCCGGATTGAAATGACGAATTATGGGGTTGAAATGCATAAAATATTTAGTCATCGCCTGTTAACAAATAATTACATCCGGCTAGAAAACGATCGTCGTTATTCTATTGTCAGCATCAAAAAACGGGTAGTATGTTTTATCCGTTAGACCCGTTTTCTAAATTCATTTCATGAAATATTTTTTTCTATTCTTTATTCTGTTGGTGCTGGCGCCCGCATGTAAAAAAGAACCAGGTGCGAAGCCAATTGAGGTCATCCCTGGCTGGACGATTTATACTACCAGTAATTCCATATTACCGGACAACCAGGTAAACGCGATAGCCATCGGGAAAAATGATACCAAATGGATCGGCACAGCGAATGGTCTTGCACGTATTCAGGAGGGCAAATGGACGGTGTTCACTACCGGCAATAGTCCATTACCTTCTGGTTATATAACTTCGTTGGCAGTGGAAGAGAGCGGATTGGTTTGGGTAGGTACTGATAAAGGGCTTGCAAGTTATAACGGTGAGGTGTGGTCGGTCTACACAACACAAAACAGTGTGCTCGGCTATAACTGCATTTTATCCATGATCTATGATGCGGGCCATAAGATCACTTATATAGGTACAGAAGGCGATTTGGTTAAAGTAGAAAATAAAAACCAGTTTACATTACTGGAAGACACGGGCAATCCCATACTCTCCCTGGCAACAGATAAGCATGGAGCGCTCTGGGTTGGCACATTTAATTATTTTGCTTTTGCAGGACGGATCAAAAAACTGGAAAATGGTCTGTGGTCAGGATTCAGTCTTCCTGACCTTGGCTACCCTTCTGCGTTTCCGTATGCATTGGCGATAGATAAAAACAATCATGCGCTTGCGGTATTATCAGGTACTTCATCAAAAACAGTTGCCCGGATCAATAATACTGTTTTTGAGGAAATAGCGGCACCGGAAAATGCAGGGGGTTTAAAAGCATTGTTGGTAGAAGGCGATAAGATATGGGTTGCGGGAAAATGTTTATCTGTTTTTGGTGATAAACAATCTCCGTGTTTGTCGATACCAGGAACGGATTCTCCGATTCAGGCTATCGCGATAGATAGAAAGGGGTATAAATGGCTGGGTACATTTTATGGAGGAATCGCTGTTTATCATGAGTAATATGCGGGAGGCTGTTTGGCGGTGAAATAACATTTACTTTTTTGTATCTAAAAATATGAGTAAGAGATTTCACAAAGAGCAAAGGAGATAAGGAGCTATAGAGAATCTATTTTACCTGATCGTTCTTTATATTATTGGAGGTATGACCTAAAGAGAATTTTCACTATGTGAAAACGGTTGGCCGCTGTGAATTATCGCTCGCCCTGGTTACCTATCTGTCGAACATCCTAGAATAACAGACATAGGTCATACTTATTAGTCATTTTCACGTAGTGAAAATTTTCCTTAGCTTATTCATTCATACAAATAAAGAATCTACAAATAATTGACCAGCCCCTTAGCTCATTACCTCCTTTGCTCTTTGTGAAATCTCTCACCGGTATTTTCAGTTCACAAGCAGGAAGTGCATCTGCCCTATTCAGTTATTCTCCGGGACCGCAATCCTTTTGCCTTTTCCATACCGCTTTCGGTCAACAGCACCAGGGTAACCGGTGAAGGTTTGACGAGGATATATTGTTCGCGCTCCAGGTCCTCCAGGTGGCTGGGTTCCCAGCTCCCCTGCAGCCGCAATACGATTTCACGAACGCTGCAGTGATAAAGAAAGGGATGGGGATCATCTTTAACAATGTCATACAAAACGTCCAGTAGTTTAAACCTATCCTCCATATTATTCCTGGTTATGCCTGTGCTTTGAATCGGTCAGCTATTTTTCAACAGGATTGCCGGGGTTAATCGAACCCTTATTCGCTCAATAAAAAAGGGCCGCATAGAAATGCACCCCGTTTTTAAAATTCCAATATCCTATGAAAAACCAGGACGAAGCTACAGCCAATCAATACAGGAGTCAATACCATTTTTAGGGTATTTATTTGACAGAACGGCAATTGGGGCGGACAGGCAAACAGCCGAAACTAATCCAGGCCTCTTTGAAACTCCCTAATTGTTTATACCTCGCAAAGAAATCCGTTCCTGTCAGCGCAGAAAAGCCTGTAAACTAGCAGCTTTACCTATTTTCGAAGAATAATCAGGATCGTTCTGATTAAATGAAAATCGCTGCAACATTTCCATTTGTCACCTGTCTAATAACAAAATGAGTCGTCCGCCGGAAAATAATTCGACAGATCGTTATTTGGTTGAAAAAATAGTACGTGGTGACAATCATGCTTTTACCGAGATCATTAAACAAACGGAGGGCCTGGTTGCGCAGGTGGTTTTCAAGATGATCACTCATCCCGCTGACCGCAAAGACATTGTACAGGATATCTATCTAAAGGCATTTAAAAACCTACCCGGCTTTAAGTTCGAAGCAAAACTCTCTACCTGGATCGGGCGGATCGCTTATAATACCTGTATCAACTACCTTGAAAAAAAGAAACTGGTACTGGCTGGTCTCCCGGGACAGACAGCAGGCGATTTTCCCGGGGAAACGCATTCGGGGATGCTTCATGAAAAAACAGGGAATGAAACAGAAAGGATTTTCTCAAAAAAAGAACTTGCTGTTATATTAAGCAGGGAAATCGACAAGCTCCCTCCTGTTTATAAAACCCTGATCGTTTTATATCACCAGGAAGAAATAAGTTATAATGAAATTGCGCAGATAACCGGGCTACCCGAAGGAACCGTGAAGAACTACCTGTTTCGCGCGAGGAAACTATTGAAAGAAAATATTTTAGTAAGTTATAAAAGAGAAGAACTATGAGCTCAACACATCTTACAGCAACGCAGCTACAACAATATGCCGAAGACGGTGCTGTTATTGATAACGTAGCGACCGAACACCTGTACACATGTGAATCATGCAGCGCCGAACTGGCTAATTACCGGTTATTATTTGCCGAAATAAGGATAGTACAGCAACCTGTATTTGATTTTGACCTGTCAGCATTGATCATAAAAAAACTGCCGGCTACAAAACCCGCGATCAAATGGGCTGCAATCTGGATAGCCGTACTGACTGCTTTCTGCGTGGCGATACCGCTTATTATCTTCAGAGACTATTTCATTTATATGTTTAAAGGAGCATCGGTTATCCTTATTTATTTAATTATACCCGTAGCAACCTGTGTAATAATGCTGCAGGTGATGGAATCAGTTAATAGTTATAAAAAGAAAATGGACGCGCTCAATTTTTATTGACAAAATCTGCAACAATTAATCAACCTACCTGTCTAATCAGGTATAACAGGAGATAAAATGAAAAAAATATTTGCTATCCTATCTTTTATGGCTGTTTCTTTTGCGGCCAATGCACAAAATGATTTTAATCCTTTCCTGGACAAAGAACTCTTCCAGGAAATGTTGCGTAGTGTAGTTGTTCTTATCCTGCTCTATCTTTTTACGACCTTTATCCTCTCGCTTATCCGAGTGCGGCTGGACAACCGTTTAAAAAAAGCAATACTTGAAAAACAAACACCGGAAAATATCATCGCCCAGCTATTACCTAAAAACAAAAACGAACAATTTGGTGCAATAAAATGGTTTTCGGTACTTACTGCCATTGGTATCGGGCTACTCGTGGTCAGCTTATTTCAACCACTGGGGTTTCATTCGGTGATCATTATGGTTTTTAGTGTGGCTATTGGGTTCCTGGGTTATTATTTTTTTATACGGGGGCTAAACAATTAAATCGTTTGTAAATAAGTTCCGGTAATGAACTCCGCATTTTTCATTCTCATTTCTACAAAAAACTACTATCATGAAGCTTACTCATTTAATGCAAGCAGTTGTTATTATCGGTCTCAGTATTTTCCTGGCGCTTCTTGTTACAAAAAAAAGCGATCACAGCATATCCATTACGGTAAAGGAATCCGGTTATAAATACAAATTGTCTGCCTCATACAATGCCGGCGAAAGCAGGCAGGTGAGTCAGTATATTGATGACTATCTTGAACAGGAACCTATTTTTAAAAACTCAACTGAACTGGATTCCAGGATTCTCCTGGATGATGGCACAAACTTCTATATCAAAGCTGCCCCCGGGAGGTTTTTACTAATAGCCGACAAAAGAGATAATTCCGCCCATTCTCTCCAAAAAATCAGACATATTACCGAAGTGATGAAGAAAGCTATCGCGGCAAGCGGTCCCTCAAACCCTAACGTAAATAACTAAGTTATTAGCCGCATGCCCGCGCACAAGCGCAATGGTTTTTCCGGGTATTTTTTACCGATCAGTAAAAAATACCATAATCCGGGGAAATAGTGCAAGTGCCGGCTTTAAGACTATTGTACTTTTGCTATTGATATGGCAAAAGATAAATTACCTGTTTACTCAATTTGTACGATTAAGGGAAATGATAATAGCCCTGAAGAGTTTATGGTGTCTCGTTTTGGCGAATACCTGAGCAAAAGAGGTTATTTATTTCAACCACATGGTCATTCTTTTTACCACCTTGTTTTTTTTACAAAGGGAGCGGGTAAACAGAGTATTGATTTTTCGAACTTCCCCGTTAAACCCGGCCAGGTTTATTTTATGAATCCCGGCCAGGTACATAACTGGCAGTTCAAAGGAGAAACAGATGGTTATATTATCAACTTCTCCAATGATTTTTTTGACGACCTGATTTCCGGTCCTTCTTACCTGGATGATTTCAATTTCTTCAGCGGGCACTACGAAGACCAGGTGATACAATTATCACCATCAACACAAGAAACAGTAAAGGAACTATTTGAAAAAATTATTTCTGAATCGGAAACAAAGAAAAACCGGTCGGCAGATATGATCCGTACGCTGTTGATACAGCTTTTTATTATTGTCAGCAGGGAAACAGAAGCAGGTGCGGGCCATAAGAAACCAAAACAGGGATACCTGGTATTGAAAAATTTTCAAAAACTCGTGAATGAACATTTTTTAACGCATAAACTTCCCAGCGAGTTTGCAGGTATGCTGTATGTGACCCCCAATTACCTGAACGCCCTCAGTAAGGACCTGCTGGGCAAATCAGCGGGTGAGGTGATACGGGAACGGATCATTCTGGAAGCAAAACGAATGTTGGTCAATGCAGACCTAAGTATATCGGGTATCGCCTGGCACCTGAATTTCCAGGATAATTCCTATTTCACAAAATTCTTTAAAAAATATGCAGGCAAAACACCAGAGGAGTTCAGGAAGGAATATCATATAGGGTTGACTACCTGACTCAGGTTGCCGGCTGTGTAATGCAAAAGCATTCTAAATAGCTGATGCACCTGAGATAACTATTAAATGAACATTTATGTGTGCAGCAAAAAAAGAACAAAACAGCGAACTGATACTCAGTATTCTTCAAAACAAATGTACCCGCTGCAGGCAGGGACGGATTTTCCTTTCCAAAAATCCATATGATTTCAAAAACATGATGAAGATGCCGGCTAATTGCGAAGTATGCGGGCAGGCTTTTGAACCAGAGGTTGGGTTTTATTATGGTACCGGTTATGTTAGTTACGCGTTATCGATTATGATCTGTGTAGCGAGTCTTATACTATGGATTTTATTAATCGGGATCTCACTTGGCGACAATCGCTTTTTCTGGTGGATGGGTGTGAACGCGGTACTGTTGCTGATCCTGCAGCCATTGCTGATGCGTATTTCCCGTACTATATGGCTTGCCTTCTTTGTACATTATAATCCTAATTGGCGTACAGAAGCTCCCGGTATTGCTGAACGGACTAATCCACAAATGAAAAACGACTGGTAATACAGGCTATCCGGTTTGTAAGGATTTTTATTAAAAAAGCGGCATCGGTATGTTTTACACCAATGCCGCTTTCCATAAAATCAGGCCCTCCTTATGAAGTGCCTTTTATTTTGTTTTTGCTCTTACAAATTTCACGTCACCTACAGTAACTGCAGTCGCTTTATTATTAAAACTATTGCGTACATACGTAAGCACATCTGCAATCTGCTGATCCGTAAGATAATTGAATGGGGCCATCGTGTTGGTATATGACTCTCCGTCGATATCCTCATGCGTATTCATTCCCTTTAAAATTACCTGTATAAGCCTGGTCTTGCTTCCCAGCACATAAGAGGTTTTTTCAAGGGGAGGATTAAGATTGGGAACGCCGCCTCCATCCACCTGGTGACAAGCCATACAATAAGTAGCATAGATTTTTTTCCCTCTTTCCATTGTTGCTTTATCCGGCTGCGTAGACATCATCAATATACCCGCTATCGAAAAACAAGGGATCAGAAACATTCTTTTCATCTTCCTGCTTAATTTTTATTTGCTTTTATAAGCGATCCTGTAGACCGTGCCTTTTACATCATCCGTTATATAAAGTGAGCCATCAGGGCCCTGCGCCAGTCCACATGGACGACGTTGCGCCTGGCGCGTAGACATAACGGTTTCTACTCCTGAAAAACCATCTGCAAAAATTTCCCATGCGCCGCTCACCTTGCCATCTTTGAATGGTACAAAGGCTACATAATAACCTTCCTGTTTCAATGGCGAACGATTCCAGGAACCATGAAACGCGACAAAAGCGCCATTGCGATATTTTTCCGGGAACATATTGCCGGTATAAAACAACAGCGCGTTAGGAGCCATATGTGCAGGAAATGCGACAATAGGCTGTTCCACTCCTTCGCAACGCGTGGTCTTCTTTCCATCTCCGCCATATTCAGGTGCCTGTATCTTTTTATTCTGCGAAAGATCATAATAACAATAAGGCCAGCCGCAGTTGGCTCCTTTTTTTACCATGAACATTTCTTCTGCCGTTATTTCTGCATTTTTTTCAGGCGTATAATATTCAGGGAACATATCCAACTGGTCGCGGCCATGCTGTACTACAAACAGTTCATTGATCTGTTTATTCCAGTCAAGCCCCATCACATTGCGTAGTCCGGTCGCATATCTTATCCCGTCGCTATAAGACTGGTCGGTTTTGTCGGCCCTGAACTGCCAGATGCCGGCCGCGGAGTCAAGAATCGGGCAGGGGTCTTTACCTGGTGATCCGGTCCCCCTGTCTGTTACCTGGCAGGAATTGGACGGCGCGCCGATATTTACATAGATATTCCCGTTATCATCCAGCACTATCGACTTGGTATTATGTTGGCGGCCATTGATCAATCCTTTAATGATGCGTTGAGGCGCATCGGGATTAGTCACTTCACCGTTCTTATCCAGTTTATAGCGAAATACTTCATCATTCGAAGACGCATACAGGTAATCGCCCTTAATAGTGATACCGGTACCTTTATAATTTCCGAAACCTTTTGTATTATCAGCTCTGCCATCACCATTCGTGTCTTTTAATCGCAGGATGCCTTTGCCATCTATTAGCTTGTCCAGTTTAATATAGATCGCACCCTGTGGGGTAGCCACAATATGACGGGCCTTGCCCAAACTATCCGCCACTATCTGTGCATTAAACCCGGAAGGCAGTTTCAACCCTGCATTCTCCGCGCCGGGGCGCCCTTTCTTTAATTTCACGGCAGTGGTATCATTGGCACTGGCAGTAATCAGTAAACCCGAAAAAAGTAAAACAGTAAAAAAACGTTTTTGCATAAAAGATGATTTCACATTAATTATAATCCGTGAATATATTTCAAAATTTGCAGGCGAGTACGCTATTGGACCCGATCCCGCCTGCTTTATTTATTGCGGCAATATTATTATCATATTCTTTCGCTGGATTCCGGAACCTGTCGAATAGTTGTACCGTATCCCGGAAAAAGTTAACAAATAACGATATTAAGCGGGTGCGCCGGTCCTGGCAAATTGCCTGATTATTCAGCAATTCTGGCATTGATTTTCAAACGCTTTCGTTTTTTACGCAAAGGTTTCCGACATTCGTCCTTTCTCATCAACCTGTCAACCATTGCATTGTAGCGCTTATCATGGATAATGTGAACCTTAAGAAGCTGGCGGAAGAACTGCATTTATCGCCCTCCACTGTATCCCGGGCACTCAGGGATAGTCATGAAATAAGCCAGGAAACAAAAGACCGGGTGAAAGCCCTGGCTGATAAACTGGGGTTTCAGCCCAATCCACATGCCAGCAGCCTTCCCCAGAGTAAAAGCAAAACAATAGCGGTTGTAGTTCCCGAGATAGAGAATAATTTTTTCTCCCAGGTGATGAACGGCGTGGAAGATGTTGCGCAAAAAAAAGGCTACCATGTGCTGATCTATCTTACACATGAAGATTATGAAAGGGAAAAAGGAATTTTGAATTTACTCAAAAACGGAAGAGTCGATGGTTTGATGATCTCGGTTTCCAATACCACTACGGAATTCAGTCATTTGAAGGCCTGCCAGGATGCAGGTATGCCGCTGGTCTTTTTTGACAGGGTATCTGATCAAATGGATGTACCGAGCGTGACCACCGATGATACCGAAGCAGCATTCAAAGCCACAGAACACCTGATAAAAACAGGGTGTAAAAAGATCGCCCTGCTTTCGATGTCAAGCAATCTTTCTATCAGCGTACGCAGGCATACCGGTTACACCAGGGCCTTGCTGAAGTATGGGATGGGAGATACGGAGATGATCCTGGAATGCGGACCTTCCGATGAAGCAAACCGGTTATTGATCCGCGAATTGCTGAAAGGCCCGGAACGACCCGACAGTATTTTTGCCGCGGTAGAAAAACTGGCGATCAATACCTACGAAGTGTGCAGTGAATTGAATATCCTGATACCCGAGCAGCTCAAGGTCATCAGCTTTTCCAATCTTTCTGCTGCGGCGCTGTTCAATCCTCCCTTATCTACTATTGTTCAGCCGGCATACGAGATCGGAAAAGAAGCTTCTGCCACGCTTTTTAAGATAATTGAAAAACGGGCTTTATTGCCGGCTGAGAAAAAGATCACGATAGCATCTACGATCGTGGAGAGAAAGTCTGCTTCTACTAAAGCAGGAACCTGATAGGGTGTTTTGTTTCTTTGCTGGACATCACTAACAAGGCAACAGGTTTCACACAATAA
>CAZGSG010000118.1:0-16308 GCA_964528095.1 uncultured Terrimonas sp.
ATACGAGCTCCTTGGGAAGTGGTATTATTCAGTCATCCTCTTTTATTCAAGATGGTCATGATTTGAGTCATGGTATTGATGACCGCCTCGGTAGCCGTAATTCTCCGGCGATCATGAACCTGGCATGGGTGCCTGCTTTCTTATGGGATGGGGGAGTGCCTGATCTTGATCTGCAACCGATAGTGCCTATTACCAACCATGTAGAAATGGATGAGTCGTTACTGAATGTGATCAATAAACTAAAAGCCCATCCTGCTTACCCGGGCTTATTTAAAAAGGCTTTTGGCAGCGAGGAGATAACAACAGCCAGGTTAATGAAAGCACTATCCCAGTTTATGTTGCTTTGTATAAGCAGCAATTCGAAATATGACAGGGTGATGCGAAAAGAAGGAGCCGTGTTTACGGTAGCGGAAACCGAAGGATATGCATTATTTAAACAGAAATGTGCTGCCTGTCATAAAGAACCCTTGTTCACTGACCAGTCGTTCAGGAATAATGGGATTGCTGTCGGAATGAATAATGACAAGGGCCGTTCCGCAATAACATTGAACCCGTTCGATGATTATAAGTTCAAAGTGCCTTCCTTGCGAAATGTGGAGTTTACTGCTCCCTATATGCACGACGGTCGGTTTTATACACTGGAGGCTGTGTTAGACCATTACCAGGGGAAAGTGCAACAAACACCAAACCTCGATGTGGTATTGAATCAATATGTAGTACCGGGCATTCCGTTGACTACGGGAGACAAAGAAAAGATCATCATTTTTTTAAAGACATTAAGCGATCGTGATTTTTTGACAAACAGGTTGTTGTCCGAACAATAGGCAATTACCGATCATATAATAACCAGTAAAAAAATAAATATGAAAAAGACATGGACGATCCTGCTGGCCGCTATTTTTTTAATGGCCTGCAGTAACAATACGCCTGAGCAACAGGTAAAACAAGCGGTGGACGAACATTCCGGTCATCTGGCACAGGCGGATAACAATGACTATTGCGACAGCGTAAATAACGGCCTCATTAAAGAAGATACACTAAAGGGAAGTCCTCACAGGATAACAATGGCAACTATCAATGGCACACATGTTCATATAGAATATGGTTCTCCGGGTATCAAAGGCAGGATCATATGGGGTGGATTGGTAGCATATGATAATGTGTGGGTCACTGGTGCCCATCATGCTACTTCTGTTCAGTTTAATAAAGAAGTGGAAATAGCTAATACCCGTATTCCCAAAGGGGAATACGCCATTTTTACAATTCCGGGCAGGGATGACTGGACTATTATCGTCAACAAAAATTATGAACAGCATCTTGCTGATGATTATAAGGCTGAAGAGGACCTGGTAAGAATAAAAGTGAAACCGCAGGAACATGCACTGGTGCCGAGACTAACTTATCGCATTGAGAAAATAAATGAACAGGAAGGAGAGATATCAATGCAATGGGAAAAAATAAATATAAAACTTCCTTTTAAAACACTCAACGGGCTATGAAAAGGAAAATCATCTTTTTAGTATTGATAATATCGCCCGGCATGACTGCATTTGCCTGCGATATATGCGGATGTGGCGCAGGCAGTTCCTATATTGGCATACTGCCGGATTTCAGGAAGCGGTTTATAGGATGGAGGTATCAGCAAAACGGTTTGCAAAGTCACCTGGGCCCGGGAGGCCTGCCTACTTACCTTAGCACAACAGAGACATACCGTTCAATGGAATTATGGGGTGCTGCCAATATCGGCGATAGATTCCGGGTGGCTGCTTTTATCCCTTTTAGTTATTTACACAGAGCCAACCAGGCAAATACATTCTCGCAGCAAGGGCCTGGGGATATAACAATTATTGGGTATTATGAATTATTGAATAAGAAAAGAACAGTGGATAATTCGAATTTACTGGTACAATCATTATGGATAGGGGCAGGAGTAAAATTGCCGACGGGTAGGTATGATCCTGCGGATAAGAACATAGCACAGGCAGCACAAAATACATTTCAATTGGGCACCGGTAGTATGGATTATTCATTGCATGCGATGTATGACATCAGGTTGCAGGATGCAGGGATTAATACAAATGCCAGTTATAAAATAAATACTGCTAATAAATATGACTATCGCTACGGGAACAAATTCACGCTTAATATGCTGGCCTATTATAAATGGCTGTTACGAAAAAAAATTACCCTTGCTCCTAATGCGGGAGCGTTGTTTGAAACGGCAACAAAGGACCGTCAGTCCAATGATATCAGTGTATTTGGAACGGGTGGTTATACAGTAATGGGCACAGTTGGTTTGGAGCTATCGATTAAACAAATCAGCGCAGGCGCCAATTTTCAAACACCCTTATCGCAAAAAATGGGTGAAGGCAAAATAAAAGCAGGGGATAGGGGCATGGTTTATATTAGTTATTCATTTTGACGATGAGAAAAATATAGGCCTGTCTATATTTTTTTTAATTGATGATTAGACAGAAATAGATGCCTGGCTCCGGAGGAGCTTCCTGTTTATAGCGGAAAATCCTAAGAAAAAAATATGGCTCCGGCGGAGCCTCCCTCGTTATCAGGAGGCTCCGCTGGAGCCATTACACATTACAATTCAGGATAGTTCTTCTATAAACAGGAAACTCCTCCGGAACTTGAATCGTTTCTCCTCAGATCTAATTCCGCCGTTTGTTGCAAATATTAATCTTCCATTTTATTTGCTTTGAGAGTAAACTACTATACTGCTCAATAAAATTGTGTAACTGAATGTTGAAACTTATTTCCACCCCCCACCCAAAGACCGGTACAATTCCACCATTGCCAGTAATTCGTTACGCCTGATTGCCGCATAGTTCAGTTGGGCTTGCAACGCATTGCTTTGTGCGGTGATCACTTCCAGGTAATTGGCCATATCGCTTTTAAATAATAGCTGTGCATTCTTTACGGCATCCTTTAATGTTTGCACCTGCTCTACCGCGATCGTTTCCTGCTCTTTCAGTTTTTCGCCCCGCACCAATGCATTGGATACTTCTGTAGTCGCCAGCAGTACCGACTGCCGGAAACGGATAACAGCCTGTTCGCGTTCCAGTTTCGATATTTCGAACTGTGTTTTTAATTCGCGCCGTTTAAAAATGGGTTGCGCGATAGTACCTGCTGCGAGGCCGAAAAGCGAACCGGGAATATTGAACCAGTTACTTGATTTGAAAGATTCCAACCCGGCACCAGCCGTAATATTTAAAGCGGGATACATATTCGCTTTTGCTATTCCTACCCTTGAATTAGCCATGATCAATGCGAGTTCTTCAGTCCTGATATCCGGTCTGCGACTCACCATGGCAACAGGTAAACCGAGTAAAAACTCTTTCGGAGTATTAATTTCGGTAAGCGATACATTACGAGTAATACGTCCGGGTAGCTGGCCTGTCAACAACTGCAACCCATTTTCCTGTAAAGCGATTTCCTGTTCAAGTTCTGGAATCAGCAAAGCAGTCGATTGTTTTTGCGATAAGGCCTGCTGCACGGCTAATTCATTCACACTGGCTGCATCTTTTAGTAATCTCGTAGCTGTTAAAAAACTATCACTTAATACCAGGTTCTTTTTTGCAATTTCCAGTTGTTTGTCGAGCATGAGCAGGTTAAAAAATCCTTCAGCGATATTGGCCACCAGTTTTGTCTGCACAGCTTTCACCGCTTCCGTTGTCTGGAGATACTGTGTAAGTGTCATCTCCTTTTGCGCACGTATCTTTCCCCATATATCTGCTTCCCACGACAGGTTTGCGATACCGATATAGTTTTCAATATGGCTTTTTTGGAGAAAACTATTTGCACTAAGCCCATTCAAACTATTTTTGGAAGGATGATTATACTGCCCGGATATCTGTAAGTCAAGTTGGGGTAATTGTAATACTCTTGCCTGCTTTACCTGTTGCTGTGCTATGTCAATTCTTTTAATTGCGATCAGCAGGTCATGATTATAAGTGATCCCTTTCCTGATCAGGCCCAGTAATACAGTGTCGCTAAAGAAACTCTTCCATTCAATATCCGCAATACTGCTGGTATCGGCAAAACTCACCGGTGCAAACTGCGCTGGCAATTCCAACGCTGGTCGCTGGTATACTTTACCCACTTTGCATGAGTAAAGCAATACCATTATGACAAGTAATAAGATCGTCGACCGTATATCTGTTTTTTTCATAATTATTTTTGTTGTCAGGAATAATGTGGTTAATCTGCGTAAGCAATTCCTTTCTGCACAGGTTCGTTCACTACTTTCTTGCATAGCTTTAGCCAGCTTTTGAGCACCAGCAATAATTTGTATTGTTTGATTATCATCTTTTTCATCATTTATTCTTTGTGTCAGTTAATTAAATGTGTTCAAGCTCTTCTTCTTTTATCACCGGAGTACCGCTGATCTTTTCCTGTAGTGCCTGGAAAATAACAAACAATACAGGGATAATAAATATGCCTAATACCACTCCCGTAAACATTCCACCCAATGCCCCGGTACCGATGGAACGATTGCCCAACGCTGATCCGCCTGTTGCCCAGGTAAGCGGCAACAAACCGACGATAAAAGCAAAAGAGGTCATCAGTATCGGTCTTAAACGTAATTTGGATGCTTCGATAGCAGAAGCTACCAGTGATTTACCCTTTCTTCTTCGCTGCACGGCATACTCGGTTATCAGGATCGCGTTTTTTGCAAGCAGGCCGATCAGCATGATCAATCCTACCTGTACATAAATATTGTTGTCGATGCCTGCAAGATTAATAAAGGCGAATACTCCCAGTATACCTGTTGGTACAGACAGGATAACCGCAAACGGAAGTATATAACTTTCGTATTGTGCTGCCAATAGGAAATAAACGAATATAAGACTGAGTAAAAAGATCAGGCTTGTTTGTGAGCCGGCGCTGGTCTCTTCTCTTGTCATACCTGAAAATTCATAGGAGAATCCTCTTGGTAAATAACTGGCTGCAACTTCCTTTACGGCCTGTATAGCATCACCTGAACTATAACCCGGCTTCGGCATTCCATTTATTGTCACCGCATTGAACAGGTTATTTCTTGTTACTGTCTCAGGGCCGTATACTCTTTTTAATGATACCAGTGTATTGGCAGGCATCATCTCCCCACGATTATTTTTTACAAATACATTATCGAGAGACGATTCTTCAGCGCGATAAGCGATATCCGCCTGTACGATCACCCGGTAATATTTACCAAAGCGGTTGAAATCGGAAACAAAACTACTACCGTAGTACACCTGCAGGGTTTGCAGTAATTCGTTTACCGGTACACCCATCTGCTTGGCTTTTTCTTCATTAATATCCAGCATATATTGCGGGTTGCCGGTATTGAACGTGGTAAAAGCATAGGCGATCTCTTTTCGTTTCATTAATTCACCAATGAAACCATAGGCCGTACCTCCCAGCTTATCCAATGGCCCGCCTGTACGGTCCTGTACAATGAATTCAAAACCACTGGTATTACCAAAGCCCTGCACGGTGGGATAAATAAAAAGGAAAATACTGGCTTCTTTTATCACACTCAGTTTTTCATTTATCTGCCCCATCACCGCTTCTATATCTTTCACGGCTCCTCTTTTGTTCTGTGGTTTCATTCGTATAAATCCGACACCATAGGCAGAACTGTTTGCATTGGCCACAATATTCAATCCTGTCACAGCACCGCGTCGTTCAACAGCCTCTACCTGGCTGATGAGACTATCTATTTTGGTCATCACTTTTTGTGTACGGTCCAATGACGCACCAGGCGCAAGATTGACCGAGTATATGATAAAGCCCTGGTCCTCTGTAGGAATAAAAGCGGTAGGGGTTTTTCGCATCATCCAGAAAGTAGCAAGCGATACGATCACTAAACCGCTGATTGCTATCCATTTCCTGCGAAATAAAAATTGCAGGGCCTGCCTGTACTTGTTGGTAGTAGCATTAAAGCCGGCATTGAACGCGGTAAAGAAACGTTTGGAAAATCCTTTTTTACTTTTTGGATCTTCTTCTCCGCCATGATGATTATTTTTTAGGAATAGGGCGGATAAAGCAGGACTCAATGTCAGGGCATTTACCGCGGATATCAGGATGGCGATCGCCAGGGTAAAGGCAAACTGTTTATAAAAAACTCCTGCCGGTCCCTGCATAAAACCAACGGGTACAAATACCGCCGTCATTACCAGGGTGATTGAAATGATGGCACCCGATATCTCATTCATTGATTGAATGGTGGCCTGTTTAGCAGAAAGTTTTGTTCTTTCCATCTTACTATGCACCGCTTCCACGACCACTATGGCATCATCCACTACGATACCGATAGCCAGCACCAGGGCGAACAGGGTGAGCAGGTTGATCGTGAATCCGAATAACTGCATAAAAAAGAAGGTACCCAGGATCGCCACAGGTACCGCGATAGCCGGGATAAGCGTTGAACGGAGATCCTGCAGGAAAATAAACACGACGATGAAGACAAGTATAAATGCTTCGACCAATGTATGTAATACCTGGCTTACCGATGCATCCAGAAATTCCTTCGCATTATACATATTGAAATACTCAATACCTCTTGGAAAAGAGGCCGCTGATTTTTTCAATACCTCATCTACCTGGGTCAGGATATCATTTGCGTTGGACCCGGCTGTTTGGAAAATGGCTATACCAATACCGGGCTTGCCTGCGATACGGGTATCGGCGCTATAGGAAAAAGCGCCAAACTCTACGCGTGCCACATCTTTCAATCGCACTGTAGCGCCATCGGGTGAAGATTTTAAGATGATATTTTCATAATCTTCATTCTTTGATAGTTTTCCTTTGTATTTCAGGATATATTCAAAGGAAGCAGTACTGCTTTGTCCAAATCTGCCTGGAGCAGCTTCCAGGTTTTGTTCCCTGATCGAATTCAGTACCTCCTGTACAGACAGGTTATTGGCTGTAAGCCGGTCAGGTTTCAACCAAATACGCATGGAATAATCTTTCGCGCCGAATACCTGCGCCTGGCCTACACCATTCACCCGTTGTATTTCGGGTATGATATTGATCTTCGCATAATTCTGTAAAAAGGTTTCATCGTAGGTGGTATCATTACTGTAGATCAATGGCACCATGATCATGCTGTTCTGCTGTTTCTGCGTGGAAATCCCCGCCTGTACAACTTCCTGCGGTACCTGGCTCACCGCTTTTGATACACGGTTTTGCACGTTCACTGCCGCGAGGTCAGGATTGGTACCCAGCTTGAAAAACACATTCAGTGTCATCGTTCCATCATTGCTGGAAGTAGAGGTCATATAAGTCATGTTCTCTACTCCATTGATGGCTTCTTCAATAGGAGTAGCTACTGCTCTTGCGACTACTTCCGCGTTTGCACCGGGATAGGTAGCTGTTACCTGCACGGTTGGAGGCGCAATATCAGGGAATAAGGTTACCGGCAAACTATACAGTGATAGTATGCCCAGTAAGGTCAGAATAATAGAAATGACGGTGGAAAGTACCGGCCGCTCAATAAATCTTTTGAACATCTCCTGGGAGTTTTATTTTTTTCTTTTCTTAAAGTTGAATTTTCATCGGGCAAAGCATGGCCCTATCGTATACAGTATACGATTAGCTGATCCTTTCTATTGATGGGTATACTACTTCTGCAGTGGATTGATTTTTAACAGGCTGTCCAGAGAGAGATTCTCAGGCTGTATCCTTGCTCCATCTTTTAAACGATCAAGTCCTGCATACACAATTTTATCGCCTTGTTTTAATCCTTCATCAACAAGATAATAGTTGCCGCTCTTGCCTGCTACGGTGATAGCTGTGCTGACCACTTTATTGCTATCGGCCACCACAAATACAAATACCTTATCCTGTAGTTCGAAGGTCGCTTCCTGCGGTATGGCAAGTGTAGTGTTCACAAGATGGGGTATTCTTACCTTGCCGGTGATGCCGGATCTCAATAAACCATCCGTGTTCTTAAAAGTAGCACGGAAACTTATTGCACCCATGCTGTTATCGAATTGACCGGATACCGTTTCGATCGTTCCTTTTTCCGCATAAACACTGTTGTCTGCCAGCACTAATTCCACGGGAGGCATCTTCTTTATTTTTTCTTCGATGGTCGCTCCTTCAAACTGGTGACTGAATTGCAGGAAATCTTTTTCACTGAAAGAAAAATAAGCATAGATGTTTTTGATGGCAGATACAACTGTCAATGGCTCGATGGTTGTTACGCCTACAAGACTTCCTGTTTTAAAAGGTATTCTTCCAATATATCCATCTACCGGAGCTTTTACTTGTGTATAGCCAACATTGATAGCGGCGTTCTGTACAATTGCACCGGCCTGTGCCACAGACGCAGCGGCGGCAGCCTGGGCCGCTTTAGCTGTTTTCAACTGGATCTCTGATATCACATTACTTTCCACAAGAGGAGTAAGCTTTGCTACATTGATCTCAGCTGAAAGCAAATTAGCCTGTGCAGCAGAGAAACTCGCTTTTGCATTGTTCAATTGTTCCTGGTAAGGACGGCTGTTTATCTGGAACAATACCTGTCCTTTTTTCACATAGGCGCCTTCGTCTACAAATATCCTGTCCAGGTGTCCATCTACCTGCGGTCTTATTTCAATATCACTGCTTCCTTCCAGCGAAGCAGAGAATTCCTGGTAAGTGGTAGCCGGCAAATCACTTAAGGTAATAACGGGCAGTACGGTCAAAGGACTGCCTGTTGCACCTGTATTTGCCGAAGATGAATTGCATGCGTGTAAAATGAAGGAGAGTATCGCAATACCCATCCACAAAAACGGATTACTGATAAAATGCAGTGGCTTTGAAGAAGCCTGGTTTTTTGGTCTGATTGGTTGTCGCATAAAAGGTCTGTTGGGAGCGGGGACAGTATCTGTCCGCTCCGGTTAAATAAAAAGGTTAATGATAAAAATTGGGTCACTGCGCTTACCCGTCAGGTAGGCAGTGAGGCAGGTGGCAAGTCAGGCTATAACAACACTATTTTTCCTAACATTGTTAACTGAAAAGGCAAAAAAATTTTATTTTTCTAAGTTTTTAATAAATCCGGCTATGGCATCATCGAGTACGAGCTTATTTAATTCTGAGGAAACATCAGAGTTGGCCATCATTTTTATGGAGATCAATCCGTGCATGACAGACCAGAACGTATGATATTTTAAACAGGCCGCGTTTGTTTCATTCTTTTTATTCCTGGCAAGCAGGATTACGATAGGCTCCATCACCAGTTCACGGAATACTCCTTTTTCAGGCAGGCACTTATCGGTTTCACAACAGGCAATGCCCAGCCCAAACATCAGTTGATAATATTCTTTATTGGCAAATGCAAAATTCCAGTAAGCATCGGAGATACCCTTCAGCTGTTCAGCCGGATCTTCCGATTTTTTCTTGGCCAGTTGCATTTTCCGGATCAGTAGTTCGAAACCTTGTTTCCCGAATTCAAGCAGGATGGCTTCTTTATTTTCAAAATGATCATAGATGACTGGTACGCTGTATTCGATCGAATCAGCTATTTTCCGGATAGACAAAGACTGCCATCCTTCTTCTTTCACGATCTGCCAACCGGTCGCCAGTATACTGGTCCTCACTTCTTCTTTTTGGCGGATACGCCGTTCGGTTATGCCCATAATTTGATTATTTTACCTAACACCGTTAGCAAATGTATGACTGTTTATTAATTCGGGCAATTTTTTCTTTTAACAGGTTTTGTTAAAGCTGGGTATTAGCTTCCGGACAGGGGGCTACAAATAGGTAGCCGCTTCGCGGTCGTTTGTGTGTGGATATTGTGTAACAAAGGGATGATTGCCTCGTAGCATAACCTCATCTGTAATTGAGGGCACGATGATGCAACATGATCCACGCCGCGAAACAGGCTATTTATATGTTACCTACTGACCGATCTTCAACTCCGCCACCACCGGCAAATGGTCCGATGCATATTTCTCTGCGATCACTTTGTGCGAGATCGTTTTAAACTGACCGGGCGTAAAAGCTATGAAGTCGATTGTTTTCCTGGGTTTATCTACCGGTATCGTGTAGCCGCAGTCAACACGGCAACTCCGTTCGAGATTTTTATCCAGTATATTGATAACACTGCTTCCGGGTTCAGCATTCAGATCACCGGCAAGGATAACCGGGTACGCAGACCGTTTTAATATAGCTGCGATCTGATTGATCTGCGCAACACGATTAGAGTCACTGCGCATCGCATCAAGATGGGTACATGCAAAAAGAATAGGTTGATCACCGGGCAGATTGATCCTTGCTGTGGCCAGTACCCGTGGCTCTCCCTTTGTACCCTCCAGGGTGGGTAAGGGATGCGTCTGCATATCCGACAGGGGATAGCGGGAAAGTATGGCAACACCATAATCACCACCGGCATGATCAATCGCTTTTGCAAAATATACCCGCATGCCAGTCCTGGTTGCGATCTCTGTTGCTTCACTGATCGATTTACCAGACCTGGTATTATAAACATCCAGTTCCTGCAATGCCACAATATCCGGGTCATTTTTTTTGATGACTGATGCTATCGCGTCAATATCGATATAGTCCGGTTTCGACGGGGGATTGGCATGATGGATATTATAGCTCATCACTTTTAGGGTCTTAACTGCCTGCGGTGGCAGGGTAGAAAGATCGAAAGTAGTAGTTAATGACTCTTCCGGTGATACCAGGAGATTAGTCACCTCCATGGTAAATCCTGTGCGTTCGGGATATTTCCATACAGTCTTTAATATAAATGTGGTCGTATCCTTTGCTTTCAATACTGTTTGTCCCAACGGAAATCCTTCTATATCGAAGGTGTTACTGCCAGCCCTGACAGGGAAAGAAAGATCAGAATTGTTATAACAATGGATAAGCAGGAGCGGTTCGCCATTCCTGTTTTTTCTTTCAACGGTTATATCAATGGCCGCTTTAAAGAATGCTTCGATCTCTGGTTTGCGGCCTACCAGGAAATTATCGAAATATACGATGGTACGCCCGGCAAACATCGCTTCTTTTATACCTTCAATAGTTCTTGTTTTTGCAAAAACAAGGGTCATTGGGCGATGGCCATCCCTGTATCGCTCACTCATATCATAATGCTCATCGGAGTTACTGACCATGGTAAGATTGTATTTCATTGCCAGGCGATGCGCAATGATATTGTATCGTCCTGAGTTACCAACCTCCACACCATGCAGCATTTTTTTCTCCAGTAGTTCTTTGTGAAAGCTGGTAAAGATCGCCGTGTCTTTTTTATCCCACCAGGAATACCCCGGGTGGTTATAAAAAATAAACGCTCCCTGTTTGGAAGCTTCCAGAAAAGGAGCCATTAATTCATCATGACTGATACTATCCTTCATCACGAATTTTTTTTCCGTGGTCTTCATATAATCAGACCTTAGCTTATTGGCATCATCGAGAAATAATGCATTGCAATGATAGGGCGGTATCCTGGGAGAGATCTCTACACCTTTTACAAGCAGCAGGTTTTTCTTTACTGCTGCCAACCCGATCAGCTGCGACCTGTTCTTATCCCTTTTTATCTCCTCAGGGTATCCTTCATAGTCAATATGTTCTGTCAGTGAAATAGCGTCGAGCCCATCACGCTCTGCTTCATACACCCGAAAGGATGGCCATACATGTCCATCTGAAAAAACAGTATGCATATGAAAATCACATTGCAGGGTCTGAAAGCCAGGGATAGAGGGAAGATCGAATCTTCCTTTTTTGATCTGCACCTCCTGCGCATGAAGGAGAAAAGGAAAAAGCAGGAGGGTGCAGACCCTGCTGAGCCGTTTTTTAGTTGATATGCTCATAATAAAGTCAGGGTTACCAATTAGGGTTTTGATCAAGAGCCGGGTTGAGAATGATCTCTGTTGGAGGTATCGGCGATAAATATTTTTTATCAGCATAGTTTTTTACAGTGTTTGTCAGCCATAATAAATTTCCTTTGGAACCTTCCGATAACCGGGATGTTCTATTATCCAATAGAAAATACACCACTCCAGGTACTTTGGTAGATGGTATTACATCTACAAACGTTACATCCGGTTTGGCATCACCATTCAGGTCGAGCAACTGCGCCTTTGCCGGTACATAAATACCTGTATAAAATTTCTCCAGCAATTTTCCTGCTTTCCAGCGACGAAGATCATCATAGCGGTTTCCTTCCGCAGCCAGCTCAACACCTCTTTCTCTCCTGATCTCCAGGATCACTGCATCACTAATATCGGGATAAAAATTTGTTTGCAGGTAATTGTCGATCGTAACGGGCATAGCTGTCTGTGTAAGACCAGCCCGTGCACGTAAAGCACCAATTGATGCGGTCCAGTCTCCCGCTGTCAGGCTGCCGAGTTCGGCTTTTGCTTCTGCATAGTTGAGCAATACTTCTGCGTAACGGATGATCGGGATACTGTTATAACTTTCGGTACGGGTATCGAAATATTTATCATCCAGTGAAAACTTTTGTATCTGGTAACCGGAATAAGTTACCGTGAAATCAGGCACGGCCACGGTACCATCTGTTCTCCTGTAATCACCCATGCGGATCGTTTGCTGCAAGCGTTTATCACGGTTGCGGGTCTCCGTTACAAATTGCATGGTATCGTAATTGGTAAGATCGGTAAAACGGCTGCCGTCGATATTCAGGTATGTATTGATAAAACGTTTATCAAGACCGAGCCTTGCGCCAAGTGTGGCGCTGTTGAACCACCAGGCTGCATTATGCCATTTTTTTAAACTGTTATTGTATACAGCGGCCAGCAGTACTTCATTGGATACAGGATTTTCGCTGATGAATAAAGAGCGGTAATCTCTGTCAGGTGAACCGGTCTGTAATTTATACTGACCGCTCTGAATAAGTTGAGATGCCGCGTCTGCTGATTCCTGTAACCATTTGGAAGCAGTACTGGTCAGCGCTATCTCCGGATGGTACTTTCTATAGGTCCCTTCAAACAGGGCCACTCTCGATTTAAATGCAAGCGCTACCCATTTGGTGATCTGTGATGCTGAATTGTCCTTGGTTGAATAAATATTATCACACGCAAAATTCAGGTCCGATAAAACAGAATCCATGATCAATGCGCGCGGATCTCTTTTTTTATAAAGATCCGGGTCATCTACTTTTAAGGTCTTGCCATACCAGGGCACATCACCAAATTGTTTCACCATATTGTAATAGAAATAGGCACGGAAAAAACGGGCAATGCCACTGAAATGATTACGTGCCCGCTGCGCAACAGCGGGATTGTCATAATGCTCCAGGAAATAGTTAATGTTGCGAAGATTACCCCAGCTCCAGCCGCTTGCATTTTGTGCAGAGAAATTTACGCCTATATAAGCAGGCACCGCGTTGGGTACGGTGATGTCCGACATCACATCACCCTGGTAGATGGCTGGCCCATCGGGCAGCATATTGTTATAAAATGAATTGATATAGAGTTGCATGGTGTTTTCAGAAGCAAAAGCCTGCTCCGGTGTCAATTTATCCAATGGATCTTTGTCCAGGAATTTTTTGCAGGAAGACAGCAGGCTTATGGCTGATAAAAAGAATATAAAAATTTTGACCGTTTTCATATCTGTTAAGTTGTTCATTAGAAAATAATGTTTACACCGATCGTGAATGATTTTTGCATTGGATAAGAAAAACCATCACCACCACCTGAGTTGATCTCAGGATCACTTCCTTCGATCACTTCGGGATCAAAATTCTTCGTGATCTTGTACATAGGAGAATATGTCCAGAGGTTTTGCCCTGTTGCATAGATCTTAAAAGAAGAGATCTTCATACGCTCTGTGATATTCTTTGGCAATGAATAGCCGATGCTCAGGTTTTTCAGACGTATATAACTGGCATTTTGCAAATACCTTGTTTGCTTCACCGCAAGTTCACGAGTACCGGATAACGCGACGTATCCCCTGTAACGTGGGAAGTAAGCATCCTGGCTGGGATTTTCTTCCGTCCAGCGATCAAGATTGAATGTTGGAAGAAAACTATAAACCCGGTTGCTTTGTCCCCAGAAAAATGCAGCTTCCGTAGAAGGGAACCAGTCTCTTTTCCCCACACCCTGGAAAAATGCCGATAGCGAGAAATTATTCCATTCGATATCGCCATTGAAACCATAAGGTAGCCGGATAGATGAATTACCAATGATCATTTGATCACCCGGATCGTCAAGGGTATTCTTTCCCTGGTTTACTTTACCATCATTATTACGGTCGCGGAACTTAATATCACCAGGTAGTAATTTGTTATTATTCGAAACAACAAAATAACTCTGGTCTGCATGCTTGGCAATATCATCTGTCGATGTAAAGAAACCTTCTGTTTCAAATCCCCAGATATCTCCTACACGCTGCCCTTTAAAATAAGTGGACAGTTGGTTGGTGGGGTTATAAAAATCAGTAATGAAAGACTGGTTGTCTGCCAGTGTAAACCGCAGGCTATAAGTAATTGGTTTGGTTGTTTTGATCTGGTCGCTCCAGTTGAGTGATAATTCCCATCCATCCGTCCGCAGATCAGCATAATTACCTTTTGGTACAGCGGCTCCGAAAACAGCAGGTAAAGGTTGGCCACCGGTGATCATATTGGTGGTACTACGACGATACCAGTCAAAGGTTACACTCAATTTTCTTTTGAGTAATTCTATATCGATGCCCATATCAAGGGTGGTCGACTTTTCCCAGGTAAGCCCGCTTGGTATAACACCGGGCTGCTGAATATAGCTGGGGAAAATACCGTTGACGATCGTACCCGAAGTACCTGCCGCAATTGTTTCTATAAATGTATAGGGGCTGATATTACCATTTCCCAATGAACCATAGGATCCGCGTAGTTTCAATGTATTTAACCAGCCGCGGGTGCCGCTCATGAAATTTTCTTCAGAGATCTTCCAACCCGCGGATGCGGAAGGAAAGAAACCATATTGCTGATTGGTTGGGAATTTGGAAGAACCGTCATAACGTCCATTCAGTTCAAGCAGGTAACGGTCTTTGAAAGCATAGTTTGCACGATAGAATAAGCCGGAAGTAGCCCATTCATTCCCCCCACCAGTGATCCGGTAATTCAGTCCCGTTGCAAGATTAAAATCAGGCAGGTTATCTACTAAAAGACCATCGCGTTGCAGGAATTGATTTTTAACTTCATTGTATTCTACATTCCATCCGCCCAGTAATTTGATCGCATGTTCTCCAAAATGCTGAGTGTATTCGCCATACAGGTTACCTACATAATAATTTTGCCGGCTGGCATCCTTATTGAGATAGTTTAATCCCGAGGTGATAAGTTCACCTGGTTTAATACTGTAGGGAACTGTAAAGAACTTGCGTTCTTCTTCTGTATTGGTGAGCAGGTAAGACAGGTCTCCTTTTATACTCAGTTTGTTTTTAATGGCTGTCGCTGCAAATCCAACCGTATTACGTAGAAAAGTTTGTGAAGCAATTGATTTGCTTTTGCCATAATAAAAATCGCCAACGGAATAAGCGCCCACGATGGTCATGGTCCCGTCAGGGTTCAATAGTGGCGATACGGGAAACCCGGTTACGGCGAGCAGACGCCATACCGCATTCACACCACCTACTGATGTCAACGGGTATGTGTATTTATAACTGGAGAAATCAGAATTGGTATTGATGGTCAGCCAGTCGTTTGCTTTGATGCTGCCTTTAAAGTGAAGATTGTAGCGATCAAACTTATCCGAGTTATACCGAAACACACCGTCCTGGTGATAATAACGGCCAGAAACCATGAAGTTCACTTTATCACTTCCGCCAGAGACACTGAGTGATTGTTCGAGGGCGGGAACATTATCCTTATATAGTTCTTTGAACCAGTCTGTACTTGCAAAATACTGATACTTGCCCGTCAATGGATCGATAGTGGTTTGAGGCATGGAAGGATTCTCGCTATGCATTTTCAATGAATCGAGATAGGCGGGTGAAAAAGCTAATTGTGTATTGATTGTTTGTGGGTAAGACAGGTAATCGTTCCACGATGTAAATGCTTCTACAAAATTCCTGGCCCATAAATAACCGTCTGATACAAGGTCTGGTGTAGTAGTACGTTGATTGATGGTATAGTTACCGCTATAACTTACCTGCACCTTATCTTTTTTGGGACTCCTGGTAGTGATCAGTACTACTCCATATGCGCCTCTTGCTCCATAGATGGCCGCAGCAGAAGCGTCCTTTACTACGGATACGCTTTGCACATCATTGGGATTGATGGTAGAAGGAACACCGGGCCCACCATCCATCAGTACCAGTGCGCTTCCGCCGGAACCGATAGAAGTAGGCCCTCTTACATTGTAAGACGCGCCGCGGGTAGGTTGT
>CAZGSG010000119.1:0-16176 GCA_964528095.1 uncultured Terrimonas sp.
GCAACAGTTCATTATCGTCTACAAGGTCTACCTTGTTGAGAAAAACGATCAACGGTTTTATACCCCTGATCTTTGCGGTTTCGATCTGCTGGCGGGTTTGTGGCATGGGGCCGTCAGCGGCAGATACTACCAGTATTATCCCATCAATTTTTAGCTGATCAGAGGAAAGAAGTTTCTCACAATCAGCGTTTGAGCGCCCATCGATCAGAATATAATGCCGGTCTCCATTTTTCCATTCCAGTTTTGCTGCTTCAACAGTCACGCCCTGGATATTAATAGATGATCCATTGGCTATAACGGTATAAGGGACGGATACCATTAAACCCTGTGCAGCCAAGCGATTTGCTATTGCGGCGGCTAAGGTGGACTTGCCATGATCTGTGTGACCGAGAATAACAATATACCTGGTGTCCTTTGTATCAGCACCTTTACCAGCGAAGAAATAAATGATAAAGAAGCCAATTACTAAGCTGGTGAATATTGCTGCTATAAGGCGGGTCCTTTTCTTGTTTTTATTAATAACAGGATTGTTTCTTTTGTAGGAGATGACTACTGTATCGCTTTTTGTTTTATCAAGTCCGCTATATGCAATGATTTCATACGAAACATCTTTGTCTCCATCATAAAATTCCTTGCGTTCCAGTTCTTGCTGGCCAATATCCAATGAAAGCAGGAATAGACCATTGCGATATAATTCCGCCTTATCAGCACCCTCTAATTTCCAACGGAGTGAAAAGGGCTCGCCTTTTTCTGCTTTTGTATGGCTGCTGGTAAATTCTTTGATGACCGGGGTCTCACCTGTACTAATAACTGTAGCGCCAAGTATTTTACCCAATATCAGTTCTTTAAGTTTGCTCACCGGGCCAGTTTGTGCAGAAGTTGCTGACTGGTTTAAAAATGCGGTAAAGACCTGCCTGAAACCAGGATCGGCCTGATCTAAAAGCTGTGGAAGGTTGTCAAATACTGTTGCGGAATTATACCGATGATCAGTTGATCCGAAATATGATTTTAATCGTAAAATGATAAAGGGGATCTGCAGATAATTGAGTGTGGCACCATCGAGGTCGCTGAGTTTTAAAGAAGGGAGTTGTAGTACGTCTTTATAGAATTGGTAAACCGGTATCCAATAATCCTTGCTGCCATACATATCATTCTGTGGGAGTTCCGATAAAGGATGTGCGCTGTCAAGATCTATTAACAAGTGCCGCCCGGTTTTTTCACAGAAAATATTCTTTTCACAAAAATCAGTAAACCAAAAACCATGACGATGCAGTGAAGCCAGCGCGGCAAAAAGATCTTCAGTAAATTTTATAAGATCTACCTGTTCTCCATCGGCGATTGATTTTTCCAATGTCTTACCATCAAGTAATTCATAAAAAAGATAATAGATGGGGTGTTCATTTTCCAGAGATTCGATGATATCATATACCCGGGGAAGATTGGATTCAAATTTTCCTTTGAGATTTGCCAGTAGCGGCCACCCTGGTATGTCTTCAGGAGATTTTTTTTCGAATCGTTTGATAAAACACTGGCTTGTTCCAACCAGCACAGGATATTTGAATGGATCACCTGCGGAAAAGCTCCAGCCGTTGGGGTAATCTGATTGATACTCGACCTCTTTTTCTTTAATAATGACTTTCATCCTGCGGTTTATTTTTTAAGCATTGTGAGTGCCTATTGATTAATGGAAAGAGTAGCCCTGTCGAGAATTAATGTATCAAGGTCCATGCTAAGCTCCGGATTAGAGAATCTGCCAAGCCAGAAACTTCTTTCCACCGGAGGTAGTTGATCTATTTGTACAGATACGGAAATGCTTACCATTTGAATTGTCCTAATGCCAGGAAAACGTTCCCTGATCGGGGTTAGCAGCCTTTCATATGGCTGTCGTTGGGGAGCAGGTTGCCAGTAACCCGCCTGGATAAAGCCATCATTCGCTACAGAAGTAGCGTTAAACTGTGCCGCATATAAAGGAGCCAGGTAAAAATTGATATTGAAACGATCTTTTTGAATATTATCGATGGTCCCGTTCATGCTCTCGTTAGAAGATTTATTTCGGAGAGTGGCCTTGATCGATCTTGCCGTACCCAGATTTTTACCTGTCACAGTGATAGTTGAAGTGCCAATACGCCGCAGATTTGATTGCATGTCATAAATTGCTATGGCAGGAATATATGGCTGGCTGGAGGAGAAGATGACCATGGTTCCACTGCTGATCTCCAGCAAAACAGGCGTGCCTGCACTGTTTACTTCTATCGAAGGTATTTTGACATAGATGCTATCGTCTGTCCTGGATGTAAAGTTGGTAGCCTGTTTATTAAATGCAATGGTCAGTACATCCGTCGGCGGTAATTTTTTTCCATAGATGATGATGGTGGAATCTTCCAAAAATTGTTCCTGGCTGATCAAAATCTCGGGTTTATCTTTTGTACGATTTAAAAATAAAAATAAGACGATGATCATGAGTGCAGCGATACCAATAGCCCATATGGTTGCGGCTTTCGTTTTATTTTTTGCCTGTTTCTTTATGATTAAAGGGGCGCTTTTTATCTGTGATATTCCACTTGATGCATTCAATTCATACACCACATCCCTGGAAGCTCCATCGTTAAACTCTGCCCTTGTGGTTTGTGATGTTCCTTTTTCATGCGTTTCAATTACTTCCCCGTTTCGCAAGAGCTCCGTTTGTGTTGCACCATCTACTTCCCAATTAAGTGTGAATGATTCCCCTGCATTCAGCTTTGCCTTATTGGTGGTGAATTGTTTAATCGAAAGTTTGTCATTGAGAGGTAATGATGAAGAAGCTACCCCCAGGAGGTCATGCAGAATAACATTTTTTATGCCTGCAATAAAGTCGGGTGTTGGATTTTTGGACTGGAGCACCTGCAAAAAATAATTTCCCGCGGCAGCCGATCGGCTTGAGAGCAATGCAGGTAGTTGTGTATACTGCTCATCGGCTTTATATTTTTGTGTTTTGTTTGTATAGAATTGTTTAAGGTGCAGAACAAGGAATATTACCTGCAAGTAATTGAGGGCTGCGCCGGTAATATCGTGTAGCCGTATATTTTCTTTTTTTAGTATGTCTTTATAAAACCGGTATACAGGTATCCAGTAGTCTTTTGAACCATACATCTCATTGTCGGGTAGTTGAGTCGTAGATTCTGTACTGTCAAGATCCACCAATAGATACCTGCCGCCATCCTCACAAAAGATATTTTTCTCACAAAAGTCCGCGAACCAGAATTCTTTTTGATGCAACGATTGAAGACCGGAGAAAAGATCATTGGTAAGTCTTACAAGATCAGGTTCGTCGCCATCATGAATAGCCTGCTCCAGCGTTTTTCCGTCAATACATTCATAAAATATATAGTTAACGGCCTGTTCCTTTTCCTGAACTTCTTTGCAGTCATAAACCCGGGGCAGGTTTGGCTCGAATTTTCCTTTTAATTCAATTAACAAAGGCCAGCCGGTAATGCTGCCGCTGGCTTTTTTATCAAAACGTTTTATGAAACATTTGTAATTATTGATCATTACAGGTACCTTGAATGGGTCTCCCGCGGAGAATTTCCATCCATGGGGATAATCGGTATCATACTCCACTTCCCGTTCTTTAATGATAATCTTCATAACATTGATTTAGAATGTAAGAATAGAAAACTCATGCTTCTTTTATTTCGATTATACAAAGCGATTTATCATCTCCCGTGCCCTGTACCTGCTCAATTATTTTTAGCCTCAGTTCATCCTTGTCTCCTGGCTGGTCCATCGAGAGGCTGGCAATTGTTTCTGCACCGATTCCGTCGGATACAGCGATAATACTGGCAATATTGTTTTCACTTACCACTTCAAACAATGGTTTATTATGTACAATGTCCAATGTGCCACCAGTGGTTTCAATCATCCGGAAAAAAAGCCAGTCATTACTTTTATTATTTTTTGCGGAAAGAAAAGAAGGCACATATTTTAGCATTCCTGGTTGCCGGCGGTAGATGAATAATTTGCAATCGCCGGACCTGTAGACGAGCAATTCTCCTGAAAGACTGAATTTCGTGATAAGGATAGTAGCAGCGCACTCAGGATGTTTGCCATCACGGATATTGGTTTTCAATACTTGGATTTCTTCTTCAGGTAAAGCTGTGATCGCTTTGGTCCAGTCCGCTTTGACTGCAGAGATGATACCGGTTACTATTTCTTCAAAAGAGGCAGGGTTGATAGCGGCGAATTGTTGTTTTAATTTGCCCGCGATACTCTGCGCCAGCAGACGGCTGGAAAAATACTCACGACCTGTATCAGGGTTTGTCTCGCTATAATAATCAGAAGCGCCATCCAGCACCCACATAACCACTTCGTCGTCATGCATCACAAAACCACAAACATCTTCTCCCAGGTCGCGATCGGGATTGTTGTCATTCACTGGTTTTTTTCTTGGGCCAGCTGTCATCATGATTTCCGAAAGAAAATACGGTTTGCTGATTGCCGGCTCATCAGTCGCTACGACGCGACGGGGTATTTTATTTGTCATGACTGTTAGAATTGGCTCCTCAGTAGAGGGAGTAGTGATTGAAGCATTCCTGTTCGGGGAACGGCGAAAGACCTGACGGGCAAGCAAGGCGAGTAAAAGAATAGCGAGTGCAAGTGATAGCCATGCATAAGGATTTACTGTGCTTTTATTTTTATCATTGTCTGTGCTGGTGGTAACTCCCGTCACCGGATCATCATTTATACTTTCCAATGAAATAAGGAGACTGGTATCTTTTTTTATATTCTCCAGTCTCACCCGGTAAGGTTTGTAACCCCTGGCATCGGCTGATAGTTCGTAAACAGAACCTGGAAGCACATACCACTCGAAACCATCAGCTTCCTGCTGTTTTTTATTTAGCATGGAGGGGGGCTGTGATAATATGGTGAGAGAGGGGCTAACAGTATTTCCATCCTTTCCAGTAAAATGTACATCGACGGCCTGGTAGCCCCAAATTTTATTGCGGAGATAACCGAAAGCGTTGAGCAGAACTATAGAATCTGCAGGAGAGGAGATATTTTCAGCGCTGACCCGTATCAATGAATCGACATACCTGACAAGACTGTAAAATGCCAGGCAATTATTTCCGGACTTGTTTTTCAGGGGCGTATTGACAGCATAGAATGTTTCAAGTGTTTTTGCAAGGCTGTTTAATTTTAGTTCTGAAAGAGCAGTTTCATAAATAGTAATATTGGTCTTGCAGGTTCCGGATGAAGTATTGGCATGGATGCTGTCCATACTGGTATAAAAATTACGGAACTCTTTTTGCATGGCCGGTTGTGCAAGCGCCGGTAAGGAAAACAGCAAACAACACGCAAGGTAAAACAGCTTTATTTGCATAGTATGTTTCATTATATGTTTGCGTAAATCATTGGTGAATTAAAATCCCTCAAACGCTAACCAGGAACTTCTTTATCTTTTTAACTGTTTCTCCAGGCATTTAGGACAAAACCCTGAAGCGCCGGATGCCATTCGAAACAGGTATTTCAGATTACCGATATTGGATGGCTTATCAAACAGGAAGAACTGAGGTGTGTCGTGTATAGGACAGTTGCTAAGGATCGTTTTTAATTCGCGACATCCCTCATCTGTTTCCTGCCCGAAGTAAGCACCGATCACAATATCATGATTCAATTGTGGCAACGGATCTTTTTTAAATGGATTGGCTTTTAGTTCCCTTTTGCCGGCGCTGTCATACTGCATTCCATCGGTATAGATCAATACACGGATATTGGCTATCGATGCAGTTTCCACGGAATTATGTTTGAAGATGCGTTGCATCATGGGCGTGTAATTGGTGAATGGAAGACCAGTCAGTTCTATCTTAAGGAATTTATCGATAAAAGAATAGGCTTCCTGCAGGGCTTTGTTGATATCAGTACCCTGCTGCATTTTAAATAGTTCATTATAGAGATAATTGGCAAAAACCTTGATATCTTTAAAACGCTGGATAAGATTTGCCACGGTATCGATAAACATCAATTCTACCCGGTCGTCAAATTTAAAACCTGCTACATAAGCGTTGGGGTTATTCTGCATTCGCTCGAGATCAAAAATACCACTGGCAGCGCTATTGCTGATCAGGCGCATTCTTGTCAGTGGACTTCCATCAAATGCGGGATCTGTCATAGAGGAAGACGCGTCCATCAGCAACACACAGAGGCCAACCTCCCTGTCCTGGGAAGACATGGGTTGTTTTATCTCGGGTGTCTTGGTGACTTCCGCTAAGGGTTCCTGTTTTTTAACGCCTGCTACTTCCAGCAGGATGCCTTCGAGCGGAGGACAAATGGGACAATAGTAGTCATCCGTGGGTTCGTTGAACACATGGGTTTTGTTTGTCTGACAGGTCCAAATGGTTTCAGCCATAAAATATAATTTAGTGTTTTGTCTTCAGTGAAATAGTGCTCTGTGATGCTGCCTGTTTGCGCATGATCTCCTTTTTTTTCTCTTCCTCTTCTGTGCCCACAGATCTTCGCTGCAGGTAGGAGGGAAGCCTGCTGGCCCTGATCAGGGTTGCCCTTTCTTCGCTGATCGTTTCACCCTTGCCAGCGCTGCCCGTGTTAGTGGCGGTCTTGTTACTGGTGATGGTAGTTTTTTTGTCTGCATGCATGGTTGATAATTTAGTTTGGTACTACTCTTCCAGAGATACATTCAATGATATATTTGCACTTTTGATCAATCGCTCCCCATTCTTCACCTTTGTTTCAATCTGCTGCCTTAATTTTTGTTTGTTTTCATCTGTGGTATCGAGTTCGTTTACATCTCTCCATTGTTTGGCACCAAGATCTCTTACAGATACCACCTCTTCTATACGTTCTGCATCTTTGATCGCTGCATCTTTTAATGCTCCTTCAAGTTTCAACAGTTTTTGTTTTTTAGTAGGCGCTTCTTTTAGAAGGGTATTAAGCGTACTAAGGAAACTCGCAGGAGTAGACCTGCCATATGTCAGGCCCTCGTAATGGCGTTTGACACCTAATACTATTGTAAATCCAAAAGAAGTTCGTTGTTTCACTACTTCTTTTAGAAAAGGTGGCGCATTGCTGGCTTGCGACGCCTTTGTGAGCATATCATTGCTGGGTTGGTGATCTGCGTTGAACTTTGTTGATTTAGGTGATTCACCATGTATTCCAACCTGGCCTTCAATAGCATAAATATTTTCGAAGTCACTATAGGAAATTCCGGAAGAATCTTTTTTCATTATTTCTGCAAGACGCATGGTCAGTAATGTTTCAGAAACCAACAGATGCTGAAGGTCAATATCAATAGTTTTTTTGATGACAGTTTTCTCATCTTCAGTAGTACTCGTCTTTTTAAGCTTCGCATCCAGGGCGGCTATTTTGAGGCCTGCATTCTTTACATCGGTCATGGCTGCTTTAACGCCCGGAATCAACTTTAATTTGGCAGGATTGTTTTTATACTTTTCTTCAAATTCCTTCACGAGTTCGGTAAGCATCGTGGGCGTACTGGCCACCATCAGTACAGCGCTATCGCCTTTCTTTTCAAAATAGATGGAATGCGATTCCCCTTCCGCGGTAGTGAACGGTACCTTAGTGTTTCCCCAGTTGAACGCATCCAGCAACGCTTCTTTTGCATCACTCGCAAATCCTTTCAAGGCCTGTACTACGGCTATCACACCATCGATCACGGCATCGATACCAGCATTTACAATGGGTCGGATATCCTGCTCTACGATCTTCTTTACCTGTGTTGGAAGATTGCCTATGCTGATCACCTTTGCCATAAAGGCGATTGCTACTTCCAATCCTATAACAAGTCCTTTTTCAACGGTATCAACAGCTTTGGTGATCACACCACCAGCAAGATCAAGTATACTGTCCAGTACTGAATCTATGATGCGCAATACCTTCTCTGCATATTCTATCGCTGTTTTGATCATCTTATAGGTATCGATGATTGCTTCGATAACCTCCCCGAAAGGACTGGTTGCAAGCATAGCGATCATTTCCGTAATGAATGCGCCGATCACATTGGTGGCGATCCATTTACCAATACTCTCGAATAGTTTTGTTTTAAGGTCCTTCAAATGCTGTTTAGCTTTTTCATAGGCCGCTTTAGGATCTTTCAGGATGTCGATTATCCATGCGGCAGCACCTTTCAATGTGGTATATACTGCGCGTAACCTGTCGGAGAATTTTTTATCTTTTTTCTTCGTGATACGTTCGAAGATATTGTCCTCGGTAATACCCAGTATATCGAGCACCATACCAAACACGGATTTGATAGAAAACTCTTTGGGTACTTTGACACCTTTTACTTTGCTGAATACCCAGTTGCCGATCGCATCAAGTGAGTTTTTCAGGAAATTTTTGGAGAATTTCATAAAGCCCGCTTTCATTGCGGCAACAATACTGACGAAGATGGCTTTTGGCCGGTTCACGATCTCATCAAAGGAGGCTTTGGCCTTATTGTAAATTCCTATTACAAGGTCTTCGGGAATGCCAATTATATCAAGGAACAGTCTGAATGCTTTTATTACGCCACCTTTCAGATCGCCTGTAACAAAGACCGTCTTGATAATATCCATTGCGCCCGCTTTCAGTTTCTGCCATACATTGGCAATGGCGACAATATCATCAAAGAATGGAACATTCTTCAGGATCACATTCACCAGGAAATTCTCTACCGGCACGCGAATACAGGAAGGCACTTTTTTCCATAGTCCGCCGAGTATCAGCATAGGCAGATCCATTACATTATTGGCAACAGCGGATACTTTTTCCAGGAATTGGATGATCGGGATCACAAATGCCCGCACTTTATCGAATATGCCCTGCAGGAAAGTTCCCAGTTCGGTGAGCTTTGTAGTAGCCCATTCCACAAGTTCTGTCAACTTACCTGTTATCCATTGCAGGGCAGACTGGATCAGTGAAAGAATACTACCTGCTACCAGACTGACAAGTTTGCCAAAGACATTTAATACAGCATCAAGTTTGCCGGTGAGCGAACCAAACAATGTTTTTAATGCCGCGGACGCTTTTTGCAAACCGCCCATCAACGAAGGCAGGATCTCTTTTTCAAATTTCACCCGAAGTTTAACAATGTCTGCGGGTGAATGAATGTTCTTGCGTATCCAGTTAAGAGCAGTGAAGACAACCGCGAAGACTGCGCCAGCCGCAAGAATAGGGCCTGCGGGCGAAAGCAATACCAGTACGCCGGCCACCACCATCAATTGTTTTTTAAATGGCTCTATCTTTTCTTTGATCTTTGCCCATATATCGGTGATCTTTTTTTCTATCCATTGTAATATTCCGTTTTGTCCTTCCGGTCCATCACCAATGCCTAACCAGTTCTTGAATTTTATCCATACACTTGCAGCCCATTCACGGATAGGTGCTGTCTTTTGCCAGATCGTACTTGCCAGGCTTTTGATTAACTCCCACTGGTCTCCAACATATTTTTTAATAAAGTCCCAGACGGGCACTCCAAAGCGTTCCCATATATCCTTGCACCAGGCAGATGCTTTACCTGCAAATTCTTTGATCTTCTCAATGGCTGGTGCGGTCAGTTCGTCAACCAGTTGTTCAATCATTGTCGCGAGTTCAGTAAATGAACTGCAATCATTCTTTGATACTTTTATGCCTGCTGTCTTTATCCAGTTGATGATCTTTGCGAGAGTGGGGGAAAGTGAACTTACAAAATCGGCTGCCGATTTTATAGGCCCCATCACAGCATTCATGATCGACTCGATAGCGCCTGTTATCTTTTTATCTATCCACGGCGCAAGACCGCCTGCCTGTTTGATATCTACCAGTTCAGGAACGTATTTTCGTACAAGTGTATCGATATCCACTTCCAGTGGATTAAGATCTGCGAGATCGGCAAGACCCCAGCGTTGTATGGTGGCGCCCTCTGCTTTCGGTTGACTGCCCGTGGCTTCGATGGCAGGTGCATAACCCTGTTGTACCACATGCGTCAGTTCATGGGCAAGCAGGTGCTGTCCGGCAGGTGAATCAGGATCATACATGCCTGAATTAAAATAAATGTCTTTTCCATGGGTAAATGCATGCGCATGTACAGCCTTATTCATAGCAATGGCATTTCCACCGGTATGAATGCGTACGGCGCTGAAATCAACACCCATACTTTTTCCCATGAATGACCGAATATGCGTGGGCAAAGGTTGACCACCACTTTTGGATAGGGACAATTCCTTTTCAACGAATTTCATTTTTTCATCACCTGCAGTACTAAGCACGGCATCGCCTGTATCTTTTCGTTGTAATTTCTTTTCCTGTTCTTCACAGTGTGCGCATTTACGACTGAGCGATAAAGGTTGAGCGGTTGTCGGACGATGACTGCGGAATAATGGTACCACTGGCGCAGTTGCCGCACGTGAAATGGATGGGCCTGTCCCGGCCCCTGTATACGGACTCGATACCTTTTCTGTTGTACTCATACGCATCACCCTGTCTGCTGTCGCATCGGCTTCACGTTCGAAAGAGTCGCCAGGTTTGTTGACTTTTAAACGGGGTTGTATCAACCGGGCTTTCGGTGCGGCAGGTTCCGCTTTTCGTTCGGTAGCTACAGACAGACCAGGCATCGTTTTCCTGTTCACTGCATGTGCTGCGGCTGTTTGCCCTTTTGATCGTATTTGTTTTACCGCTTCCATCTTCTTATAAAAATCTTCCTTCTTTTGCCAGCTCCTTTTGTATACCTTTTTCAACATCACTGAGCAGGATGATGTTCTCATTTCGTTTTAATGCCATCAGTGATGAATACTGCACCACGTTCAGTATCATCCCACCGGTGAGTTCATGTTTTTTACCCAGTTGCGCTATATCAACATTGTCTTCCAATACCGTAGATGGAGAGAATGATTGTTGCCAGAGCGCTGTTCGTTGTTCAGCCTGCGGTACTGGAAAATAGATGATCGACTGAAAACGTCTTGCAAACGCTTCATCGATATTACTCTTTAAATTGGTGGCCAGTATAACGATACCATTGTACTCTTCTATTCGCTGAAGCAGGTAAGCCGTTTCCTGGTTGGCATAACGATCATGTGAATTACTTACACCGGTACGTTTGCCAAATAATGCATCAGCTTCATCAAAGAAAAGAATCCAGTCTTTGTTCTCTGCCTGTTGAAAGATCTTCTCCATGTTTTTTTCTGTCTCGCCGATATATTTGGATACCAGCATACTGAGGTCTATCCGGTACACATCCATATTGCAGAGTTTGCCAAGCAGGCAGGCCACCAGGGTTTTGCCTGTTCCGGGTGGGCCGGAGAATAAGCTTTTATACCCGGGGTTTAGTGTTTTATGAAATCCCCAATCGTATAACAATGTATGATGATGCTGGATCCATGTTTTTATATCTTCTATCTGCATGCGGGTATCCGCTGGCAGTACGAGATCTTCCCAATCCATTTCGGTAGTAATGAGTTTCGCCGGAAAATCTTTACTGAAATGCGGGCGATGATTGTGGCCCGATAAGAAATTATGAACAAAATCCGGTTGCAAGGTGATGGCTCCGCTAAGATAGGGTTCACTGGGACCGGCGTCGTGTAAACGAATAATATTATGCTGCACCAGGTAATGGTTCTGTGCAAAAAGGGAAGTAGCATCCCAGCGCTCATGCAGATCATTTCCCGAAAGAAGGAACAAGGCTGTTTCCGCTGTAGGTAGAAAACCTCCATGTGTGGTTCCTTTTATACCGCCAAACTCTGCAAAGCCTTTATCATAGGTAGTATTTTTTATACAAAAAACATCCAGCAGTTGAGGACGTACATACGGTACCAGGGTCAGCATCATCACCAGGCGCTCCGCTGCTGTGCTTTTATAGTGTGTTATCAGCCGTGCATAAAAACCTTCTTTCGACGAAAGATCAGGAGGAGCGATTTCCGCGATCGAAGTGTAAGAGCATTCGTGCTCAAAGTATAACTTCAAACGCGTGTCGAGCACCTGTTCAAACCAGGCAAGTTCCTCCAGTATCACATCTATATTTATTCTTGTATCCAAGTCGGTTGTTTTTTGATTATTGCTTTACCATTCCACTGTGATCATTTTTTGCATCCACGGAAGCCGGATGATATTGTATGACCATTGAATGCTATCCAGTAATATGTCGATCCCTTTTTTTTCCACCCGCATTGTCCAGGCTTTTTCTTCTTCCAGCAATAGGGCATTTCGCTGGAGAAAAGAAGTTCTGAAACCCTGCAGTGAAGTATTCTTTAACGAATTCCAGTTATTAATAACCGCCTGTAACAATTCATCAGCCTCTTCGCAGTCTTTTTTTGATAGTCGCGGAGTTGAGGCCAATACTTCCTGTGCAGTAAGGCCACAAAGCAATTTGTTCAGTTGAAGCCGGTACTCATGATTTGTTTTTTTGCCATATACCATATATTCCAGCAGGTACAATGCTTTTATAATCTGTTTTCTATTTTTAAAATTGTTGTTTTCCAGGTAGCCCAGATTTTTGAAAAGCGCAGGCAGGTAGTTTGCCAGCAGGCAAAGCCCCGCATTCGCCACAAGAATTTGCCTGGGCCTTGTTGTATTATCTTCCGGTTTAACACTCAATTCCTGTATTGTATGTTCTTCTAAACCTGTCAAAAAACTGATCAGGTTAAGCCCTTTGTTGGAAACGCCTTCCAGTATCTTTCGAAGAATCGTTAATTCCGCTTTTGTATCTGCATACCGACTATATACCATGGTGCCATAAGATTGTCTTTCTTCATCAGGCAGACTCTTAAGCGAGCGCTTTAGCTCTTTACCCGTTTTATTCCAGGCTTCCCTGAACTTTCGCAAAGATTGTTTTTGCAGACTGTTACGGTCTCTTGCTATAAATATAGATGCATCCTGTAAGAGCAAACCCAGTATATCATACCGAAAAAGATAGGGATGACGAATGATCGTGCTGATCATCTTCCTGCGTTGTTGTTCTTTTGTTTTCCATAATTTGAAAAGCCCTGACAGCGCTCTGCTTACTTTGGGGCCAGCAACTGGGGTTTCATCCGGTGAGTTATTATTAGCATTCTCAAACAACCAGCTTCCCCATTTTGAAATGGATATTTTTGTTAGTGACCTCGCTATTTTCTCCCTGTTGTCGTTGGTAAACTGGTTGAGCAGCGCCAGTACTTTCCGCTCTCTTGCATTGAGCTGTTGCTTATTTGGAAGCGATACCCAGGAAATTGTATTGCTTAAAGAGAGATATTGTATCAGGTACTGCGTCGCGTTTATTTCATCATTATCATCCTTAACCAGGTATTGCTGCATTTGCTGAATGATACCTGATGAAAGACTACCGGGGTTTATCAGCAACGGAAGCTCAGTGAAGAAAGAGGATGTGGCTGGTAGTAAAGCTGCGAGGTCTTTACGCATCGGCATAAGCCGTTGCATTACCACGGCATTATTTGTATGCTGCTCCAGGAAATGGTTGACCCGTACAGGATCTTTTTTTATAAAATGGTTGAGCAGGTGCTTTATATCAGGGGTATTTCCATCGGCTGTCCACCAGGGGAGTTCGCCGCGGATAAGCCAGGTCATTAACATTTCCCAATTGATCTTTTCCGGGTTTAGTTTTTCCTCTTGCCTGGAAAGCTGGTTAAGCCGCTCTTCAAACATGTATTGAAACTTTAATAACAGTTCTTCTTCATTCGCTCCTGAAAAAGATACCGTACCCAGGTCGATCTCCATTTTGTCAAACCGGAAATAATAAGGAGAGTGACTATATTTTTCTAATACGGTCGCCAGTATTTGATTGATCCTGTCCCAACTTGAGTGAATAATATCCTGCCCCAGCTTTTCAGCCGTTGCTTCATCCTTGCAATGAAGATCAAACACAACCTTATTGATCACATCTGGCAACATATCAGTTCATTTTTCGTAGCTGGTTTAAAACAAAAATTAAGTTATTCAGGATACCTGTATCAGGGATCACATTGGTAGCTATCTCTTCCAGCCAGGGCTTATAGACCGCTTCAAAATCTTTCATCGCTTTATAATCGAGCCAGTATATATGCGGATAAATATGTGCCGGCACTTCGGTGTGTATGGCATTCTCCAGCAATTGCCGGAAACCCGGATCTCTGAAACGTTCAGGCCAATCGGGGAGAAAAAAAGAAACCCGGAAAGAATAAGGATCGATCGTGTCAGCTACGGGGATAGCTTCATCATCCGTGGTCTTTAACAGGTTCAGTTCAAATGCAAAAAAGGAAATTAAGGTTTTGATCTCTTCTTCCATATCTGCTTCTTCGCGGTAATTCTTTTTACTGACCGCCAGTTTGCGCCCCTTTTCATTAATGGAGAATAATGAATAACCATCTCCATTTTTACTGACTTCATAATTCGAGCGGTCAGCACCTGCTTCTTTTATACGGTTCATTCGTTCACTGGCATCTCTTTTTAGCAGGAATGCCTGCTCAATAGTAAGCACCTCTGTTCGTTTGTCGCGCATCAGGCTAAGTTTCCAGGACAGTTTATCCTTTGTCTTGTTATCTGCAGTGCTTTCTGTTTTAAAACGGTAAGGAAAAACAGGCAGTTCGGCACCGGTTGCTGCGTCTAATTCAGGCGTTTCTGTCAACTCAAGCAGCGATACTGCAGATAATGGAATTCCTTTTTCATTCTTCGCTGAAGGATTCGGATCTGTCTTAGGTCGTAACAGGATATGTTCCAGTACATGAAAATTCTCATCGGCAGCAAAACCACTCAGTGTTTTCAATAGTAGTCCAAAACGTTTTTCCAACAGCGTATTATCTGCAGGGGTGCCTGCCGCTACGCTATCTAAACCGCCTTCGGGATTCTTCATTAGTAGTTTATATGACAAATGGCCAGGTCTCTTATCTACTTCGTACAGCGTTTTATCATATCCTTTACTGAGTATATGTCGCATTACATAACGGGCCTCGGATTCAGTAGGATAAGCGTTTGACTCCAGCAATATTTCCCCGCTGCCGGTATCTTTTACCTGTATGATATACCGGGCAAGTGCATTGGCTTCTTCTCTTTTTTCCAGTGTAATCCAATCTGAAGTGATGAAACGACGACTATAATCGCTGATACCCAGCATACGGAAAATCCGCTTTTTTACCCCTGCCACATTTTTAGTGTCCCAGCTATTGGCAGGTTCCGCGTAATTAAATCCATTGAAACGGTTATTGCTAAGGGCCAGGTATTCACGAAGGAATATGGCTTTCGCTTCGAGCAGGTTGGGTACTGGTTTTCCTGTATGTTGTATATAAAAACTGTAGCCGTTCATATCTTCCGAAAATCTTGCGAGCAGGTGATCCAGCACCGCATTTCTACGAAGCGATTGTGCGCGACGGTCCCCGGAAAAGCCATTATTTTGTTGATATTGCTGCTGATCTTTAAAAAGAAGTTGCGTATCTGAAATCGAGGTCAACGCCTGTGTGTAGTGCTGATGAGACAGTGATGCATTAAAGGAAAAAAAATCATTCAACCCATCGAGTTGAGCCAGGTAATCGGCTAATAGCTGTTCAAATACCATAAGATAACCCTTCAATTGGAGGGTTTTTCTTTTGCGCATGCCATGCCCGCTTTCCCTGTCATTCCTTTCATCAGTGTTGGATGAATGCTGATCGGTTTCATTCATGCCATATGCAGCGGGAAGATTATATTGAAAAGGATAATATTCCCGTATATGCAGGTCCTCACCTGTAGGAATGTTTATGTCGAGTGGTGTATCTATCAACCGGTCGGCTGCTTTTTCAGATTGCAGGAATGTAAAAAGGGATTTTACTTTTTCCTTACCTGGTGTGCTGCTTTTCGCATCCCGAAATTTATCTCCGCTTCTCGTAAAACGCAAAATAGAATTGTCTACATCGAGACGAAATACCCTGTCTGTGGCAGCAGTTTGCTGCCGCATCCATTCGGTAAATTCTGAAAAGGGCGATTGCGATTCAACGGGGAAGGAGCATTTTTTTACAGCGATCACACCCTCTATTTTTAACATCCGATTAATGATATCAGAAAGATGGATATCGGGATATCTCGTCGATCTTTCCAGGTCGGCCGTGTCGATGAATCCATGCTTTAGTGCCGGGCCTTCAAAAACCTGGTCTACACTATACCCCTTTTACAACATTTGCGCCAACGTATAAAAAGGAATGGCCGGGGAAAAAAAATTTTTAATTAATTTAAAAATCCTCCCCACTCTTTTTTAAAATACTTCACCTTCCCTTTCCC
>CAZGSG010000120.1:0-15888 GCA_964528095.1 uncultured Terrimonas sp.
TGCACTAAACTCGATAAATACGCCGTCGAGTACAATGCCAGAAAGAAAAGTGGTGTAAAAACAGGAACCGAAAAAGCAGTGGAGGCTTAATCTTATGGCAAAGAATGAAATAAAATACCTGACGGCCATCAAAAGCGACAAAAGAGTAAAAAAATTCTGCCGCTTTAAAAAATATGGCATACGCTATATCGACTATAAGGATATAGAATTCCTGAAAAAATTTCTGAACGAGCAAGGTAAATTGTTACCACGCCGTCTATCCGGAAACAGCTTGAAATACCAGCGTAAGGTTTCTGATGCGGTTAAAAAAGCCCGCCAGATGGCACTATTGCCTTACGTAACAGATCTTTTAAAATAACCTCACCCTAACCCCGGCTTTTCCCGGGAGACAGTACGCCTCGGCGCACTGGGTTGGTGAACAAAAAGAAAACAATGGAAGTAATCTTAATTAAAGATGTAGACAATCTCGGCGGCATCAATGAGGTAGTAAGAGTAAAAAACGGTTATGCCCGTAATTTCTTATTACCAGGTAAAATGGCTGTTGAGAATAATCCAAGCAATAAAAAACAACTGGAAGAAAGACTGAAGCAGGTTAAAAAGAAAGAAGATAAGATGCTTGCTGAGATCAACAGTGTTATTGCTAAACTGAAAGAAGGTCCTTTGAAACTGGGTGCCAAGACTGGTACCAGTGGAAAGATCTTCGGAAGTGTAACCTCATTACAGATCAGCCGCGCTATCCGTGAGCAAAAAGGATATGAGATCGATCGTAAAAAGATCTCTATTGCTGACGAAGTAAAAGAAGTCGGTGCTTATAAGGCAACGATCGACTTTGGAAACGGCCATTCTACAGAAGTAGAATTCGAAGTGGTAGCTGAATAAGTTTTCAACATTTTTATGCATAAAGTCCTCTGTTTCAGAGGACTTTTCTTTTTTAGAGCCGTCCGATAGCCGGCGCCCCGATTTTTTTGATCCAAAAGCTGGCATTTCTGAATTGAATGCATTTAATTTACAGTCCCTTCTGAGCCATATTCTACTCAAAAGTCTCTGATTCTATTCAATTCTTCTGAAACCGCACACTGGAATCGTTCCTTCTGAAAATACCGTGTTTTAATCTATTTTTTTATCTACAAAACAACGTGTATGAAAATTTTTTACTCTGTAAAAACGCTTTTAACTATTGCCTGCCTGAGCGGCATTCAGCTTGTGAATGCACAAAGTCCAACCGTAGTAACTGTTGGAACGGATTGTAATTTCACCCGCACCTTCAACACAACAGATGAAGGATTTACTTCTCCAAGTATCTACTCAAGTGATGATGATGTAGAATTCAACTGGACAGGATCTCTTTTGCAGGAAGCCAGCGGCCTGATCAGCAGGGATGGTAGTTTTGTTTCTCCTGTGTATGCGAATAACGGCTTTGGATAAACCAATGTAGGATTTACTTATTCTGCACCTGCCGGTTCGCAATACCGTATCAGGATCATCACACAAACATCTTCATCATCTTCTATTCTCGCAACTACGGCAAACGGACCGGTTTGGACAGCATTACCCTCCACTTCTGGTACCATCTGTCTTAAATTGACCGATGCTGATCTTGCTTTAGGTATTCCTATCCGCTATGAATTTTCCTTCAGATCTTCTACAGCAGGAAACATCACTTTTGACAATTTTACCCTGGCTGCAGCTAATGCGCCATTACCGGTAACTTTCTTTGGTTTTGTTGCAAAAGAAAATGCTGATGGTTCTATAAAGCTTTTATGGAATGTAGGTGAAGAAGTGAATGTTAAAAACTATACTGTAGAAAAAAGCACCGATGGTAGTTCTTTCTATGCTATTGGTACCGTACAGGCGGGAGGTAAATCAACCTATAGCTTTAATGATGATCAGTCTGTAAAAGGCAATGTATACTACCGGATAAAAAATAATGATCTGGATGGTCAATCTAAATACAGTGGTATTATTAAGATCTCCGGTGCAAGAAACACTAACCTGCAATTGTATCCGCAGCCAGCTACCAGCCAGGCATTCTTACAGCATGAGAAAGCACCTGCTAAAGCAGTTATCTCTATCCTGACACTTGATGGCCGTGTAGTTAAACAAATCAAAGCAGCACCTAATACATTCCAGACACAACTGAATGTTAGCGAGCTGAGCGCAGGCTTATATTTCGTAAAATATGATGATAATAGTGGCCAGGTACAAACCCTGAAACTGATCAAAAAATAGGGAGATATCCACATTTTTCTTAGGGCCCGCTGAAAAGCGGGCCTTTTTTATACGCCATAATTAAGCTGATAATCAGATGAATACAAGCTATAAGTTGTCAGAAAAGGCTTAAATTCAATAAATTTATGCCCTGTGAGAAAAAAAACCGTTACTTTGTAGTGTGTTGGTGTTCTTTACAGTTTCACAAGTCCTGTCCTGAACTTTTCGAAAACGTAGAATGTTCAAAGGTTACTGTTTACTGTTGACACTTTTATTTTTTTCAAAAACCTCTCAAAATGAACATTTACGTAGGAAACCTCAGTTGGAACCTGAAAGATCAGGATCTTTCAAATCTTTTCGCTTCACACGGTGAAGTAGTATCAGCTAAAATCGTTTTAGACAAATTCACTAACCGTAGCAAAGGCTTTGGTTTTGTTGAAATGGCTAATGATGAGCAGGCTCAAGCAGCTATCACCGCTTTAAACGGCAGTGAAGTTGATGGTCGTAACATCGTTGTTAACGAAAGTCGTCCTAAGCCAGAAGGTGGCGGCGGCGGTGGCTTCAAGAAAAGAAGCTTCGGTAGCGGCGGCGGTGGCGGCGGCTACAAGAAAGGTGGCAACGGCGGCGGTGGCGGCGGCTACAACAAAGGCGGCAGCGGCGGCGGTTACAACCGTGATCGTGGTGGATACAATAACGATTATTAATCAATAACGATATTCACAGCATTAGAAAGTCCGCATTATTGCGGACTTTTTTTTTGAGCATGCTGAATAGCGTTTATTGAAAAGCGATACATCGCGGTAATAGATACTGGATGTTGGATCTTAGATCTCATTTCAGGATTATCTGAAATGAGATCTAAGATCCAACATCCAATATCCAATATCTAAAATACCCACTCCCCCTTACTGCACAATCCTTATCGTGCCTGCTCCATTATAAGAGTGATATTCTCCATTATACATCGCATCGGCGCTCACGGGCCCCATTTTATACTGACCGGGCGATACTGCACGGACCGCATAGTAATAAACCTGTTTGTTACTGTAAGCATCTACAAAGAAATGGATCCGGTCATCCCTCACATCGAGCGAGGTAGGCGTTGAGCCATCTTTTATCCAATCCATTCCGGGTATCTCTTTTGTACGGGGGTTCTCTATTTCAAATCCCGCCGGCAACAGATCTGTGATCACTACATTTTCTACGGAACCGGAGAATGATTTTTCCAGGGTGATGCCTATAATGATGAGTTCATTCTGTTTGAACGTATTAGCAGTAAGCGGCTTGCCAAAACGATCATAAAAGCGCTTTCTTACTTTCAAATAGCTGTCTTCTTCCTTGTATCCCCCGCTTGCACTGATGCCTTCAGCTTCCCAGAAAAAATAGAGTCGTCCGCTTCCCTTTGTAACCACTTCAATGTTTGCACCACTTAATGCGGCTTTATCCCCTTTCCATTGTCCGCCATCTACTTTTGCCACCGTTTTGCCATTTACTTTTATTTCAGCTGTTGCGGTAGAATTATTAGCAGTCCGGGCTATTTTGCCTAATGCAAGAAAAGCAAAAGCCCTTTCCTGTGTACTCAACCAGCTACGTGATTTTAATTTATCGCTTACATGCTTAGCCATCACTGGAATTTGGGCATTGGAAGGATCAACATCCAGTAATGCATTTAATGAGATGGCTTCATCCCTTACATCCGAATAATAACTGCCCCCTGTTTGCGGTACGGATTCCTCGCCTGCAAAAGCGGATGGCAGCATGGCCGTAAAAGATTTTTTATCACCAGCTGTTGCATAAGCGGCTGATAAAAGATACCTGCTGTCCAGTGCAAGCATTGCCGGGTTGGATTTATAATAATTCATCGCCGGAATATTTGTTCTTCCTGCAAGGGCCAACACATACAAACCATAAGCAACTTCCTTTGGCGCGATCTTCTTGTTTTGTGTACGGTTATAATAGTACATGATCGTTTCCCTGTTCTTTAACCGGTTCGTTATGTAGTTGAGCATCGTTTCCAACAAACTATTGTCTACATCAAATCCGGCCTTTCTCGCTTCCAACAGGAAATGTGCAGCATAGATAGTCGACCACCAGTCTTCTTTTCCTTCCCCATCCCACAATGTAAGAGCCCCATTATACAGTTGCCGCATTTTTATTTTTCGTATCGCCTCCAGGATATTGGTATTGGCATTCGCTTTATTCTGTTTGTTCGATTTTACCAGGTCTGCCATATCACCATAATACAATTGAGGGAATGCGGAGGAGACAGTCTGCTCGGTACATCCATATGGATATTGTACAAGATAACGTAACTGTTCACCCAACTCAAGGGCTGGTGAACGGCTCACTATTAAACTATATTCGGTACTACCTGGAATAAAATCGCTCAGGCCGATCGTTATCTTTTGCGAATTACCAGCCACGATCGATCCACTTCCCGTTACTTTTTGCAAGGTAGAAGGCGGTCTTACAGAGATTTCTGTCGCATCTTCAAATTTTTCGCCCAGCCCGCTTACCGCTATTTTCACTTTAGCTATACCAATGGAGGGGTCGGCCACTACGCTAAACATTGCCCGGCCTTCACTTTTGGCATTCAAAGCAACAGACTGGTTGTTACCACCCACTACTTTGACAGCGCCTTCAACGTTGATCGTAGCCGTCACATTGGTTGGTTTATCCGTTGTATTACTCAAGGTTACAGGCACACTGACTGTATCGCCCGGACTTAAAAATCTTGGAAGCGCGGTACTGATCACAATAGGATCCGCAATTGTCATGGTATTATCCGCAGCTCCAAAACTCTGGCCTTTATAGGAAACGGCCATCAAGCGGATCTCCCCGCTGAACTGAGGAATATCAACATCAAAGTCTGCATCCCCGCTTCCATTGGTTTTTTTGATCCCGCTCCAGTAACTAACTACTTTTATTCTTTTCGCCGGCATTGGGTTCGTTCTTTTTGCCAGGAGGTCAGCATCACCCCCGGTACTGCTCATTTTCGCTCTTATCTCAGCAAATAATAATGGGTACATATCATACGCGGTCACCTGTAATGCTTTTTTCTGGTAGAAATAAGTATAAGGATCGGGTGTCTTAAAATCGCTTACCTGTAATACACCATTATCCACTGCGGAAAGCGTGACATAACTTCCTGGTGTGGCTTTTACTGTTATCTTCTGCCGGGTCTTTGAACGGGCTGTTTTCGCTGCTACTATCTGCACCGGTATCTTGCGGCTCTTTTCCTCTACCATTACGTTCTGAAAGCCATGTGCTACAGTCAACGGAATATCAGAAGCTTCATGCGGCTTTATCAATGTAGCCGTGATGTATACATTCGGCACATGATCGCCTGTCAGTTTCAAATCGAGTGTAGCGGTACGATTGCTCACTTCTACGTATTGATAAGAAACAACATGATCTGTTTCCATCGTCACCAGCATTTTACCACTGAATGGCGTTTTGAATAAAGCCGTCACACTCTCGCCATTCAGATATGATTTAGATTTCTTATCTACCTCGATCTCGATATTACCTTCACTGCTTACTTCAAAAGAATTGTTGTCACCGCCCCAACTACCATAACTATAAAAACTACGGCTTACATAACTATTGGCCCCGGGTCTGTATATCCTGACCTCGTAATCACCAGGTGATCTTGGAATATAGGTATAGACCGTGCTGCTGCCCACACTAAGCTGGCTCTCCGTCATCAGCTTATCAGATTTCTGTGATTCATACCGGAAATAACTGCCGCTTTTTGTAAGTACTGTATTATACTCGTGTTTGATCACTTCTACCCTTGCGGTAGAATTAACAGGATTGCCTTCCTTACTAACTGATACCAACTGCAGTTTTACCGGTTGATTAAGCGGGTAATAATAATAGTAATCGTATTTTATTCCATAAAAAATATCCTGGGTAAAAATGTCGACTGATGCATTGCGGGATACAGGCCGGCCTGTTTCGTCAAACACCGTTGTATAGAAGTTTGTCTGCAACGCGCCCATATTGGCATAGGTAGCCGGCACTTCATAGGTTTCTGAAGCATTACCCTGTTCATCTGTTTTTCCCTGCTTCACTATTTTATCAAAAAAGGAATTCTGATTAGCCAGTGAAAAATCATATCCTGAGAATTTTTCCGGTACAAACGCTTTTTGTTTTACCTGTATCTCTGTTTCATAGTTCCTGTTAGCTGCCGGTGGTCCGAAGAAATTCATCGCATTGATCGAAAGATCAGCAGACTCGCCTGCTTTTAAAGCTGTCTTATTGAGTTTTGTGTTTACCCTGATGCGGTCAGGCACAAATTCCTCGATGGAAAAATTCTTGGATGCCAGCAGTACATCGGTAGAATTATAAATTTCCAGGGTATACCCTCCTGTGATAGCTGCCACATCTATGTCAACACTGCCTTCTATCGCACCTTCCTCATTCAGATTTTTCCTGAATGATTTAAGCTCTTTACCATTAGGCATCACAAATTTCATTTTCAGGGGAATGTCACCTGGTGTTTTCCATTGCCTGTCACGCACGATCACCGAAAAGTTCACTTTTTCTCCCGGCCGGTAAATATCCCGTTCCGCGTAGATAAATGCATCAAGCCCGGACGCATTATTTCTTTTGCCGCCTACCTCAAACCTAGACACATTGACCCTTGTATTATTAAAAGGAAGATAGTTGAAGTCGTCTGCGGTTTTCGCAATGATCATGGCTGGACGAAACCCTTTGAAGTCTTTTTTGCTATAAGCGATCTCTGCTACACCATCCGCATTCGCTGCTCCGGTACCTATCAATTGATTATTTGCCGCGTACACGGAAATATTGACACCACTTACCGGGCTTGCAGTTTTAATGGAATTGGTAAATATGAATATCTTATCCTGCCCCTCTTTCGCGATCAGTCCAAGATCGGATAAAGAAATAAACCTGCTATCTTTTACCCAGTAATCTTCTGTAGAACGTATCACTACATGGTATACGCCCTTAAGATCAGGAAGCCTGTCTTCAAACTGTGATAGATTAAGCAATCGCCCGCCGCCGCTTTTGGGTAGTTCGCGGGTACTAATCTCCTTTTCATAGATCACATCGCCCAGTGTAGCATCGCCATTCCCTTCATCATAATAATCTCCTTCCCCCTCTCCATAACTGCTGTAACTGGCCCTGGTTTCCTGTGGATAATACCCATACCGTTGAGCCATCAACAAGTTACTTTCATATATCTTGGATATGATCAATTTGACCTTTGGCACATTGGTTATTTGTACTTCAATATTGTTTGCACCTTTTTTGGACAGGTATACCGCCTTGCTATTGGTAAAGCTTATACTTGCTTCCAGTTCGCCAAACGCAACACTCCCCTTATAATCTTCTTTTAATACACCCCCGATCTTACCTCGCACCCCTTTGGCAATAGTGATGGAATAACTTTTCTCCCGGTCAAACTTGTCGCTACGGATTGTAAACCCATTTTCAGCAGATTCGATCGTGAAACTTACTTCAGGATCAAACTTCACAAATGACTTAAGGCTTTCGCCGGTCAATTGCTGACTGGTAATGACATTGATCACTCCTTCCCCTCCATCATGTTGAGCAACCAGGCTCTGAATTAGCAATACATAGGGCGAGGGGATAGAAAAAGAAGCGCTGATCGCCTCCGTCGTTGGATTGTTACCAGTTTCAGGTTTTAATCCTTTGGCGATCGTGATCTTTGCCTCCATGTCCTTATCCTCTGTTTTCAGTCCATTGATCCTGACACTTATTTTATCATCGGGTGACTGGGTGACGAGGTTGTAATCCATTTTTTTGCCTTCCACTTCCACCGTTAGCCTGTCCTTTAATTCTGCCGGACTGATCTTATAGTTAAACAACAGGTCGATCTGCGGTACGGCTGTTGTACTCGTTTCACCTATCCATACTACCTGTGAGTTATCCAATATGAGATCAGGCGTATGAAAGCTGATCTTGTCACCGTCTTTTACTGAATTATACTTACTGAATTTTAATGTGGCACTTTTGACCTTTGCTTTATAAGATGTGGCAGGACTGAGTGGCTGAGATGGCGAAAACACCAGCTCATCAGGACTTTCCCAGCGAAACCGGCCTTTAATTGCCGGTTCAAACGAAACATAATCTGCAGAATCCCATTTATTGAGCATGGAATCCGTTACCATTCCCTGGTTAAAACGGAATTTAAGATTTCCCAGCAACGGCACTTCTCCTTTGGCATTTGTAAAGGAAAGGGTAACCGCATTTTGTTTACAGGCCGACAAAAAAATAGCAACCATCCCGATAATAACAGGAATAGCTACAAGACGATGTTTAATTCGCATATGATGATTTGGTTAAATGGTCCAATTATGAATGAGAAGTTAAAGAAATTTAATGAACCAACGTAGTTGGAACCCTTTTTTATAAAAAAGGAAATTTACTGTAGTAAAATCAGTCAGGGAGGTATATCTTTCGCTAGACCGGGATAACAGGGCAAGTCCATAAAGACCTTATAGAATTTGAATGAAAAGATAAGAAAGCCGTCAGTCTCGCATCCATAGAAAAATATAAATATTTGTTAAGTGCGCATTTCGCAAAAAAAAGATACAATTTTGGATAGGATAAGTGGCCGGTGAATTATGAAATGGACAATCAGTAAACGATCTATTACTTTATTTTTAAAGCGTCTTGGTATTTCCCTGGTCGGACTGGTACTGTTGTTTTTTCTACTCAATCTTTTATTTCCACTGCGCGACTCAATCGAATACTCAACAGTTGTCACAGACAATAAAGGTGAGGTCATCAATGCCTACCTTACCAGGGATCAGAAATGGCGGATGAAAACAGAGCTGGACGAAATTTCTCCATTACTTCGCAGAACCATCATTGCCAAAGAAGATAAATATTTTTACTCCCACCCCGGCGTGAATCCATTTGCGGTAGGAAGAGCTTTTTTTAAAAATATCTTCCGCATGAAACGTACCTCCGGCGCCAGTACCATCACCATGCAGGTAGCAAGAGCGCTCGAACACCGGAAGAGAACTATTTTTAGTAAAATCATTGAAGTATTCCGGGCCCTGCAACTGGAAATGAGGTACAGCAAAGATGAGATACTGCAGATGTATCTCAACCTTGTACCTTATGGGGGCAATATCGAAGGCGTAAAAGCGGCATCGCTTTTATATTTCAAAAAGAACCCCGATCATTTATCGCTGGCAGAAATAACGTCGCTGAGTATTATTCCCAACCGACCATCTTCGCTGGTAATCGGAAAAAACAATGACAGGATCGTAGAAGAAAGAAACCGCTGGCTCAGAAAATTCTCCAGCGAAAAAATATTCAGCGAAAAAGAAATTGAGGATGCGCTGGCAGAACCCCTTACGGCCACAAGAGGCGTGGTTCCTCATTATATTCCCCATCTTGCCTATAAACTACGAAAACAGGGCGCCCATCTTATTCAAACGAATATTGTATTAAACACTCAACTAAAGACAGAAAAAATAGTAGAAGATTATATTCGATCACAGCGACTGAAAAATATAAAGAATGCCGCAGTCGTGATCATTGATAACAAAACCCACCAGGTCATCACTTATATAGGTTCTTCCGGTTTTAAGGATACCGTGGACGGAGGCCAGGTAAATGGAGCCAACGCAATACGGCAGCCCGGTAGTACTCTCAAGCCTTTGTTATATGGGATGTGTTTTGATGAAGGTTTGCTGACACCCAAGACAGTGATAACAGATGTGCCCGTCAACTATGAAGGATACGCGCCCGAAAACTATGACGAAAAATTTAATGGCTATGTGTCCATAGAGTATGCATTGGCACATTCGCTGAACATCCCCGCAGTAAAAACACTAAAGCTACTGGGTCAGCAACGACTGATACAAAAACTAAGTACCTGTCATTTCAGACAAATACAAAAAGACCAGCGCAAATTGGGTCTTTCATTGATCCTCGGAGGCTGTGGTACAACACTCGAAGAACTGACCGGCTTATTTTCTGCCTTCGCTAATGATGGCAATTATTTTACCCCCTCCTATTTTAAAGGAGACAATCCGGGTAATAAAATAAATGTGATCAGCCCTGCCGCGGACTATATGATCAATGAGATCTTATCGAAAGTAGACCGCCCGGATTTCCCGGTAAACTGGTCATCGACTGAACGTATGCCACGTATTGCATGGAAGACCGGTACAAGTTACGGGCGAAGAGATGGATGGAGTATCGGCTATAATAAAAAATATACAGTGGGGGTCTGGACCGGGAATTTTTCAGGGGTAGGCGTTGCAGACCTGAGTGGCGCTAATATAGCTACCCCATTGCTTTTCAAAATTTTTAATACCATCGATTATGATAGTGATGAAGAATGGTATACCCAACCAAAGGATTGTGATATCCGGCAGGTATGCAGCGAAACGGGTTTAGTACCATCCGAACATTGCAGCAGCAGGGTGACTGATTATTTTATACCCCTGATCTCTTCTACAAGGGCATGTGCTAACTGGCAGGAGATTATGATCAGCGCCGACGAAAAAATTTCTTACTGCAAAAGCTGTGTGCCTGAAAACGGGTATAAGAAAAAATGGTATAAGGTAGTAGAACCGGATATGCAGGCCTGGTTTGATGAGAACAGGATCTCCTATCAAAAGATACCATCACATAATCCTGATTGTGAACTGATCTTTAAAGGAAGTGCGCCTGTTATAACTTCACCGGCCAATGGTACAGAATACCTGATTAGTAAAAAGAACCCCGATCCTTTGCAACTTGTCTGTAAAACAGCTAACGATGTGGCAAAGGTCTACTGGTATATCAACAATAAATTTTATAAAAGTTGTAGCCCCGGTGAAAAACAATTTTTTATACCTGAAGAGGGCCCGGTAAAGATTTCCTGTACAGATGATAAAGGAAGGAACAGGGACGTGAAGATTACAGTAAGATATATTAACCTATAGCAACAATATACTTAACTGGTAAAGAGCGTATTTTCTATAGCTACCGGGTCTTTAACCGGCGTACAAGCCAGGGAAGCGTTAGCCCCTGTCCAAGCAATGTAAACAAAACAACGACAATCGAAATAAATATGATCGCATTGCGCTGTGGAAATGGACTACCATCTTTCAATGTTATCGGTAAACCAATGGCAATAGCCAATGAAACAATACCCCGCATGCCCGACCAGCTGATGATCAGGCTATTCTTAAAATCCAATAAAGCCTGTTCTGTTATTCTGCCCTTTCCTTTCTTAAAAGCTTTTTGAAGATTGACCTGTTGTGAGAATACTCTTCCCATTCGCAGCAGCAAGGCCACTATGGTGATAATGAAAGCGTAACCAATATAAGGAAGCAACTGGTTTCCCGGAATACTGTCAATAACATAAGGAAGCTGGAGACCTATCAGGATAAAAATAAGTCCGTTCAATAAAAAGATGATCATATCCCATATGGACTTTGATTGATTTTTTAAACTCTCCGGAAAAATCTTATTACTAAACCGCGCGATTGCCAGACCAAGCATAACCACGGCAATAACGCCTGAAACATGCACTGATTCCGCCGCCAGGTAGGTGACAAAAGGCATCAGCATCATAAAACTGATGACGACCATGCTGTTTTTATGTACCCGCTTGATAATAAAAGCCAGTAACTTACCCATAACCATCCCCATAACCACGCCTCCTGCCATGAGGCCAAGAAATTCCAAAGAAGCTTTCCAAAACACGAATGCGGTACCAGTGACCGCGCCAAGGGCAAACCGGTACGCAACCAATGCAGACGCATCATTGACCAGGCTCTCACCTTCGAGGATGGTAATAGTTTTATGAGACAGGCCCAGGCCTTTTGTAATACTCATGGCAGCAACGGCATCTGTAGCGGAGAGAATAGCGCCAAGCACAAATGAAAGTGGCCATGTCATTCCGGGAATCAGGTAATGGGCCGCTACCGCAATACCCGATGCTGTGACAAAAACCAATGAAATGGATAGCGTACCAATTGTATTGATATTGGTTTTAAATTCACTAAAGGATATATTGAATGCTGCATCATAAAGCAGCGGGGGAAGAAAGATAAGAAACACCACTTCAGGGTTCAGGCTGATATTGGGAAGGGATGGAATAAATCCAATAGCGATCCCCGCAATGATCAGTAAAACCGGGTAAGGCAACCTGATTTTATCCGCAACAGCAGAAAGTCCTATCATAACAGCCATTATAAAAATGACGATCGTGTAATTTTCCATTTCTTATACCTTTACCTATTTGTACATTATTTCCCCGATGGCTTTATAATACATGCATTGTGTCAGAAGAATCCAAACAGATAGTATGGACCTCAATTTTTATTTGATCCTGCCGGCAGCATCTTCCCCTGTATTGATCGCGCCTTCCATAAATCCCTGCCAATCTGCGAGGTGTTCTCCTGCAAAATGGGTATGGATATGAGGGCGGTTAAGAACTGGACGTATGCGGAACCATTGCCCCTTTCCATAAATGGCATATGACCCATGCGAGAATTCGTCATTCCCCCAGTAATAATTGGTTTGTTTTTCCAACAGCTTTTTTACGTCTCCAAAATAGGGTTGTAATGTTTGCTGTATCATGTCCGCTTTCCAGTCATCGCTTTGATTGGCTACTACAGCAGCCTTTTCGCCGATTGTATAGGAAATAAGCACGCCCTTGGAAGATGGTTGATTTTTAGTGGCGTGATAAAAATAATGCGGTGACTGATCGGTGACCATATCAAAATCTTCTGCCTTCCAGAACCGTTCACTGAACAACAAAGGGTTTTTATTAATGCGCGCATACTGCAATTCGTTCATTGCATTTACCTGGTCGGTGGGCAAACCGGGCTCCCATTTTATCTTACTTGCTGCAAAAGTGGGTATGGTGCAAATAATCTTATCCCCGGTAAATGATTGTCCATTATCACAGTAAACTTTCACCCCGCCCTTGCTGTTTTGTGTAATTCGATTTACGCTATGTTGTAGTTTAATCGTATCCAGCCCTATCTTCTCTGCAATTTTTTTAGCGAGCAGACTATTACCTCCTTTTATCTTCAGGTCCATTTCATTTTTTTCACTGCTTTCCGCATACTCCGCTAACGCCGCAAATGCGGATACATTGCGAATGCTTTCGCCAAAATCAGTGCTGTCCATCAGTTCGCGAATGTCCAGGTCACGCCCCTCGCAGCCATTATTCACCAGGAACCGCCACCAGTCTGTTTTATCTATCCTGGACTTATCTGCCTGTGTTAAATTCTCATAATTGGCGATGATGGATTTGAACTTTTTTTGCCAGGCTTCGCTAAATGACCATTCGCCATTTTTATAATAGTTGCCCTTGTAAATAAGATGTGATTCAAACTGGTTATTTTCCAATTCAAGCCCAAACTCATTACAAAGATCCTGCATTCGCTTATGCGAATTACCGACCCATTCTGCACCCAGCTCAATTACCAGGTTTTCTTTTTCATCGATTGTATGTGAAAACACTCGCCCGCTTATCCTGTTACGGGACTCAAGGATCACGAAATCTATTTTCTTTTTGTATAAATGATAAGCCGCGGCCAGCCCGGCAAAACCGGCGCCGATAATGATCACTTTTGGCTTTTTGGGTATAAAGAAATTACTGAATGACGACGCCAGCAAAATGCCTCCTGTAGCAAGAGACGTGTCTTTGATGAACTGCCGGCGGGAAGTCATTAGCGGTTAGTTTGTTTTTAAACCTCAAGGTGTATGAACCGCTAAGCTATAAAAAATTATTCTACTTTCTTCACGCTTGCCGACCCGCTTACATTCTGGTTCACAGATGCACTTCCTTTATATTTTACGCTGGCAGAACCACTTAATTCAATATCAATTTTTACACTTGCATGTACTTCGGCATCACCGGAACCGGAGATATCAATGCGGGTATTCTCCGTCATTAAATCAAAACACTTGATATCCGTACTTCCTGAACCGTCTATATCAAGGTCTTTTGTTTCTCCTTTCAATGAAAGTGTGCTGGCTCCGCTAAGGTCCGCAGATATTTTAGGCGTCTTCAGGTCCAGGGTTACATCGCATGATCCGCTGAGGTGAATATCTACATCACCATCTGCGGTTATTTTATTCTGGCCAATTATGCTACAGGCGCCTGATGCGTAAAATCCATCCAGTTTGGGTGCGCCTACGTATACTTTGATCCTTGCGCTGCTGGTAAGACTTGTATTATTTGCCTGCTTTATATATAGTTTGCCGCTATTTTCACTTACAAGAATAAATTCCTGCAGATTATCATCGGCCTCAACTTTTACCGAAAACGCAGAGTCCTGGGTTACAAATACCTCTATTCCACCACTTACATCTACTCCTGTAAAACCTGAGAGATTACGGGTCTGGGAAATCACATTTCCGCTTCCTTTTATTCTTTTACTTCCGAGATAATGGCAGGATGAAAGTAAGAACGCTGAACAAACGGTAAGCACAACAAGAATACGCCTCATTTTTTTGATTTTGATAATAACAAATGTCAGGATAAAATCCTGCTTTTCGCCACATTGGACGCAAAAACAAACATATAGGTTACATAAACGGAGAAACTGCACAGTAAAATCCCATATTTCTTTTAGCCAACGGTATCGCATCGTTTGTAATTGAACTAAGCCAGCCCTTTCTTTATCAAAATCTCTACTTCAAACCCAAAACTGATTTTCTTACCTTCGCAGCATCATGACCGAAAAGATCCTTATTCTCGATTTTGGCTCTCAGTATACTCAATTGATAGCCAGGGCCGTACGAGAGGCCAATGTGTTCTGCGAAATCATTCCCTACTACAAATCCTTTGAATTCGACCCCGGTTTAAAAGGCATCATTCTCTCTGGCTCCCCATTTTCTGTAAATGATGATAAAGCCCCTGATGTGAATATCCAGGAGTTTATCAAAAATGTGCCGGTATTAGGTGTTTGTTATGGCGCACAACTAACGGCCAAACGATATGGCGGCCGTGTGGAGAAAAGTAATAAACGGGAATATGGCCGCGCTGTGATGCAGATTGAAAAAGACAATATACTCCTGGCCAATGTAGCCAGGGAAAGCCAGGTATGGATGAGTCATGCTGATACTATCCTTGAAATGCCAACCGGTTTCGAACTCCTGGCAACAACAGACAGCATACCAATCGCGGCATTTAAAAAAGACAATTCAGCCGATAAGCCCTTATATGGTTTACAGTTTCATCCTGAAGTATATCATTCTACGGAGGGAAAAAAGATATTACACAATTTTTTAGTCAGTATCTGTGGTTGTACACAGGATTGGACACCGGCACACTTCATAACCGATACCGTTGCTGCACTTAAACAACAGATTGGCAATAAAAAAGTAATCATGGCCCTGAGCGGCGGGGTCGATTCTACTATTGCAGCTACGCTTATACACAAAGCCATTGGCGATAACCTGTATGGGATCTTTGTGGATAATGGCGTATTACGCAAAGATGAATACAATACGGTTTTGGTCAACTATGCCAAACTCGGACTGAATGTAACCGGCGTAGACGCGAAACAGTTATTTTACAAAGAACTGGCAGGCAAAACCGATCCCGAAGCAAAAAGAAAAGTAATAGGCAAATTATTCATCGATATTTTCCAGGAAGAAGCCAAAAAAGTAGAGGGTGTCGAAATGCTTGGACAGGGCACGATCTATCCCGATGTG
>CAZGSG010000121.1:0-15608 GCA_964528095.1 uncultured Terrimonas sp.
AAATGATAAAGAAAATCATCATTGTAATGACGGCAATTACAATATTTGCAACCAGTTGTATTAAAACGATTGAACCCGCCAGTTCATCAAACTATTTAAGATTCAGCTGGGCTACTGCGCATGTCACCAATAAGCAGGGTTCTGCCAAAACGATTATGGTGGAATCGGATGTTCAATGGGAGTTATCGGTACAGGCTCCGGCGCCTGACTGGATGATAATTGATAAGACCCACGGTACGGGGAATGATTCCCTGGTCATAACGGCAACCAGGGACAATAATACCGGGGGATATCGCTTTGCACAGGTCATAGCAACGCCGGTGAACAATAGCGCAATACCGCCGGCGAGGTTAACGATTGTACAATACGATTCGACTTATAAAGGGAGATAAAGTTGTATGTTAGTTAAAAAAAAGTCCTGGATTATTCAATGATAAATATCAATAATGAGAATAGTTTTTTTTCTATGTTGCATGATGGGGATTGTTTCATGCAATAATGTTGTAACGAAATTGTCCGTGCCAGCCGTGTTCAAAGAACAGGCTACCGAATTGCATATCAAGGGCGCGAAAAAAAATAAGATCGAATTCGGATCATTTACAAGTTCCAAAATAAAAAGGGGAATGCATATGAGTTATCCCGGGTGGAGTCGTGGTTTTCTGTTGGAAAATCTTTTATTGAACCAATTGGGTATTCAAAAGAATGAACGTGTAAAAAAAGAGAAAGCAAATTTTCGGTTTTCCATATCGGATGGTAAAAATCAGGCACAGGTATTTGGCAAGGAAACGGAACTTACCCGCAGTCTTGAATATAAGATAATGGACAGTAAGAGTATTTTCAGTAAATATGAACGATTACAGGAATACCGGTATGTATTTTCGGCGCTTATTAGTGCAGACACGCTTTCAGGGAAAACCTGGGAACTGCTGATGACGAATATCTACGAGAGGAAGAATGATACCGAAAATAAATTGTTTACGATCGTACGTCCCGATGATAACGGCCTTGCTACAAATGGTACAGACACCCTTTACATAAAAGCGGTGATGTTGAAAGACACGGAAGGGCCGAACGGTAAAAAGGGAAAGTTTCCAATAAAAATGCTGGGTGGGTATGAGTTAAGTACCAGCGATGGGGTAGTGGCGATCATTGATATTGTTGGCAGTAATCTCTGGTTTTATAATGAACTGGAAGCAGCGGAAAAGCTGCCTATCGCGGCCATCGCGACGGCGATCTTCGCAAGAAGGGTAAATGATATTGTATGGTGAGCAACTGGTTGATACGATATGTTAAAACAATGGCGGAATAATGCCCGGAATCGTTTGCTGATTAATTATTAATGACGGTCCCTAATAAAAATAGTTTATAACCTAACTGGAACAGGTCTTACATACGATCATACAGGGTTGTCTCGAAGGCAACAGGAAGGCACAGGAGCAATTGTTCCGGCAGTTATACCCTTTTGCCATGGCTATTGCCATGCGTTATGCGAGAGACCAGCAGGACGCGGCCGATATCATGAGCCATGCTTTCGTAAAAGTCTATAAAAATATCCGTTCATTCGATGAAACAAAAGGTAGTTTCCAGGCATGGTTGAAGCGGATTGTGATTAACGAAGCGTTAGACCATATCAAACAACGCAGCCGTTTCAGTAGTAAGGAATTGGACCAGGCAGATGAACCTTATCTCAATAACCAGGTAATAGAAAAGATTGATGCTGCGGAGATCATGCAAATGGTTAAACAGTTACCGCCCGCCACGCATGCCGTATTTGTGTTGTTTGCCATAGACGGGTACGCCCACAAAGAGATTGCCCTGCAATTGGGTATCAGCGAGGGAACGAGCAAATGGCACTTAAGCGAAGCAAGAAAAAGTTTACAACAAAAATTAACAGGTATCATTAAATAGTGGATTCTAAAACATCATACGAAATCTTAATAGCCGAAAAAGCGCGGCAATTGCCAGTCCCTGACATGGCAGATGCGATATGGGCCTCTATCGAGCAACAGCTGGATGCGGGAAATACACCTGATGCTGAAGATGCGCCTGTTTCACAAAAACTGCCTGGAAAAGGCTTTTCCGGAATTGGAAAGCTCTGGTTGATTATTGTCGCAGCTGTTGTGTTGATTGCTATAATTGTTATATGGAAAAAGGCTGGCAATAAAAAAAATGCTATAAAGAAAACAGGTGAACCCGTTATGGAAAAGGGGCAGAAAGTACAGGAGAAGAGGCCTGATAGCAGCGCAATAAACTATCCGGCTGGGGAGAGACAAACTCAATCATTGCCGGCACGAAATGATAAAAAAATACCAGTGAACGCTGGAATTGATAGCGCTCTCTTCGTGAAAGACTCCATAATTCCTCAGCCTGTAGCAGCGCCTGCTAAAGACCCCCTGGTGATAAACAGCAAAGATGTTCAGGTGCCTGATTCCGTTGGGGCAAAGCAGCCACCTCCTAAAAAGTCAAGAGGCGTAAAAGGGATCAGTGAGAGCGATTATAAAATTATAAGTATTAAAAAGGACTCGGCGAAGAAAGGGGAGTGAGTGTAGATTCAACATTAAAAAGGCAAAATTCAAAAATGCACTTCGAATATTGGGGTGTGTTGTTGAATTTTGATTTTTGAATTTGAAGTGATCTATCTTTATAAGAACTTGAGCAGCCTGTCTGTGCCGCTACCTATTGTTGGAATAAGCTTACCAGAAAATACGAAAATGAACATAGATGAGATTATCGACAGAATAGCTGAACTGCCTGAAAAGTCAAAGACGGCGTTGAAAAAATGTATTGCGGAAGTCAGTTATCCCAGGTCGTATATTTTATTAAAAGCAGGGAGAATTGAACCGACTATTTATTTCATAAAAAAAGGAATTGTGAGGGCATACGCGGACCAGGGTGACAATGAAGTGACTTTCTGGTTTGGGAAAGAAGGAGCGCCGGTTATTTCCATGAAGAGTTATGTTGAAAATCAAAAAGGGTATGAGAATATTGAACTGCTGGAAGATTGTGAATTGTATGAGTTGAAGGCGAGCAACCTGCAAACCCTTTTTGAGAAAGATGTGCATATCGCGAACTGGGGTAGGAGATTTGCAGAAAAAGAGTTGGTGAAAACGGAAGAGCGATTGATCTCAAGACAATTCAGGACCGCGTCCGAACGATATAGAGAACTACTGAAAGATAGCCCCGATTTACTCCAGCGAGTACAGTTAGGGCATATTGCTTCTTATCTTGGCATTACCCAGGTAAGTTTGAGCAGGATAAGAGCAGAAATAAAATAGCGAATTGCTGCTTTTTTATCATTTGTATAATTTTTCTTCAATTCTCTTTGAGATCTTTGCCATCACAAACGAAACACATGAGCTGGATCATACTGATTATTGCAGGATTATTTGAAGTGGCATTTGCATCCTGCCTCGGGAAAGCGAAAGAAGCGACAGGCAGCGCTGTTTATTGGTGGTATGCGGGATTTTTAGTTTGCCTTATCATTAGCATGTCGCTGTTGATCAAAGCAACCCAAAATTTGCCGATTGGCACTGCCTATGCGGTATGGACAGGGATCGGAGCTGTGGGTACTGCTTTAATTGGGATTCTCGTTTTTAAAGACCCCACCAACTTTTGGCGATTGTTATTTATTGCTACACTGATCGGTTCTGTCATTGGCTTAAAATACGCATCTCATTAACCAGGGTATGTCCCATAGGGGTTTGACGAATAACGAAAATTCGTATAAGTTCTGCTAAATGGCCAACCCCGATGTATAGTGTGTTTGCGCTATTAGCAAAAAAGCAGCTGATCTTATGCCTCAGCGCGTTTACTTCCAGGCTTTGCACAGCGGCAGCAATTCATTTTAATAGCTGAAACACAGCGATCAAAATAATAACAAATACGACCAATGAATATATCCGTTTTGTATTCCTGGCCAGCCACTCGGGAAGATATATGTCAAAATTGTCTTTTTGAGAATCGGAATACTGCCGGGCTATCAGTGTCAACGGGCAGGTGAGTTTGAATAGCAGTAATATAATTCCTTCCAAAAGAATAAAGCCACCACAGATCCAAAACCATCTATCCATTTTATTGGTAATGGATGCATAGAGCATATAAATGACCACGCAGTTGTAGAATATCCATATTAGGGTATGCACGCTTTTAACAAGGGCGAGATATTGTCTGTTATTCATATGTGATCACTTAATTCCGGCATCCCGTAACACAAACATGGAAGTTGAGTTTATAAATTCATTACAAACCGCAGGTGACTCAGAGTCTGTGAGGATATAAAGTTAAGAGGGCGCGCACCGGGGTTGGTTGACTTTGCTTAGCCCAGAAGCTGATATTTATCATCTATTATAAATAGCGATAGTTTTTTAAAGAATGCGTTTCGTATATTTATAAATAGTTGGCAAGGCTTCTCCGGGGCCCGACATTGATAAATAAACGCGACATAAAATAATAGTAGGATGAACAGGATTATTCTTTTGGTTATATTACTCGTTACAGGAGGTTTCACATTTGCGCAAAACAGGTTGTTTGAAAATTTCACGGACTCCACTCTTTTAAGAAAAGAAAATGACCTGCTGATAAAAGATTTTGAAAGCCGGGTAAAAAAAATCGACCCGAAAGTAGACTTCAAGGGCTTGAAAACAGTTGTCATGGACAGTTTATATACGGGATATTATTTGCCTAAAACAAATCGTATCTATCTGACGCCCTGGCAAACAACACCACAAATGATACTGGATTTTTGTACAGATGTAGCCGGAGGAAAAAAAGAAGGGGAAAGGTTGTCCGCTATGTTTTTCTATGGCTTTTTTTTGCCTCATGAAATAGGGCATGCATTGCAGTTTGCGACCAATACCCGCAAGGACAATGAATATGACAACGAATATGCAGCAAGTGAGATGGCGTTGCTCTATTGGAAAAAAAGAGGGAAAGACGGTGAAATGAAAGAATGCTACGAAATAGCTAAAAAAGCGCTTTCGAAATTAAAAAGCCCAATTCCGGAGAAGGAGGATGTGAAAAAATACTTTACCGAACATTATGATGAAATGGCCCAGGATGGCTACAAGTATGGCTATATAATGTTCAGGCAGATTGTTAGTGTCTTTGAGGATAAAAACCTGCCTGATTTTGACACTTATATCAAGCGATATTTATCCGGGAAGTCCGGTCACTGATATCGTATTGGTAATTGCGACCCGGAAGACTATTAGCAATAACAATCGTTCAGTTATTTTGCCTGTTACTTCAACTCCGCTATAATTTTTTTGGCTGTATCATTCCCTGGGTCCAGCTCGAGCGACCGCTTATAATTGAGTAATGCCCTGGCTTTGTCGCCCTTGTTATAATAGGCTTCTCCTAAACTATCAAACACATTTCCCGACAGGGGAAATAGACCCGTATTGTATTCAAAAATAAGAATAGCGTCATCATAACGTTTTTTACTCAGTAGCGCATAGCCGACAACGTTTAGGGCCGATTCATCCCCAAAATTATAATCGCCCGGATTGCTTGCTTTCATATCCAGGTATAGAGATAATAATTCTTTACCTGTTGATGTATTAAACTTATCCTGCAGGGCAGACAACACTGATTTTTTGGGCTGTTGATAGTCTTTCCCGTCCAGGATATTCTGTATGGCATTGTTAATATCATACAGGTTATTTTGTTTGTTATTGGTCATTAAAATGACGGTACGACCTGAATTGCTGTCGCTGGTGAGCAATGCCTGAAAGTTATAAGCGGTTCCATCATGAGTATGCGCAATGATCTTATTGTTCTTCATACTGCCTCCTCCCAGGCCAGCTTGTTTATTGGGTGCAAAGGCTGTGAGTATTTCTTCTGTTGAAGCAGGGCTGATCAGCCTGAAATTTTCGAGGCTTTGTTCCCATTTATAAAAGTCATCCAGGGTAACAGCAGTCCACCCGGAAAATGGCGCTAAAAAAGGAGATTCAATAAATTTGTCGTTGTATGACGTTGCCATAAGGACGGTGTTGCCGTCGGGATCGACCAATGACGATCCCATTTTCAGGGGCCGGAGCATTTTTACTGTAACAAACTCCGCAAAGCTCATTCCGCTTATCCTGGAAACGATGCTGCGCTGTAAGAAGGTATTGCTGTTATTATACGCGTACTGCGTGCCCGGTTCAAAATCAAGCGCCGTGATCTTTTTAAGCGAGTCCATGGCTATCGCGTCACTCGTTATGAATTCCCATTTCAGATCAGGCAAACCGCTGGTGTATTGCAAAAGATTTTTTATACGGATGGTTTGGGCCCAGGCTGGTAAACCTGCAAGGTGTTTTGATACCTTGTCTTCCAGGCTCAGTTTGCCCTGCTCTTTGAGCATCATGATAGCTACTGCATTAAGTTCTTTGGCGATAGATCCAATATGAAACCGGTATTTATCGGTAAGGAGCGTTTGTTGTGAGGCATCCGTATTGCCAATCGCTTTACGGTATAGCTCCTTTCCATGATCCATCACCAGGACATTGCCATTGAATAAGCCAAGTCTGTTTGTCCGATTGATCAATGAGTCGATTGTTGCAGGCTTATTTTGAGCCAGCACAAAACCAGCCAGGCACAGCATGACTGAAGTAAGGAAAAGTATTTTATTTGGTCCGCGCATAGTAGTTATTTATTCCTTTCGATATCAAAGCAAGTGGCATATAGTAGTTTGCCGGTAGTTGCAGGGGCTAAATTAACCTAAATTCTATTCCGGGCATTTACCGTTGATCCAGTGAAATGCCTGCCATATCCGGCGATTTTAACTACCACTCACCAGAGGTTGACCTCCTGGTATTTTTTTTAATGAGTAAAAAAATACTTTGCTGCACCTGATTTTTCAACGAAACGCTTATAACTATCATTCAACAACAAACTCCTGGCTATAGAATACAGCAATGGCTGGCAAAAAAAGCGGGTGATTTTAGTTCTTGCAAAGCCGCGTTTTTTCTAAGGGCATGTATCATATTGCCTATGAAACAATTACATTCTATATTTGAATAAAATCATAAGCCCGATGAAGATCAGCTCTTTTTACCTGACATTTTTCCTGCTGAGTATGCTGGCTACAAACGCGCAGAAAACACCAACATATGTTTTACCGGCTTTGCCTTTTGATGAAGAAGGTACGGCTAAACTTCTTGAGCAGGGCACCAGCACCATACGGGGCAACGCCTATCTTAAAAAGAAAGGGAAAAACAATTATGTTGCAAAAGGAGGAAAGATCATACTCTTTCCTGTAACGCCTTATTTTACCGAGTTTGTAGAACTTAAAAAGAAATATAACACGGGTAAAAAACAGGCCACCATGACCAACAACGCCTTCGCTTACCGAGTTGAAGGTAAATACCTCGATGACCAGGGAGGTTTTGAATTCTCCAATCTGAAACCTGGTCGCTATTATATCATAACCTGGGTACAGTTTGAGAAAAAGAAAAACCTCACGATTCGAACGGGCACGCGCACCTATTACAATCAGTATTCCGGCAATGTAGTGGGGGAAGAAGCCATCTATACTAACTACACGCAGAGTTATAATTCGGAAGATGAGGTCGCCGGGTTTGTAGAGGTGAAAGAAAATGGCCAGGTCGTTAACACAGTTATTAGTAATTAATTCCCAAAAGATCAGTATGAAAACATTTTTTTTATATACGCTTGCTCTTTTACTGAATATTGTTTTAATGCAAAATTCGCAGGCGCAAACTGTAAAGATTCCTGATATTAATTTTAAACAGCGACTGATCGCGCTTGGGATTGATCTTAACAGTGACGGAGAAATACAGGTCACCGAAGCAAAAAAGATTACAAAATTATATGTAGACAATGCGAATATCACTTCGTTAGAGGGCATCAAAAGTTTTACTAACCTGGAAGAATTCGGTTTCTACAATAACCAGGTCAAAGTACTGGACCTGGAAGGAATGACCAGCCTGGGGCGCATCTATGGTTTTCAGTCGCAGATAGAGATCATCAAGGTCAGGGGGCTGACCAATCTTATCACCATGTACCTGCAGGAAAATAAACTCCGCTCTGTGGACCTTGCCGGTCTTAACAAGCTCAAAGAACTAAAGTTGGATAAGAACCTGTTGTCCAAAATAGATCTCAGCAACCTGCCGGCGCTGGAAGAAGTAGAGTTGCAGAAAAATAATCTTACTGAATTTAAAGCCGGGGGTTCACTGGCTCTCCGGTCACTGAATTTAAACGAGACCTGGATATCAACACTCGATCTAAGTACCTTTAAAAAGCTGGAGAAAGTATCCATCTCCGAAAATGAGTTCCTTACTTCGCTAAACATCAGGGGGCTTAAATTACTTAAATCCCTTTCCTGTTCTTCAGAAAGAAGCAGGCTGACCAACCTGAATATGAGTGGTACGGTTAGTTTGCAGGAGTTTGATTGGTGAGAAGGGAAGTTTGTTGTTATAGAGGGCTATCTTCTCCAATACCCGGGAATGTCCCAGCGGGGTTTGGTACTAGCGACCGGCTTAAAGTGTTTTTTAACACGGAAACATGGAGAAAATATCAGCATTGTTTTAAAATGATTATTTAGATATGGAGTCACGGAGGGCCTAAAGAAGATCGGACATTTCTTATTGATCCGTGCCTCCTTATTTTGAATTTTAATTGAAAACGAAATTCAGGAATATAGTTCTGCATAAATAAAAAGAATGATCGGCTGTGATTCCGTGTTAAAACAAACTGTAGTAAAATTCCCAATTTTACATCCTGGTAATATGAACCCAGGCCGCTAAAATGATATACTATCTCTGAAATCCGCGGGCATTGTATTTATTTGACAATCACAGTATCCTCCCCTCGGTATCCTGCAGCTATCGCCCTGGCTTTAGCAAAAAAAGAATGCCTGAACTCTTCGGTTTCAGTAAAGACTTTCAACTCAGTCACCATTTTTTTCAATGCTTCTTCCTTATTCAGCTTCTTGTATTCGGAATCTGGCAATACATAATAATCCTGTGGGTTATTTTCAATATAATAGACCCATTCCTTATCAGCGGGGTCGAATTTCCAGTTACACATAAATAAAACAGCATACTTATCCATGGATTGCTCAAGATTAAAATAATAAGCAACTGTACGATCTGTTGGCTTAAACGCATTGCATAGATAGGATAACCACTCTTGCACATGGGCGAACCGGCGGGTCTGACCCGGAGATGGCGGAGGTGGAGGTTCAGGTGCAGAATCTTCCATTGTTTCGCTTATGGAGATCTCCCAAATCTCTTCTCCGTTTTCGCGGCTGATCAAACGTTTTGTCTCGGTGCGATTGTTTTTGTTGTGATCATTGTCCTGGTCGTTTGGCATAGTAGGTAATTGACGGGCGATTGAAAAATGATTCACTAATTTACCGTATTTGAACGTAAATCGGATGGGTTTGTTAAGATCCTATACCTTGTTCGTGGCAAAAAACAATCGATTTGTTGGTTGTTGGTGTGTGCCCGCGACTTCCAAAAATGCAATTAATCATTCTCTCTTAGATCAGCCCGGCCATTGAATTTTGCACAACAAGGGTTTGGCACATTTCTTTCCTTTTTAGTGCAAACAATTCATTATGGCTACCAAAAAAAATCCTTCTTCAAAGACCGATGCAAAGACAGCTGATCTTATTCGTGACACGGAAACAGGCGCAGGTGAGTATATGACGACCGACCAGGGCCTGAAAATTAATGATGATCAGAATTCATTGAAAGCGGGTGAGCGGGGAGCAACCTTGCTTGAGGATTTCATTTTACGGGAAAAGATTACCCATTTTGATCATGAACGTATCCCGGAACGTATCGTTCATGCCCGGGGTACTGCGGCACATGGATTTTTCCAGGTATATGAATCCATGGCAAAATATACAAAGGCGGGTTTTTTGAATGACCCTAAAATAAAAACGCCGGTCTTTGTGCGTTTCTCTACAGTGGCAGGATCAAGAGGCTCAACAGACCTGGCCCGTGATGTAAGAGGGTTCTCCGTCAAATTTTATACGGAAGAAGGTAATTATGACCTGGTAGGAAATAATATGCCGGTGTTTTTTATACAGGATGCCATCAAATTTCCTGACCTGATCCATGCAGTTAAACCTGAACCCAATAATGAAATTCCACAGGCAGCATCCGCGCATGATACATTTTGGGATTTCATTTCATTAATGCCTGAATCCATGCATATGATCATGTGGGCAATGAGTGACAGGGCCATTCCAAGAAGCTTACGCATGATGGAGGGATTTGGTGTACACACGTTTTGTCTTATCAATGAAAGTGGTAAATCATTCTTTGTAAAGTTTCACTGGAAACCTTTACTCGGTGTTCATTCTGTTTGCTGGGATGAAGCCACGATCATTTCGGGTAAGGATCCGGATTTTCACCGCCGTGATTTGTTTGATGCAATTGAAGCAGGTGCATTTCCGGAATGGGAATTCGGGATACAGGTGATCGATGAAAAAGATGAACATAAATTTCCTTTTGATCTGCTTGATCCTACCAAATTGATTCCTGAAGAACTGGTACCTGTGCAGCGTATTGGCAAGATGACGCTTAACAGGAATCCTGATAACTATTTCGCGGAAACAGAACAGGTGGCTTTTCATCCAGGTCATTTAGTTCCTGGCATTGATTTCAGCAACGATCCATTATTACAGGGACGTTTATTTTCATACACCGATACGCAGTTGTCAAGACTAGGCAGTGCAAATTTTCATGAAATACCGATCAACCGTTCCATCAATACGGTGCACAATAATCAACGGGACGGTCATATGCGGCAGCAAATCAACAAAGACAAAACCAGTTATAGCCCGAACAGTTTGGGAGGAGGTTGCCCTTTCCAGGCAAAAGCTGCGGAAGGCGGTTTTACATCACATGTTGAAAGAATTGATGCAAAAAAGGTGAGGGCAAGGAGTCAGAGTTTCTTTGATCATTTCAGCCAGGCGGCATTATTTTTTAACAGCCAGTCGGAGGCTGAAAAAAATCATTTAACCGACGCGTTGCGTTTTGAATTAAGCAAAGTGGATAGCGTGGAGATACGGATTCGGATGCTTGGTTTACTGAACCAGATCAATACAACCCTTGCAAAAAATGTGGCGGATGAACTCGGGCTCGTTGTTCCCAAAAAACCGGAGCAACCCATTAATCATAGTATCCCTGCTGATGGAAATCCCGCAAAATTTCAACCGAAGATGGTCGATCAGGGAATTAAAAGTTCAGCTGCGCTAAGTATGGCTGATACGATCAAAGATTCAATTAAAACCCGCAAGATAGCCATACTGGCGGCTAATGGCGTGAATGGGAATTCCCTGCAACAGATGAAAAACGCATTGATCGCAGCAGGCGCTGTTGTTGAGGTGATTGCGCCAAAGCTGGGTAAGTTATCTGCTGACAAAGGCGCTTCCATCAATGTAGATAAAAATTTAAGGACAGTTGCTTCAGTATTGTATGATGCGGTCTATGTTCCTGGAGGAGTGAAAAGCATGGAAGCCTTAAGCAATGAAGCAGAAGCCATCCATTTTGTTGACCAGGCTTATAAACATTGCAAGGCCATTGCCATTGATGGAGATGCGGAAGCTTTTTTGGCTAAGACAAATGTTGGCGCATTGCTCGCGTCTAATGAAGCGCTTCCGGGTTTTATTTATAAGAAGGGAAATAAACAATCTAAACTATTCATAGAAGCTATAGCTCAGCACAGGTTCTGGGAAAGGGAGACAATGGCAATGGTGCCCGCCTGATCCAGTATCTTATTTTTTAAGCCCGGCTATTAAGTTAATAGTAAGGGCTACAACAAAGGTATTGAGCGCAAAGGAGAGCAGGCCGTGCATAAGAACCGTTCTTCTTATTTTACGGGAAGAGATCTCCACGTCGGAGACCTGGAAAGTCATGCCGATAACGAAGGAAAAGTAGGCGAAGTCAAGGTAGTCTGGTTTTTTTTCATTTGGAAAATTCAGGGCTTCTTTGGAAGGCGTATCGTCTTTTTGCTTCTGGTAATACAGGTGCGCGTAATGAAAAGCGAAGATCGTATGCACAATGGCCCATGACACCAGCATGCCGGTTACAGCCAGTATGATGATTAAAATATTTTTATCCTGGCCTTCTGAAATAACCAGTAAAAGCACAGTGAGCAAACTGGCACAGGAGCTGAGCAGGAGACTCGTCATTACAAATACTTTACTACCGTCATCTTTATTGGCCTGTTTTATTATATCCGGAACGGGCTTTGTAAAAAAAACGATCCAGCTGGTCACTAAAAAAGTAATTGCAAATGTATTCCATAGCAATGTTGCCGTCAGTTTCCAGCTCCAGTTTTGCCCCCTTGTCAATACATATACTATGCTAGCCATCAGCAGGCTGATCAAAATGCGTTGCAGCGGGTGTAATTTTAAAAAAATATTTCCTGTTCTTTTCGGGTGTGTAGTCATAATTTGTTAATGGAAGATACTGTTATATTCTGCAGAATTGGTTCAGGGGCCTGCATTATTTTCGGATCCTGGTTCCGAAGCCGCATTTAATAATACTGGCTATTGCCCACTAACAAATTACGCTTCAAAGAGGCACGAAGCTTAAGTAATAATAATATCCGGTCATCATAGCCAGACAGGTTGCTGGATATGATGACCGGGTATTGTTGGCGGATACTTTTTTACCTGCCTTAAGAAAGATTTTAGTTTTAAACGAAGAATCTATTTTATACAGTTTTTATGATTTTTTCAATCAGTAGGTTAAAGTTATACCCGCTCCCAGTCCCATATCGCTGTCGAAATGCGAGGACAGGGAAATATATTTGGTAGCGATATAACGAAACCCAGCCATATATTCCCTGTCTGTGTTAACCATCATGTTGAAACGCAAACGACTGGTAATGGGTACATCTTCCCGGCTTAGCTGGAAACGGAATTTACCATTGCCATCCACCCGGGCATCAGCAATAAATAACATTGGCAGTGTGTAAGCAATACCAGCTACAATCGTTCTTCTGTTTTCTTTGTTGCTTACCTGTCCAAACATATTTTTTTCATCATTGCCGAAAATGTTTTTTTCGCCGGGGTCCATTTTTTTATAATGATAATCAAAGCCTATATAGGGGTACCACCATTGCATTCTTCCCAGGTATCGCCCGATCATGGTTTCGCTTTCGTAACCATGCGTATCGTGATAGCCTAAATGCCATAAGGTACTTACTTTCCACCTTGTGTTTGCCAGCATGATTTCTCCATCGCTGCCATTACTTTCTATGCCGGCTCTTCCCATAAAATGAAACATCCTGTCATCGGCAAATAGTTTTCGCCGGGCCAGTTTCGGGTTTGGTATTTCAGGATTGGCCGGTTGATTTTCATAGGTAAATACCCTGCCCATGCCGCTCATCATGTGGTACAAAATATGGCAATGAAAGAACCAGTCACCATAAACATTGGCATTAAATTCAATTGTATCTCTTTCCATTGGCATAATATCTATCACGTTTTTCATTGGCGCATAATCGCCCTGGCCATTGAGCAACCTGAAATCATGTCCATGAAGATGCATCGGGTGACGCATCATACTGTTGTTATATAAAATAATCCGGACATTTTCTCCTTTTTTTATTAGGATTTTATCAGATTCAGAGACTGTTTTATTATCCAGTGTCCATACATAGCGGTTCATATTCCCGGTAAGATCAAATTTCAGTTCTTTTACAGGTCCGCCAGGTAAGCTTGTTTTTTCTGTTGCTTTTAACATCGTGTAGTTGAGTGAAACAATACCGGTAGTTTCAGTTTCCCTATTCATGCCCTGCATACTGTTGTTGTGCATCTGCATGGCAGGAGCCGGATCTTTCCTGCTCTCTTTTTTGGGCGTTTCATCACCGGTTATTTCAGGATACATTACCGTATTCATGTCCATGACCTGGTTTTCCATTTTCATGCCTTCCATTTCGATTATATTTCCTTTCATGTCCATCATATCGTTCATCATCTTCATGCCCGCGAAATATTTTGGCCTTTTCATTTTTGTGGCAGTTATTTTTTCGCCGCTGCCCAGCCATAAAGAAGCATGCCGGGTACGGTCTTCAGGCGTTACCAAAAACTCATAGCTTTTATTTTCCGGAATGGTTACAATTACATCGTAGGTTTCTGATACGGCTATAATTAGCCGGTCAACTTCCACCGGTTCCACATCATTGCCATCAGAGGCTACCACTGTTATTTTGCCCCCGGCATAAGATAGCCAGAAATAGTCGGAAGCGCCTCCATTCGCGATTCGTAGTCTTACTTTATCCCCCGCTTTAAATTGAGGCTGTTCAGTTTGATTTTTACCATTCAGTAAAAAATTGTCATAATATACATCGGTCAAATCCATTGCATTCATACGTTTCCATTCATTGATGACCTTGGTCTTGAAATAACCTTTTTTTATAGCTTCAGCATAGCTTTGTGTACTGCCTTTTTGCACGGCAAACCAGTCTGTTGCGGCATGCAGGCTGCGATGGACTTCTTCAGGTTTCATATCTATCCATTCGCTTAGTATAAGAGGAATGGTGGGAATATCCCATTCTTTTCTTTTGTTCATTATAAACATTCCGTACATCCCGATCTGCTCCTGCAGTTCTGTGTGACTGTGGTACCAATGTGTACCGTTCTGAATGATAGGGAATTTGTATAAATGAGTAGTATGCGGTTTTATAGGCATTTGTGTAAGGTTAGGCACACCGTCGTACTGGTTAGGTAAAAAAAGCCCATGCCAGTGCAGGGATGTTTCTTCATCCAGGTTATTATGTACATATATTTCTGCCGTATCACCTTCGGTAAATGTTAAGGTTGGCATCGGTATCTGGCCGTTGACCGCGATAGCTCTTTTTGTTTTTTTTCCAAACCTTACCATCGTATCGGTAACGTATAAATCGTACCTGACGGTACGGGGTGGTGTATTATTTACAATAGTTTTTATGATGCCGGGATCTGTTTTTTGCAATGGGGGATTGTGCATATCCGTAGCCTTTTTTTTAGCCGTGTCCTTCTGCATATTCATGTTTTTCGTTGGCTTATTATCCCTGTTTATACCCCTGGCTTTGTCTTCAGGCATTTGCATTTCATCATGCTTTTGCACAGGCAGGTTCTTTACCTGTTTTGGCTTTTCCTTTATCAGCTTCATACCGCATTTAGGACAGTTGCCAGGGCTGGAAGCATGGATATCCGGGTGCATGGGGCAGGTGTAAGTGGCCGATTGCGTTTTTGTTTCCTGTGCGAAGGTGAATGAGTATGTAACAAGAAGAAGTAGTAGGAATGTTATTCTCATGACTGAACATTTTTTATCTTTAAAAAACTTGCATTTATAGCAACTACTACCGTGCTGACCGTCATCAGTACCGCACCTGCTGCCGGGCTTAATAAAATGCCCTGTTTAAATAACACCCCTGCGGCCAAAGGCAGGGCGACCACATTATAACCTGTTGCCCAGATCAGGTTTTGTATCATTTTCCGGTAAGTGGCTTTGCCAAATAAAATAAGATTGACCACATCGTTTGGGTTGCTGTTTACCAACACAATGCCTGCTGTTTCAGCGGCAATATCACTGCCACTGCCTATTGCAATACCGATATCAGCCTGTGCCAGCGCGGGCGCATCATTTACGCCATCGCCC
>CAZGSG010000122.1:0-15587 GCA_964528095.1 uncultured Terrimonas sp.
TTGCACAACAAGGCCAGGTAAAGCATTGCTTTTTTCATGCTGGTGTTTTTAGGTTAGCAACGGCAAGACGGGTGTCTTTGCCTGCTAACCCAAGGTAGCCAATACAAGAAATTATGCTGTATCCAAACGCATAGAAAAAAACATTCTAAAAATGTATTTTTCTATTTTTTCCTAAAGAAAATACGAATAGGGACGCCGGTAAAATCAAAATGCTGACGCAATTGATTCTCTAAATAATTTTTATAAGGGGCTTTTATATCATCAGGAAAATTACAGAAGAATGCGAATGAAGGCACCGTTGTCGGTATCTGTGTTACATATTTCACTTTTATCGCATGACCTCTCACTACCGGCGCATGATAAGTTTCGATCGCTTTTAACATCACTTCATTCAATTCTGAAGTAGCGATCCTGCGATGGCGTTTATCATATACTTCCAGTGCAAGCTCGATAGCTTTGAATATCCTGGTTTTTTCTTTTGCCGAAATAAAAAGAATCGGCACATCTTTAAAAGGAGCAAGCCTTTTTTTAATTCAGCTTCGTACTCTTTAGCGGTATTGGTCTCTTTATCTTTTATAAGGTCCCATTTATTGACCAGTACTACAATACCTTTTCCTTTTTTTGCTGCAAGACTAAAGATATTCAGATCCTGGGCAGTGATCCCTTTTTCCGCATCGATCAGCATCATACAAACATCCGCTTCATCCAGGGCTTTGATAGCGCGGATCACGGAGTAGAACTCCAGGTCCTCGTGTACTTTTGCCTTACGGCGTATACCCGCCGTATCAATCAGTATGAATTCTTTTTGGAATAATTTATAATGGGTATGGATGGTATCACGTGTTGTTCCCGCTATCTCGCTTACAATGGTACGTTCCTGCCCGATCAGTGCATTCAGCAAAGATGATTTACCTACATTAGGTTGGCCGATGATCGCAAACTTTGGTAAAGCTCCTTCTTCAGCTTCTTCGGAAGGAATGGGCGGCATTAAATCCGCGAGCGCATCAAGCAATTCGCCGGTGCCACTGCCACTTGCGGCGGCAATAAAAAATATTTGCTCAAAACCAAGACTGTAAAATTCAGAAGCTTCCATCAAACGATCGCCATTGTCTACCTTGTTCACAGTAAGAAAAACAGGCTTTGTACCGCGACGAAGGATATGCGCCATTGAATCATCGAGATCGGTCATACCAGTATGCGCATCTACCATAAATACAATGGCATCTGCTTCTTCCACAGCGATCAATACCTGTTTGGCGATCTCCTTCTCAAAAATATCTTCACTGCCTGCAACAAAGCCACCGGTATCGATAACATTGAAGGATTTACCGATCCATTCGGCTACACCGTATTGCCGGTCCCGCGTCACACCACTCGAATCATCTACGATCGCCTTGCGTTCTTCAAGCAATCGATTAAAAAATGTGCTTTTGCCTACATTGGGGCGACCGACTATTGCTACTGTAAAACTCATACCTGATCTTATTGCTGATATTGAATTGAAAATTCAATAATCAAAATTCAAAAAATATTCAACCTACTTTAATTATTTACCGGGTACGGAAGAGTAACCGGCATTTTATTACCTGCTTTACCAGGTAATTGTTAATACCCGTATTCCTTTAACTGAAGATCGTTTTCCCGCCATTTCGGTTTCACTTTTATAAACAATTCCAGGAAAACCTTTTGTTGTATAAATTCTTCAATTGCTTTTCTTGCTTCGGAGCCGATCCTTTTTACCATGCTGCCTTTATCACCGATCAGTATTGCCTTTTGTGTTTCGCGATGCACAATGATATCGGCTACTATCTTTACAAGGGTCGTTTTTTCTTTGTATTCCCTCACCAGTACGGCTGTATGATAGGGTATCTCGTCCTGCGCCAGTTCGAAGATCTTTTCGCGTATCAGTTCACTGACAAAGAACTTAGTAGGCAGGTCACTGATATTATCATCTGTATAGAAAGGTTCTCCTTCAGGAAGCAATTCGATAATGGGCTTTAAAAAATTCTTTATGTTGATACCGCTTGTAGCAGAAATCGTAACGGTTTTTTTACAATAAGACTTACTCTCAAAAAAAGCGATGGCTTCTTTTATCTTTTCCTGTGAGGCCAGGTCTATCTTATTAATGGCGACAACGGCGGGCACTCTTAATTTCAATCCTTCAAAGATGGTGTTTACTTCTTCCCAATTCTCTTTCACGTCTACAATAAGCAGCGCAACATCGGCATCCTCCAATGCTCCCTTCACAGCCTGCATCATTTTCTCATGCAGTTTGTATTTGGGTTCGATAATACCGGGGGTATCGGAAAAAATGACCTGGTAATCTTTTTCTGTCAATATGCCTTTTATCCGGTGACGGGTGGTCTGCACTTTGTGGGATACAATAGCTAATTTTTCTCCCATGAGCGCATTGAGCAAGGTGCTTTTGCCTGCATTAGGCCTGCCGAATATGTTTACAAAACCTGTTTTCATCTCAACTTAGCTTCACAAAAATAAAAAACCCCGCCTTCTGCGGGGCCTTTTTCTGTTGCGAAGGGGAGGATCGAACTCCCGACCTTCGGGTTATGAGCCCGACGAGCTACCGCTGCTCTACTTCGCGATGTGGGGTGCAAAGGTAAGGTTATGCAGGTAACCAGCCAAAGAAAATTTAAAGTTCTGAACCTATAAGGTTCTGTTTACACCCGCAGTACCTGCAAAATCCTCAACCCAATAGAAAACAAGCTGACAGGTCGCCAAAAAACAACGACTCCCGTTTAACCTTATAGGTTCCGCTTACACCCACAGTACTCACAAATCCCCTACCCAATAAAAAAACAAGCTGACAGGTCGCCAAAAACAACGACTCCCGTTTAACCTTATAGGTTCCGTTTAAACCCGTAGTACTTGCAAACTCCTTAAACGATTAAAAAGAACCAATTTGACAGGTCGCCAAAAAACAACGACTTCCGTTTAACCTTATAGGTTCCGTTTAAACCCGCAGTACTTGCAAACTCCTTAAACAATTAAAAGAACCAATCTGACAGGTCGCCAAAAAACAACGACTTCCGTTTAACCTTATAGGTTCCGCTTATACCCGCAGTACTCACAAACTCTTTAAACAATTAAAAGAACCAATCTGACAGATCGCCCAAAAACAACGACTCCCGTTTAACCTTATAGGTTCCGTTTAAACCCGCAGTACTTACAAACTCCTTAAACAATTAAAAGAACCAATTTGACAGGTCGCCAAAAAACAACGACTCCCGTTTAACCTTATAGGTTCCGTTTAAACCCACAGTACTTGCAAACTCCTTAAACAATTAAATGAACCAAATCTGACAGGTCGCCGAAAAACAACAACTCCCGTTTAACCTTATAGGTTCCGCTTAGACCCGCAGTACCAACAAAATCCTCAACCCAATAAAATAACAAGCTGACAGATCGCCAAAAAACAACGACTCCCGTTTAACCTTATAGGTTCCGCTTAGACCCGCAGCACCTACAAACCCCTCAGACAAATAAAAAGGCCAACCTCCTAGGTTGACCCAAAAATTGATCCCCGTTTAACCTTATAGATCCCGTTTACGATCTGCGGCTCACGCTGCTCGCACCACTGGTCTTCAGATCACGGATCAGTCCGCTGCCCTTATAGTTTACATCGCTGGCACCACTTGCCTGTACCGATAATTCTTTATTCACCAGTATCTTAATATCACTCGCCCCACTGGCCCTCGCATTACAATAATCAGTAGACAGCTCATACCCCTTAAAACTACTTGCTCCACTCGCCTCAATATCCAGCGCACCTACCGTGCCACTCACCTTAATGTCAGAAGCACCACTGAGATCAATACTAAGCTTCTGTAAGTCCAACTTACCTGCCAGGTCACTTGCACCTGACAACTGGATCTTTGCAAACTCAGCCTTCCATACACCAATGATATCCACGTCACAGGCTCCGCCGGCTTCCAGCTTGTCCAGTTGTTTAAAAGATATATAGGCCTTTAGCTTTTTATTCCCGCTATTCCATTTTGCGCCCTTGGGCTCATACCGGATATCCAATACCCCATTCTTCACCTCCACTTTAATATCACTCATGTATTTCTGCTCCGCGGCACTTACCGCTACCGACTCTTCATTACTCTGCGTCAGGTATACGTCAAATGAACTCGACAGTTTGATCACCGTAAAATTTTTTGCAGCCCTTATTTCCACATTAGCATCTTTTATTGTCTGGGCAATAACCCCACCCGTCAATGCAAAAGCAGCCAGTATTGTAGTTAGTATTCTTTTCATTACAGTTTATTTGAATGTAATACGCCTGTCAACCCGCAAAAGTTACAGCTCTCTTAATTTTTTTTACCCTTATTTTTGCACCAGTTCCTAACCACGATAGTGGTGTAGGTTTCAGCGTTCCCGGGGTGTTTTGCCTCGCTTTCAGCGAGACAGATCTGAGAATATACCCGTAAACCTGATCAGGGTAATGCCTGCGCAGGGAAGGAGATTTGTTATTCCCCTTTCTACTACAGCATTTCCCTCTCATTTTTTAACTTTTAAATTAAAAAAAAATGAAGAGGATTGGTATGCTGGGCTGTACAATTATCTCAGCCTCAGCACTTATGGCTCAACAAAAACAAGAGCCGAAAGACAGTTTTTATTTGCTTACACCTGTCGAGGTCCGAGCTGTTCGGGCAGGTGAAAAAAACCCGTTTTCAAAATCTAATTTGTCCAAAAAAGAGATCGGAAAGCTCAACCAGGGACAGGATATTCCCTTTATCCTGAACCAGACACCCTCGGTAGTCGTCAATTCAGATGCCGGTACCGGTATCGGTTACACCGGCCTGCGGATCCGCGGTACGGATGCTACCCGCATCAACGTGACCCTCAACGGCATTCCTTACAATGATGCAGAAAGCCAGGGCACTTTTTTTGTAAATCTTACCGATTTCAGCTCTTCCGTAAATTCCATCCAGGTACAACGCGGAGTTGGTACTTCTTCCAATGGCACCGGCGCTTTTGGTGCTACCGTGAGCCTTTCTACCAATGAAGTGAACCGTGAATCCTATGCAGAGATCAATAACGGGTTCGGTTCTTTTAACACCTGGAAAAATACCGTAAAAGCAGGTACCGGGTTGATCAATGATCATTTTACACTTGACGCGAGACTGAGCCGCATCAGCAGTGATGGCTATGTAGACAGGGCCAGCAGCAACCTGCAGTCTTTTTATTTGTCAGGTGCCTATCTCGGCAACAAATCTTCGTTGCGTTTTAATGTTTTTTCAGGTAAAGAAAAGACTTACCAGGCCTGGAATGGCATTTCTGCAGAAAAGCTAAGGACCGACCGCACCTACAATCCTGCCGGCACCGACAGACCGGGCCGTCCATATGATAACGAAACAGATAACTACCGCCAGACGCATTACCAGCTTTTTTTTGATACGAAGATCAACACGAGCTGGAATTTTAATACCGGCGTTTATCTGACAAGAGGCCTGGGTTATTATGAGAACTATAAAGGTGAAGAGGCATTTGATGACTACGGTTTACCCGATCTTGTAATAGATGGAAATACTATTAAAGAAACGGATCTCGTCAGGCAAAAATGGCTGGACAATTACTTTTATGGACAGATACTCTCCCTGCAATATAAACGTGATAAACATGAACTGACTTTTGGTGGCGGATGGTCCAACTACACCGGCGATCATTTTGGCCGGGTAATATGGGCCAAATACGGCTTTGATAGTGAGTTTGAATATTACCGTGCAGATGCCCGTAAATCGGATGCCAACGCATATGCCAAATGGCAGTACCAGTTCTCCCCTTATTGGAGCCTGTTCACCGATCTGCAATACCGGCATGTACAACATACAATGAATGGATTTGCCGAACGGCCTTCACTGGTTGTAAAAAGAAATTTTGATTTCTTTAATCCTAAAGCAGGGATCACCTACACCAAAAATGGATGGCAGTCTTATTTCAGTTATGCCGTTGCGAACAAAGAACCCAATCGTGATGACTTCGAAGCCGGCCTCAGTAGCCAGCCTAAAAAGGAATCCCTGCATGATTTTGAAGCGGCTGTTGAAAAGAAAACAGCCCGGTCTGCTGTATCGGCTACCCTGTACTATATGTTGTATAAAGATCAGCTTGTATTGACAGGACAGATCAATGATGTAGGAGCTGCGACAAGGATCAATGTTCCCAATAGTTATAGAGCAGGGGTCGAATTGCAGGGCAGTTATTCTTTTGTAAAATGGTTGAATATCGGGGCCAATCTTGCATTTAGCCGCAACAAAATAAAATCATACACTCAGTATATGGATCAGTACGATGCCAATTTTGATTGGATAGGCACCTATTCGGAACAGCATACTAAAACAGATATCGCTTTTTCTCCTTCCATTGTCGGCGGAGCCACTATCAGTATTTTACCGGTAAAGAATCTGGAGATCGCGTTGCTCAGCAAATATGTAAGTGAACAATACCTCGACAATACACAATCAGCAACTAAAAAATTACCCGCTTATTATACAGAAGATATAAGGGCAATATTAACCCTGAAGAATAAGTTATTCCGGGAATGGAGCATCATTGGGCAGGTCAGCAATGTATTCAATAAAAAATACGAACCCAATGGCTGGACCTATCCTTATCAATTCGATGGTACAGTGACTGCAGACAATGGTTATTTCCCCATGGCAGGAACTAATTTCATGATGACTGTGAACATCCGGCTATAAGTTCAATTCAAAATTCAAAAGTAAAAATTCAAAAAGATCGTTCAAAGATGAAGTGATCTTCAATCATCAGAATACCTTTTTGAATTTTTACTTTTGAATTTTGAATTATTTCACCTTCTCCTGCCAGGCCAACATCCCGCCCACCAGGTTCTTGGTATTCTTAAATCCTAATGTATCCAGTATAAGACAGGCCTGTCCGCTACGGTTACCACTACGGCAATAGACGATCAGCTCCTCGTCTTTATATTCTTCTAACTCATCGACCTGCATCGTTTGTACATTTCCCAGTGGAAAAAGTTTGCCGCCGATATTGAATTCGGCATGTTCATGCGGTTCACGCACATCCACGATATTTAATTTTTCACCGGCATCAATCCGGCTTTTCAGTTCTTCAACAGTAATTGTTTGCATATAGAATTGCTTTATTCTGGTTCGTTCCTGGCCGGTAAGCTATCTGTTACTGGTTTCTCAGCCTGTAGCTTTACGTCGATCAGCTGCCCTGAACGGATATAATTAAATTTTTTGTCTTCATTCATACGGGAAGGGTTTTGCCAGTAAATATAAGCGCTGGAAGTATCTTCTACTCCTATTGCTATTACTGATCCAAGCGCGATCCCGTTCTCTTCAAGCCTTGCTTTTGCCTGGCCAAATGTCATCCCGATCAGTGAAGGAACTACAAACTGTTTATCGCCTACCCCATCTCCTAACACCAGCGAAATAATGCTTCCCATCCTGACTTTTGTGCCCGGCGTTATGGCTGCTCCTTTATACAATTGCTCGAGTACAGCATTCCGGGCAAAGTCGGGTTTAAATGTAGTGTCCCCCACCCGCAGGTTGGCATTCTTTAACACCATTTCTGCACTGCGATAACTATAGCCGATTATATTCGGCATTTCCACCAGCGGAGGTACTGCGCGGTTGATAGTAAGATATACCGTACGGTTTACTTTTACCAGTTCATCCGCATCAGGCACCTGCTTCAGTACTTTCAATGGCTTTGCAGTGTCTACATAGATCGAATCCTGTATCTCTACCTCGAAGCCCGCTTTCTCCAGTTGGTCTTTTGCATCGGCAAATGTTTTGCCAAGTACCGCCGGAACAGTTTTCGATTGATCATGGTGAGTAAGCCAGTTCAACGAAAATACAAAAATGCAAAAGATAGCCAGGGCAAGTGCAATGCCTGCCAGGATATTGATCCATAATGGGCGATGTGTGATGAATTTGAACATGAATAGCTTTATGTTATTATTAAAAAGCAGCTGAAAAATAAACCAGGCGGCAATAAGACAATACTATAACGTCAGTAGCTTGTTTTACTGCGCTTTCTCATGATTTATTTTTCAAAACACTCTTCTACCAATTTAGTGTAAAACTCTTTTAAACTCCAGCCCAGTTCCTTTACCTGCTGGGGCACAATACTCGCTTCGGTCTGACCGGGGATTGTATTGATCTCCAGCATAAAGGGTTGCCCGCTTTCTTCCTGGTAAATAAAATCGATCCGTACCACACCACGGCAATTGAATACGGAATATATCTTCTGAGCAGCTGCTCTTACTTTATTAGCAATGGCCTCGTCCACCTGCGCGGGGGTTGTCTCCACTGACTTACCCTGGTATTTAGCCTCAAAATCAAAAAAGTCTTTGTCATCATGCGCCCTTACTTCTGTAAGCGGAAGAACGATGATGCTTCCTCTTGTCTTAAAAACACCTACCGTAAACTCCCTGCCGGTGATCATTTGTTCTACCAGCACCTGCTCATCTTCACAAAATGCTTTTTCAATCGCCGCTTCCAGGTCCTCTGCTTTATTTACCTTACTCATTCCGATACTGGAACCGCCATTATTGGGTTTCACGAATACGGGGAACTTCAACTGTGCAGCTACTGCTGATGCAGGTATGGGACTGTGTTTGAATAAGTGTATTGATTCCGCCACGGCAATCCCTGCCATTTTTGCCACCGCTACCGTATACCTTTTGTTAAAGGTAATGGCTGATGTGGCTGCATCACAACTGGTATAAGGAATCCGGAGGGTGTCAAAATATCCCTGCAATTTTCCATCTTCACCCGGCGTACCATGCATACCAATAAACACCGCATCAAAATTTACTTTACGGCTATCCAGTTGAAGAGAAAAATCATTCTTATTGACATCCGTTTTTCTTCCATCCTCCAACTCATAGAACCAGCCTTTCGGATTGATATCGATTATATAAACGTTGAATTTGTCCCTGTCCAGGTTATTACTGATCGTAGCGGCACTTTTATAGGATATTACTGCTTCTCCTGAAAAACCGCCGGTTACCAGCGCAATGTTCTTCTTCACGTACTTGAAAATGGTTTTTTCTGACGCAAATATTGAGTAAAAAATGCGTTAGAGGAAATTTAGATTGCTAAAAATGATATATTTCTTGAATGGAAGATACAATGTCGCTGATTAGATCCAGCCTTGTACTATCCCAGGTGTCAATGTGCTCATTGTGACTGTTATAAAATAAGAAAGGTGAAGGCCGTTTCTCCTTCACCTTTTTACGACGGGAAATATCACCCGCCTCTTATTTAACAGCGCAGGGCTGTTTTCTAAGTATGAACTCTAAGATATAAAAAATATGCCTTAATACCCGGCGGTCGGCCTGGAAATTATGCACATTCTCAGATATGTAATTTTTCTTTCTTCGCCATCAATTCCTCTACTGTTTCCTGGTACATCTCATCGGGCACGCAACAGTCTACCGGGCATACTGCCGCACACTGAGGCTCCTCATGAAACCCCTGGCATTCTGTACATTTATTTGGAGTAATATAGTAAGTATCAACACTAAGAGGCGCATTTTTCTGATCGGCATCCATAACAGTACCATCCAGCAGCGTAAAAGAACCTTTTACCGAAGTGCCGTCTGTGATGGCCCATTCCACGCCACCTTCATAAATCGCGTTATTCGGACATTCGGGTTCGCAGGCCCCGCAATTGATACATTCGTCAGTTATCTTAATTGCCATACAATATGATTAATTGGTTCAAGTATTTTTGCTGCAATTTAGCAGCGGTACAAAATTAATCTTTGAAAATGAATTTACAACAACGTATTGACTTATTAAGCAGGCTCGGGAATTATATGTTATCGGATGAAGACCAGTGGCAATCGGTAAAGGAAAGAGCATCCCGGGAAAATGGGTGGTTTATTCCCGAATTCGTCGACAGGGCCGTACACCAGATAGCCAGCACTTACTTGCAAAAAGATATACTGGAAGAATGGACCAGAAATTATCAACTACCTCCTGTAAACGCTGCTCCCAAAAAAGTAGGGATTGTTATGGCTGGTAATATCCCATTGGTGGGCTTCCACGATCTTTTATGTGTTTTTATTTCCGGGCACAAAGCCCTGATCAAAGCTTCTTCAAAAGATGAAATACTGATAAAACACCTGGTGAATAAACTGGTGGAATGGGATGCCGCAATCAATGAACTGGTCAGTTTTGAAGAAATGCTCAAAAATTGTGATGCCTATATCGCTACCGGCAGTAATAATTCTGCTGGCTATTTTGAGTACTATTTTGGAAAATTTCCCCATGTCATCCGCCGCAACCGCAGTTCAGTAGCCGTGTTAACCGGAAATGAATCACCCTCCGATCTGGAAAAGCTGGCAGATGATGTATATCTCTATTTTGGACTTGGCTGCAGAAATGTCACCAAGATCTATGTGCCGGCCGATTATGATTTCATTCCCCTGCTTACAGCTTTTAAAAAATATAATTACCTGGCCGATCATCATAAATACAAGAATAATTACGATTATAATCTTGCCCTGCATTTATTGAACAAGAAGTATTACATGAGCAATGAATCGCTGTTGCTGGTAGAAGAAGAAAGTATCTTCTCTCCTATCAGCCAGCTCAATTATGGCGTATATACCGACAGGGAGCAATTGATCACAGAACTACTGGAAAACAAGGATCTTCAATGCATGGTAGGTGTAGGCGCTGTGGCTTTTGGTCAATCTCAATCGCCTGCCGTCAGCGATTATGCAGATGGGGCAGATACCTTACTGTTCCTGTCAAAACTCTGAAAACCCATTTCTTTTATGCGGTAAATTGAATAAATTTGTGAACATCTACGAAAAGCTTAGTAAATGATTTGTTAAACTAAACCAATGGAAACGAAGTTCGTATGACAGTTTGTTATTTTGTGTAGCAGGGCATGTATTTTGACGTACATGATTTTGTAGACTAAAAAAAATTAATAAACATAAAAGACAACACACGTATGAAATTGAAACAACTTTTGCTGGTTGTTGCAGTGAGTGCCACATCAGCTGTTGGAAGTGTTTGGACCTATGGAAAACTGACGCAGCCAAAAACTGCACTCGTTCTTCAGGCCGCAGATGGTAAGCTTCCTGTAAATTATGCAGGTTATAATGACAATATTGCAAACAACAATGCGGAGATCACCGACTTCACCAGGGCCGCAGATGCATCTGTACCTGCGGTAGTGCATATCAAAACAAAGATCGCCGCCAAGAAAATAAGTAATGATCTTGGTGGACGTTCCCGTGGCGGAAACGGAAATGATATGGAAGATCTTTTCAGACAGTTCTTCGATTACGGTCCGCAGATCCAACCAGAGCAAAGAGCATCAGGCAGTGGTGTTCTTATCGCGGAAGACGGCTACATCGTAACCAATAACCACGTAGTATCAAATGGCGGAGATGGCGTGGCAGACGAGATCACTGTGACGCTGCACAATAAAAAAGTATATAAAGCAAAAGTGATCGGCCGTGATCCAAGTACAGATATCGCTGTATTAAAGATCGATGATAAAAACCTGCCTTATATGTTGTTTGGTAATTCAGACAATGTAAGGTTGGGTCAATGGGTACTCGCGGTAGGCTACCCTCTTACACTCGAAACAACCGTTACAGCAGGTATTGTAAGCGCTAAAGGCAGAAGTATTGGTATCAACAGCCGCCAGAGCAATACACCCGTTGAAGCATTCATACAAACTGATGCCGCTATTAACCAGGGTAATAGTGGTGGTGCATTGATCAACACGGATGGACAGCTGATCGGTATCAACTCAGCGATATTGGCACCAAGCGGAACCTATGCGGGTTATGGCTTTGCTATCCCGGTCAATATTGTAAAAAAGATCGTAAATGACCTCATCGAATTCGGTGATGTAAAAAGAGGTTATCTCGGCATCTCCTACGAACCACGTACCGAAATGAATGAAAGACTGGTGAAACAAGCTGGTCAGAAAGATGGTCTCGGCGTATATGTGCAGTCTGTACCCGGTGACGGTGCAGCAGCACAGGCAGGTTTGAAAAAAGGAGATATCATTACTAAAGTAAACGGGAACGCAGTATCAAGCGGTATTGAAATGAGCGGTCATATCGCCAGCTTCAAACCAGGAGAAAAAGTTCCGGTGACTTATGTGAGAGCAGGAAAAGAATCTACATTAAACATTACACTTAAAGGACAGGCAAGTAAGGTTGAGATCGCCACTTCTGAAATCCTGGGTGATCGATTAGGCGTAGACCTCGAAAATCTTGATGCAAAAAGCGCGCAGAAATATGATATCGCTGGTGGTGTGGTAGTAAAGAAGATCAAAGAAGGCGGTCCATTCAGTAAAACAAAGATGGAAGAAGGTTTTGTGATCACTTCTGTAAATGGCCGTGATATCAAGAATGTGGATGAATTGGGTAGCTCATTGAATTCGCCGACAAACAAACTGGTACTGGAAGGTATTTATCCTGGCTACAGGGGAGTGTATACATACCAGATCCCGTTGGATGATGAGGAGGAATAAATAAATTTTTGAGAGATAAATTCAAAACGCCCTTTTATAGGGCGTTTTTTTATGTCATTATTTTACGGTTTATACTCCGGCCTGTTTTCTTATTTTGCTACAATAGCATCGAACCTCCTACGCCAGGTCCCGAAGAGGTTAATATTTGCAGGAAATTTCACGCAGAGCTAAGGAGTGAATGAGTAAAGGATGATTTATTCTATTTGTTCATTCTTTATATTATTTGCAGGAATGAGCTAAGGGTACTTTTTCACTGCGTGAAAATTCTCTTTAGCTCCCTTCTCCATACAAATAAGGGATATTCAGACATCCAGCTCTTCCTTAGCTCATTAACTCCTTAGCTCTGCGTGAAATCTCTTACCCCGTATTTTGAACTCACAAACCCTATAGGAATTTCTACATTCGCTGATCAGCATTTATTTCTCATACACCAGGTACTCCCATGCCTGCATCTCAAAACTCTTTTCGTTTGTAAAGTCATGGCCCATATTTGAAAACACATTCCGGAAATTACCTCCAATGGCCGCATCAGTTATCTCAAACCGCAGCCCGTTCTCAGCCGAAAGATTGAGCACTACAAACACTTCCCGTTCTCCGTTCTTACGGAGGTAAGCAAATATCTTTTGATCATTCGTTGTATGTATACGTTGTCGCGTCGAAGCTTCAACACCCGCTAATAAAGCCGGGTTATCTGCATGTAACAACAACAGGGTCTTATAAAAATCATGCAATTCATAATTACCGGTCCAGGGTATAGGATCCCTTTCAAAAAAAGCCAGGCGCTTATTGATCAGGGGCAGTTCCTGTCCGCTATAGATAAGCGGTATACCATTCCAGGTAGCGCATAAAACCGCAAAAGCCTTTGCAGCATCACCCATGCGTTCGTATTCACTGCCGCTATGTGAATTTTCATCATGATTGCTGGTAAAAAAACTCCGTAGCGCCGGTTTTGGAAATCGTGCATCATATCCTTCCAGTACACTGTCCAGTCCCCGGATATCTGTTTCTCTTCGCCAGTACTGTTCCATCTTATGCAGGAACTGCCAGGCATAGGAAGCATCAAACGCTTCATGATAAACCGGCTCTTCTGTTTCTGCCAGCCAGAACAGCGGCTTTATCCGGTCCAGTTGTTGTCTTGCTTCTATCCAGAAATCAAGCGGCACCAGGTGCGCCATATCACAACGAAACCCGTCCAGGTTACATTCGGTTATCCAGAATCGCATGGCATCGATCATTGCCTGGCGCATTTCCCTGTTGTCAAAATTCAGATCGATCACATCCCCCCATTCAGGGAACGGCGGTATAAAACCACCCGTTTCACTTTTTGTATAAAAATCCGGGTTGGTCTTTGTCCATACATGATCCCAACCGGTATGATTGGCTACCCAATCGATGATCACTTTAAAACCCATTTCCTGGGCCCGTTTTACCAGTGTCTTGAAATCATCAAGCGCTCCAAACTCTTCGTTGATAGCGGTATAGTCTGAACAGGCGTAGTAGCTGCCCAATGAGCCCTTCCTGTTCTCCTTTGAAATAGGGGTAATGGGCATAAACCAGATCGTTTGTACGCCCATATCTTTCAATCGCGGCAATTCTTTGGCGAAGGCGGCAAAAGTTCCTTCAGCAGTATATTGTCGTGTATTGACTTCATAAATATTGGTATGATGCGCCCAGGCTACCGGTCTTTTATACAGTTCCATATTTTTACTTTCAGGTGCTTATTTCCCCGCTTCTTATCACCAGCCGGTTATCCCGGAAATGACAGCAGATGCAAGAGCTGTGAAAATAGCAACTTTGTTGCCGCGATGCTGTATTTCATCCAAGTTTTACACCATAAAATTTACACTTACCTTTGCGGGTGAATTATGAAGAGTTTTGATGTACCAATTATTTACCGGAGTCCACTGATCACCGCGATTAAAAAAAAGCGGAAGGAAATGGACAAGATGAAAAAAGATTTTACTCCCACCCTGCTTGATTTCGGGCCGGTACAACTATTTCTGGCCCGTCATTTCGGATTTTGTTATGGCGTGGAAAATGCGATAGAGATCGCTTTCAGAACCGTGGAAGAAAACCCGGGAAAACGGATCTTCCTATTGAGTGAAATGATCCATAATCCGCAGGTCAATGCCGATCTGCAGGCGCATGGTGTTCAATTTCTGCAGGATACCTACGGTAAACAACTTGTTTCTTTTGACCAGTTAAGCGCTGAAGATGTAGTGATCATTCCTGCATTTGGCACCACGCTTGAAATAGAAGCACAGTTGAATCATATCGGCATACAGACCGAGAAATATAATACCACCTGCCCCTTTGTAGAAAAAGTATGGAACAGGGGTGACATGATCGCTAAACAAAACTACTCGATCGTTATTCACGGTAAACCCAAACACGAAGAAACAAGGGCTACTTTTTCTCACGCATCACTCAATACAGCTTCGGTTGTGGTGGAAGATATGCGGCAGACCATCGAGCTGGCAAAATATATTACGGGCGAAAAACCGCCATCCCTGTTCTACGAAGAATTTAAAGGGCAGCACTCTGCCGGTTTTGATGTAAACAAAGACCTGCAACGGATTGGCGTGGTAAATCAAACGACCATGCTGGCCAGCGATACCCAGGCTATTGCCGATTTCCTGAAACAAACGATGATCACCCATTTCGGATTGGATGCCAGTTCTGTAGCCGACCATTTTGCAGACACAAGAGACACCCTGTGCTATGCCACCAATGATAACCAGACAGCGGTGACAGGCATGCTGCAAACAGCAGCGGATATTGCGGTAGTGACGGGAGGATATAATTCTTCCAACACATCCCACCTTGTAGAACTATGCGAAGAAAAGTTACCGACTTATTTTATTAACAGCGAAGACAAAATACTCTCTCAAAAAGATATTCTTCATTACGATTTTCATAACAAACAGGAACTGCTTACAAGTAATTTCCTGCCTGCCGCTACCCCAGCCAAAATCCTTAACACGAACGGAGCATCCTGCCCTGATGCTGTTGTAGAAGCAATCATAAAAAAACTCAACTATTTTTACCCTTTCCAACAAAAAATA
>CAZGSG010000123.1:0-15582 GCA_964528095.1 uncultured Terrimonas sp.
TAAATCCGGTGGCCACATTCACAATCATCTCCAATGGTTCTGTCAGTACAGATACGGAATCGGAAAAATAATAGGCAGTAAATTTTACGGCGAGTAATACAACCGATATGCCGGCGACCCATTTTTGAAGACCCAGGTTTTGTTTGGCTTTTTCCAAGTGCGCAATTTACTCAAAACTTTCCTTAGCGTATCTTATCCATTGCCGGCGCGCATGCTGCAGAAAAACAGGTGGTGCTTTTGCAAATTCCTTTTCTGTTTCGTATCGACCCATGCTATTGACATATCCTTGTTCATCATCTCCTTTTTTTGAGCGGGGCAGTTTTTCCAGGTTAGCGTTATTTTCCGTCACAGCAAATTTTGCTTCCGCTACCGCACCATCCAGCCACATGCTTCCGCGTAACGCATATTTTACTGAGTCTTTATGCATGACCAGTTTCATATAAGAAGGTGATACATCGCCATGACAGGCCAGTTTATATTGAACAAGTGTTTCCGCTATGCCATCTTTATCCAGGTCTGTTATAGTTGTGGATCCCCTGATGAATTCAGCTGTATAATCAAGATTGCATTCTTTCACCAGGTCGTTGAGCCGCCAGAGCGTTTTATAAGCAGAGTCTTTTTTATAATAATGAGTAGCGAAAAGCTCTATTGTATGGGCCTCTTCATCTTCTGCATCTTTTATTTTAACTGCATAGGGCCCGAGAACAGAAAGTACCAGTATATTCTCTCCCAGTTTATCATTCCATTGCCAGGCCTCCGTGAGGGTACCTCTTGTTTTTATTCCCTTTGGTAACTGGCTTATTTTTTTAGCAGAGAACGCTGTTTGTGCTGATATGCATGTAAACGAAAACAGCATTGCGGACAATACCATTATTTTTAAGTTCGTCATATCTAAGTTTAAGAGTTCATAGTCCAGATCCAGGGTTTCTTTAAATTAGAATCCTTAAAAATATCGTCCTGTTTTAACTCCCGGACTTCAAACTAAAAACTATAAACCTCAGACCTGGGATTCATATCTTTTTTGTACCAGGTCCCAATTTACCACATTCCACCATGCATTGATATAGTCGGGTCTTTTATTCTGGTAGCGTAGATAATAGGCATGTTCCCATACATCCAGGCCTACCAGCGGAAAACCTTTTATATCACTTATATCCATTAATGGATTGTCCTGGTTGGGAGTAGACCCGATCTTTAGTTTTTTATCGCCATCGATATATAACCAGGCCCAGCCGCTGCCAAAACGATTTTTACCCGCATCAGCAAACTGTGTTTTGAAACTATCGAATGAATTAAAACTCTGCTCAATAGCAGTTACAAGTTTGCCCGTAGGCTTACCGCCACCGGTAGGGGATAATGTTTTCCAGAAAAGCTCATGATTATAATGTCCTCCGCCATTGTTGCGCATTTTGACAGAGTATTTGGAGATCTTACTTAATACATTCTCGAGTGGTTTCGTCATATCCACGCCTTCATTCTTTGCAGCATCCTGCAGATTGGTAGCATAGCTCGCAGCATGTTTGGTATAATGAATTTCCATGGTAGTGCCATCTATCGACTTATCCAATGCACCATAGGAATAGGGAAGCGGATCCTGGGTAAATCCTGTTTTATATGCAGAAGAACCGGTCAGTACTTTAGCACCGCCACATGACTCAAGAAAAGATCCGGCGGCTACAACGGCGATACTGGCCTTAACGGAATTCGTGAGAAATACACGGCGGGATGAGGAATTTTTTTCCATATGATTATTATTTATGCTTGTTCTTTTTGTTTGTTTTTACCGAAAAACGATACAAACGCATTGATGACCTTCATGTATTTGTCTTTATTGAAGACCTGGGAGTCGTGCATGGCTTTATAAGTCAGGAATACGCCGATCGGAACAAGCACAAAGGTAGCAAGCCACATGCCAGCAAAAGGCGATAAGGTATTTTCTTTGGCTAATTTTTCGCCCATGGTAGTTGTAAAGTAAAATACCATGAAAAATACAATTGCAAAAATGAGCGGTGTACCCAGTCCTCCCTTTCTGATGATCGAACCCAGGGGAGCGCCTATCAGGAACAGGACGATACAGGCCAGCGATAACACGATCTTTTTATGCCATTCGATCTTGTGTTTACGCAATACCCTGTCCTTTTCCTTTAAAGTGGCCATAGATGTTTCCAAACCCGACCTGAGCGTTGCCACCTGGCTGATCACGCGTTCATGAACGGCCTGTGCCGCCGAGTCGGGTATCAGCTTATCAAAGACTTTTACCGCTTTCCAGGTGCTGTCCTGGGGTTTTGTTTTATTGGTAACGCTGTCCATATACCTGCCAAAGGGCAGGGCTGAATACAATCCTTTTTCAGATTGGACCCTGAGCATATTGTTTTCCCTGGCTATGGAGTCAATGGCCTTGTTCAACTGCCGCATGCTATACACCCGTTCATTGTTTTTGTTGGAACTATCGGGCGTCCAGTTGATCTGGAATGAACTCAGGTCAAATTGTTTTTTATATTCTTTAAAACCCAGGCGAATGAAATCGGTATTTACTTCATTACTGTAGTTATCTGTTCCCCTTTCCTGGTAGCGCCAGCCATCCCGCAGGTTGAATATCAGGTATCGTTTATTCTCCGATACGCTCATGACACCGCTTTTGGCAATGATGAAATTATCCTGCAGGCTGTTTGCCTGTTCATATACGATCACATCACGTATGATGCTGTCGTTTGCTTCTTTTCTGCCGATCTTGATCGCAAATCCATTGATCTTGTCATAGAATACACCTTCTTTAAGATCAAACGCGGGTTTGGCATATACGATATCTGCCAGTAATGTCCTCGACTTGAGATAGGCAACAGGAATAACATAATTTGAAAAGAGGAAAGCAATCCCACTTATAAAAAGGGAGATGATGAACAAGGGCCGCATGAACCGTAACAGCGATATACCGGATGATTTTATCGCTACGAGCTCAAAGCTCTCACCAAGATTGCCAAAGGTCATAAGAGAAGATAAGAGAATTGCCAGCGGCAATGCCAGCGGTATCAATACGGCACTCTGGTACCAGATAAATTTAAGTACAATATCCGCGCCCAGCCCTTTTCCCACAAAGTCATCAATGTAGAGCCAGAAGAATTGCATGACCAGTACCAGCAGGGTAATAAAAAATGTGGCCACGAAAGGGCCTACAAACGCTTTAATGATGAGCTTATCTAACTTCTTGAACATTTACTCCATCCGCTCCGGCGGACTTATTTTTGAGGAATGAAAAATCACTCAAAAATACAGCTTTCAGCACTTGAGCAAGAATTAGTCGGTAATGCGGATTGGATTTTAACAAAAAACGGCATTCTCCAAAAAGTTAATTCCATGCTGGGCCTGGTGATGACAGAAGAACAGCAGATCATCTCTACATTGAATAATTCCATTGCGGAGGAGATCAGGCGCTCAAGTCCCAAAATATCCAGGGGAGAAAATTACCAGGGTTTGCCTTATCTCGTGCTGGATTACCCAAGAGTGTTTGATAAAACGGATGTATTGCTTATCCGTAGTTTTTTCTGGTGGGGAAATTTCTTTAGCACTACGTTACACCTGTCGGGGAAGTATAAAACAGTTTATACACCATCCATACAGAAGTCATACGGGCTGTTTAAAGAAAACGACTATTACCTATGCATCAATGAAGATCCCTGGCAGCATCATTTTGAAGAAGATAATTACACAGCAATCGGGCAGCTTTCTCAGCAAGAATTTGATGAGGTATTGCTGCGAAGCAGTTTTATCAAAATTTCCAGGAAAATCAACTTGGAGCATTGGGCCAATACAACCGAGTTACTGACAGGTAATTTCCGGCAATTGATCCAGTTACTGGCAATGTAAATTCATTAACCGCCCAGACGGTGAAAAAGGTCTTTCACCTGGTGATCCCAGAGAAGGCTTTGATCTTTGATGTCTTTTTTTTCTGCAAAATCCTTCACCACCAGTATCGTTTGATTGGTGATCTCTGATTTTTCGATGCTGAATTCAAAAAACTCTCCTTTAGGTGCTTCAAGCCAGCGAAAGCGGATGAATTTATCATCTTCGCTTTCTACTACTTCTGCTTTATCAAAAGATCCGTTCCATCCGAAATAAAAAACATTGTCTCTTTCATCTACTTTCTCAGCGAACCACTCTCCCAGCCCTGCGGGAGTAGAAAGAAATTCATAGAGTATGGCAGGCGAACATCTGACGGGAAATTCAAGTGTATATATTTGTTTGCTCATCTTTAAGTATTAAAAATCGCTCGGTATTGTGCAATAATAAAAAAATATTAATTGTCACAAAATTATTTCATGTTTATTTTTCATCTATTCCACTGATTTCGATTAATAAGTGAAATAAATCCCGCAATCTGCCGTTAAAGAAAGGATAAAATTTTTTTGGGCAGTTAGGGTTAAACCCTTAAATTGCCTTGAAATCCAATATGTTTTGAAGACCCGAGAGAAACCGTGCTGGGTATTTTAAAGTGGCTAGTCTAACCAAAACTGTAATTCTTAACCCTTAAAATAAACCCACAAAACCCAATACCTATGAGTATGAGACAACTCAAGATCACGAAGTCTATTACCAATCGTGAATCTCAAAGTCTGGAAAAATACCTCCAGGAAATCGGAAAAGTTGAATTAATTACCCCCGAAGAAGAAGTCAGATTAGCCGCACTTATCAGGCAAGGAGACCAAAAATCACTCGATCGTTTAACTAAAGCCAATCTTCGTTTTGTTGTTTCTGTTGCAAAACAGTACCAAAACCAGGGTCTTTCGTTGCCCGATCTGATCAATGAAGGTAACCTGGGACTGATCAAAGCTGCACAACGTTTTGATGAGACCCGTGGCTTTAAATTCATCTCTTATGCAGTTTGGTGGATCCGCCAGAGCATCCTGCAGGCACTGGCTGAACAATCACGTATCGTTCGTCTTCCTCTCAATAAAGTCGGGCTGACCAACCGCTTACAAAAAGCGTATTCAGCACTGGAACAACAGTTTGAAAGAGAACCATCGGCAGAAGAGCTGGCTGAAATGCTGCAAATGGACCTGGAAGAAGTATCGGCTACGCTGGGCATCTCTTCCCGTCATATCAGTGTGGACACGCCACTTTCTGAAGGAGAAGATAATACCCTGCTTGATGTACTGGAAAATCCCAACGCAGAAAAAACAGATGGCGATCTGGATCATACCCAATCGCTGAAAACAGAGATAGACCGCAGTCTTAAAGCGTTAACAGAACGCCAGAAAGAAGTGATCTGTTATTTCTTTGGTATCGGGGTAGATCACCCGATGAGCCTGGAAGACATCGGCGAACGGTTTAACCTGACCAGGGAGCGTGTACGCCAGATCAAGGATAAGGCGATCACCAAACTGAGGACCACTAATCGTTGTAAACTGCTGAGGACCTATTTAGGCTAAACCCGTTTTTTAAGATAAATACCTGATACTGATTTAAACTTTACATTAAAACGATTTGAAAATTTGGTAATTCGAAATTTGAAAATGAAGCGTGTTCAATTGTAATCCCGTTTCTTTTCGCACAGTTTCTGATTTATAATTCTCGAATTCCGTCATTATATTTGCAGCTTAATTAAATGAATGTAGCTTCGGCTGCATTCTTTTTTTTTATAGACCCAGTTAATTTGGAATGGCTATAAATGAAACTTTCCGTTAGCACGATCATTTTCAAATTTTCAAATTACCAAATTTTCAAATTGAGCACCCATGTTTAACAGTTTACAGGATAAATTAGAAACGGCCTTTAAGAACCTTAAAGGACAGGGAAGGATCACCGAACTGAACATTGCTACCACGGTGAAAGAGATCCGCAGAGCCCTGGTGGACGCGGATGTGAACTATAAGATCGCAAAAGAATTCACCGATAAAATAAAAGAAAAAGCGCTGGGTGAGAAGGTTATCAACGCGATCAGTCCCGGTCAGTTGATGACCAAGATCGTAAAGGATGAGCTCACAGAGCTAATGGGGGGCCAGGAAGCCGTTTTCAACGCGAAAGGCAACCCTGCGGTGATATTGATCGCAGGCCTGCAGGGTAGCGGTAAAACGACCTTTAGCGGCAAGCTTGCCAATTTCCTTAAAACAAAAAAAGGATTATCTCCCCTGCTTGTCGCTGCGGATATTTATCGTCCCGCTGCCATGGAACAGCTGAGAGTGCTGGGAGAGCAGATCGGCGTGGACGTACACGTGGAACTGGAGAATAAAGACGCGGTGTCTATCGTACAAAACGCCATCAAAGAAGCAAAAAGTAAGAATAAGAATGTTGTCATCATCGATACAGCGGGCCGCCTGGCCATCGATGAAGCCATGATGACCGAGGTTGCCAATGTAAAAAAAGCAGCGAATCCCAACGAGATCTTATTCGTAGTGGACAGTATGACGGGACAGGATGCCGTGAATACCGCCAAAGCATTTAATGACCGGCTCGACTTCTCGGGTGTGGTGCTGACCAAACTGGATGGTGATACAAGAGGTGGTGCTGCGCTTTCTATTCAGTATACAGTCAATAAACCCATCAAGTTTGTAAGCAGTGGTGAAAAGATGGACACACTCGATGTGTTTTATCCCGAGCGTATGGCTCAACGGATCCTTGGTATGGGCGATATTACCTCGCTGGTAGAAAAAGCACAGGAGCAGTTTGATGAAGAGCAGGCTAAAAAACTGGAAGGAAAGATCCGGAAAAATAAATTTGATTTCGCCGATTTCAAAACACAGCTGGAGCAGATCAAAAAGATGGGTAATATGAAGGACCTGCTGGGTATGATACCGGGTATGGGCAGTAAGATCAAGGACCTTGATATCAATGATGATTCATTCAAGGGCATTGAAGCGATGATCAATTCGATGACCCTGGAAGAAAGAAGCAATCCCGACCTGATCGACGGCAGCCGGCGCAAACGCATTGCCAAAGGCGCAGGCAAGGATATCAGCGATGTGAATGCTTTTATGAAGCAGTTTGAGCAAATGCGTGATATGATGAAGAATATGAATAAGATGAATATGTTTGGGAAGATGATGCCGGGGATGAAAAGATGATTTGAGAGGTGGTTAATGCAAAATTCAAAATTAAAAAGTCAAAAATAGTTTCCCCAAGGCGCGATAAACATCCTCTTCTTGAATTTCTAAATTTTGATTATTCTATTATCGGTTGTTCTCGGTCTTAAGAACCATGAATTTTTGAACTTCTGAACCGGGACTTAAACTTCAACCCGTTTAAACACCGTTCATAATTTCGGTTAAAAAACTGCTTGGCGTTCTAGTAGTTGAGCGTTACATTTGCTGTCCGGTATCTACCGGAACTAACAATTATTGTTTAACGCTGTTAAATGTCTATTTAATGTCAGCAAAAATCAGACTTCAACGTCACGGGTCTAAGAAAAGACCCTTCTACTTCATCGTTATTGCAGATTCCCGCGCGCCGCGCGATGGAAAATTCATCCAGAAATTAGGTACTTACAATCCACTGACTGTTCCGGCTACTATTCAGCTTGATCGTCAGAAAGCATTGGAATGGCTGAACAAAGGTGCTACACCAACTGACACCGTTCGCCGTATTCTTAGCTTTAAAGGTGTATTATACCTGAAGCATTTGCTCCGTGGTGTGGGGCTTGGCCTGTTTGATGATGCAACAGCAATGGAGAAGTTTACGAAATGGAGCGCCGAACATGACGCCCAGATCAAAAAACGCCAGGAAGATGCTTCCCGCAACAGAAGATCCAGACGTCCGATGCCAGGTCGCAGACCTGAAAGAAGGACAGAAGGTGGTAGCGGAAGTGAAGGATAAATACGGATGCCGGATTCACCGGGGGCCTGCCCTTGTTGATACGGTAATCTTGTTCCGGGCTTGCCCCGCGATCCCTGCCTGAAAGTTCATGATCCCGGTTGTTTTTGCAGCCGGGATTTTTTTTGGCTAAGGGGTAAAAGAGATAAAGCGGGTTAAGCCACTATTATAAGATACAGGGGTTTAGTAAAAGGATGTTCTGGTTGTTTGTTGAAGTTGATAATGCAAAGAGTTTGTTATTCATTTGATATAACTGTATAGATGTGGCTGAATATTTTAAGATAGGTAAACTGGTGACCGTCTCCGGGTTAAAGGGCGAATTGCTTTTGAAACATACCCTGGGTAAAAAAACATCCCTGAAGGGACTGACGGCTGTTTTTATTGAAGAGAAAAAAAGTTCTTTTCTTCCCTATTTCATTGAATCTACCCGGATCAAAAGCGAGGAAGAGATTTACCTGAAGCTGGAGGGCATCGATACAAGAGAAACTGCTGTTAAGATCAGTCAGAAAGAAGCCTGGCTGCCGGAATTGGATTTTAAAAAGTTTGCGTCTAAATCGGCCCCGATCAGTTTATTGGGTTATATGGTCATCAATGATGGCAAACCACTTAGCGAGATCCTGGAAGTCATTGAGCAACCGCACCAACTGCTTTGCAGGCTGGAGATCGATACTAAAGAGGTACTGATACCCATCAATGAAGAAACATTGCAACGCACTGATCATAAAAAAAAGCAGGTAATCGTAGCGTTGCCGGATGGGTTGCTTGAGATCTATTTATCCAGTTGAGTATTCAGAGAATTGATCATTTCATTTCAGAACGGATAAAATCCGCCAGCAGTTTCATACGATAATACAGATTGCTGATCATTAGTGAAACATTGTTCTTCACTTTCTCTACGCTGCCGTTATTCATTTTCTTAATATTCTTCAGCTCTTCGATCTTCTCATCAATCTTGTCGATCAGTTTTTCGGCATTTCAGCCTATGTATTTTTTATTCCGGTCATCGAATACATGATAGGGTTCGATATCTCCCGGCTTTAGTTTCCTGAATTTAAAATTATCCCTGATCGCTTCTTTGATCACTTCATTGCTCAGCATATCGATCATCACATCGGGCGATACGTTGTTAAGAAACGCATTGTGAAAAATGTTCAGGTTATTCCGCAATTCACGGATCACCTGTTTTTTTAATACATCGCTGGTCTTTCCCTCTTTGGTGAGAAAGGTCAGGATATCTTTCAGCGGTCCGATGCCGGTTTTAAGCCATTCTAAATTCATCTATTAAAAATAATACATTAGGATTTGAAAATAGCAGGTTGAGCTAGTCTGTTGTTATGCGTATACTTCCAGGTAGTGATTGAGGCTCAGTCGAATGCCTTCCCTTACATTCCGGTATTTAAGTAGTATGACCGCATGTATATCCGGGATTTTCAAATGAAGTGATTTTCAAATTTCCCCGGTTTCAGTTTTGCTATTTTACCTTTGCCCTATGCCCGAAACCCATCATATCGCACATTTTGACCTCGACTCTTTTTTTGTGTCGGTAGAGATCATCAACAACCCTTCCCTGAAAGGAAAGCCGGTACTGGTGGGAGGATATGAGCGGGGCGTAGTGGCAGCCTGTAGTTATGAGGCGCGTAAATTCGGTATTCACTCCGCCATGCCGATGAAAAAGGCTCTGCAGCTTTGCCCGCATGCGATCGTGACCAATAGCAGCCGTGGCGATTATAGTAAATATTCAAGATGGGTAACCGAGATCATTGCATCCAAAGTGCCGCTTTTTGAAAAAGCTTCTATCGATGAATTTTATATTGACCTCTCGGGCATGAATAAATATTTTGGAGTGACCAAATATGCAAAACAGTTGCGGGAAGATATCATTAAAGAAACCGGCCTTCCTATTTCCTGCGGACTGGCTTCTGCACGTTTCATCAGCAAGATGGCTACGAATGAAGCGAAGCCAAATGGATTTCTTGAAATACCTCATGGGAAAGAAAAGGATTTTTTATGGCCCCTGGGTATTGAAAAGATCAATGGCGTTGGCAAACAAACCGAACAGCAATTAAAGAATTTCGGTATCTATACTATTGAAGATATCGCCCGCACCCCAATAGAATTAATGGAACGTTATGTTGGCAAATGGGGAGAGTCTTTATGGCAAAAAGCGCAGGGTATCGGTAGCACAGCAATCGCGACAGACTGGGAACAGAAAAGCATCAGTCATGAAAACACGTTTGATACAGATTATACCGATATCTCCTTCCTGCATAAAGAACTGGTGAGACTGACGGAAAAGACAGCTTACAGTTTACGTGAAGACGAGAAAATGACGGGTTGTGTGACTGTCAAAATACGCTACAGCGATTTTGAAACAGGCTCGCGGCAGGAAACGATCGATTATACTGCGCTGGATGATGTACTGATAGCAAAGGTGAAAGACCTGTTTAATAAATCATACCAGAAAGGAAGACCTGTGCGGTTGCTGGGCGTACGCTTCAGCCAATTCATTCCCATTACGATGCAGATGAGTTTATTTGAAAATAATGCGGAAAAATTAAACCTGTATAAAGCCGTTGACGATATTAAAGAACGGTTTGGAACAAAGCTGGTAACAAAAGCCGTTACGGTGAAGAAAGACCAGGAATCAAAATAGAAGACAGGACCGGCTCTCATTAAAAACCCTCTCTATATTATTCGCCATACCGGTTAATGATTGCCCAACTTATTTGCATATACTACATTGTTTTAAATATCCCTTTCACAATCAGTGTACTGTAGCCCGGAAAAATTTAAAATTAATTTTTCCCTATTATTCAGAATATTATTCTGTATTTTATTAGCTTTACAGAATAATATTCCTATTATGGCCTTTTCACTGGATTCAATCGATCTTAAAATACTTGCACTCCTGCAACCGGAAGCTACTATGTCGAATGCTGACCTGGCAAAAAAACTGGGCATGGCGCCATCTGCCGCGTTGGAGAGAGTAAAGAAATTACGTGCTAATGGTGTGCTCGAAGCTTTTGTTACACGCATCAATCCCGCATCAGTAAACCTGAAATTGCTGGCTTTCATTTTTGTAAAAAGTAGTGAGGGGCCGGGTAATATTTCTGTAGCTAAACAATTATCAAAGCTACCGGAGGTGCTTGAACTACATCATATCGCGGGTGAAGATTGTTACCTGGTGAAGATCCGTGCAAACGATCCGCAGTCATTGGCGCAACTAATGCGTGATAAGTTCAGCAAGATTCCCGGGATACTTTCAACCAAAACAACCATTGTCCTGGAAACACTGAAAGAAAATAATTACCTGCCTGTTCCTAAAGAAATATAGTTATGCGTTCCACTCTTTTACAGAAACAACCTTCGAAGTTACTGGTCATTGCAGCTTTTGCGGCTATTTATCTTATCTGGGGATCTACTTATATCGCTGTTATGATCGCTATCAAAGATATCCCCCCTTTACTGATGGCAGGTACCCGTTTTATGATAGCGGGAGTTATTTTATATGCTTTTTTCCGGCTGCGTGGTGAAGCTACGCCCGAAGCCAACTCTATTGGTAAGATGTCGATCGGAGGCATACTGATGTTATTCATCGGTACGGGTGCCGTGGCATGGGTAGAACAATTTATCTCCAGTGGACTGACGGCTATTATTGTCGCAACATCTCCCCTGTGGATCGTTTTACTCGATAAACGCCAATGGAAGTTTAATTTCTCCAACAAATGGATCATCACCGGAATACTCATTGGATTTGTCGGCGTGCTTACCCTGTTTGCTGATAAAAAACTGATTGACATGTCGGGAGATAAAATGAAACTGATAAGCATCGTGGTCTTAATGCTCGGTTCTATAGCATGGGCTGGCGGCTCTTTATATTCAAAGTACAAGCCGGTCTCGGGCTCCGCGGGGATGAAAGCCTCCATACAAATGATTGCCGCAGGACTTTGTTCTTTGCTTGCAGGTGTATTGAGTGGAGAACATCGTGCCATTGACCTGAATAATATTTCCATGAATTCCTTAATGGCTGTTGTATACCTGATCATCATGGGTTCACTGGTTGCCTATATGGCTTATGTATGGTTGCTGGATGTACGATCGGCCTCGGTGGTTGGGACCTACGCTTATGTGAACCCGATCGTAGCTGTTTTTCTCGGCTGGTTATTGATCAGCGAGCATATCACCCAGCAACAGGTAATAGCACTGGGTATCATTCTGGCAGGCGTTATATTAGTGACACTCTCAAGTCAAAAAAAACTAAGAGGATAAAATAGAAAAGGAGTTTAAAAAAATTTATGATCAAGAGAGGGGTAGGTCTATCGTTCCTGGTTATTGGCATACTGGCTGGTCTGCGGTTTTGCCGCCACCTGCTGGTTCCTGCCCGCCTATATTGTGTCCACGCAGTGCCGCATTGATAAAAACTATCCGTTGATTTTGCGAACGCCCTTCTGCTGCAGTATTATCCGCGATCGGTTTATTATTTCCAAATCCCACCGCTATCAGTCGTTTGCAATCCACCCCCATTTCTACCAGTTTTTTACAAACGGCCAGCGCCCTGTCTTCTGACAATTGTTGTTGTTTTGCTGCCGGCATATCGCCATCCGTATGTCCTTCCACGCGTAACAGGCTGATATATGTTTTCTCATCTAGATATCCCTTAATGATCAGTAATGCTTCGTTGCTTTCCGGTTTTAATATAGCAGTACCTGTCTGAAACAGCACCTGCTTATCCGTTTTTATTTCATTTCCTTCGAGACGATAGGGTTTTTGCGCATTAGCTTTCGCCGCAAGAAGAATAACTAACAGAAGGATGATCTTTTGCATTCGTTTAGTTATTTGAAGAGAGGATTAGCGTGATCTCTGTCGCGGATTCGCCCAGCACAGCCACCTGCTGCCCTTCTCCACCCAGGGTCTTTCTGAAGATGGTGGTAGTACGGGTATTACCTTGCGTCCCTTCTTTTTTTGTGTAACTGCCTTTTAAAAGTTCATCAAAGAACTCCCTGATCTTTGGAAGATCTGACTTTGCTTTATCCGCCATAGCCTGGTCATTGAGTTTATAGGTTGCATAATATGCTTTCAATTTATTAGCCGGAAATACCTCAATAAAACAATTGCTTCCATTGATGCAGGTCTTTGCGTTATAATATTTTGATTTTCTATTTGCGTCTTCTTTCAGTAACTGATCGCCCAGTGTGTGTTTAAATCCATTATCGGCATCGTCTAGCAGGTCCTTCAACTGATCGGCAAGAGAAGCCGGGAGGCGTTTTCCTTTTTTATCTATATAAAAGATCTCGTCGCCCTTTTGCACTTTAGCGCGGCCATTTACAAATGTATTGTACTGGGTCAATGCCCCGATAACGCGTTTATTGTTGGTATATTCTGCAGGTATCACCAGTTTACCTGTCCTGTCGATAAACCCAATTGTATTATAATTATCCGGTGCAGCTACCGCAAGCCCTTCATAAAATTCTTTTACAGCTATAAATTTTACCGGCACCACTTCTTTGCCCGTGTTGTCAATAAAGCCATACAGTTTATTGTTCTTCACAATGGAGAGCCCGTCATAAAATTCCGAGATCTGGTCGTATTTAAAGGGAATTATTTCTTTGCCCGTTTTGCTGATAAGGGCTTCTTTGTTATTGAGGGTAACAATAGCAACGCCATTTACAAACCCGGAAGCTTCATCGTATTTAGGCGCAATTACTTCTTTTCCCGTTAAATCGATATATCCCCATTTGCCATCGATAACCGCTTCCTCGCCTCCATATTCTACTTTCTCACCAACAGCAGTTACCGGCGCCAGCCCTTCTCTAAATTTCTCAATCACCACATATTTTGCTGGCACGATTATTTGCCCGGCCGCATTCTTTAACCCGAACTTATGATCGGCGCTTTCAAAGCGTTGAAGTTCCTGGGTCTTGCCAGTATTCAGGCATAACAATAACGAAGAAAAAAGAACCATTTTTTTCATGTGTACAGTTTACAGGATAAAAGTATCTTTTTATACCAAATTGTTCATCCGTGTAAGCGGGTATTTCTTGCATATAGTTCCTGGTGCAAAGTCCCGGGTTTGATAGTTTTGAAAATCGCAAAGTCATTCATAAGTTTCCTGCAAACGTTGGACCTGGGGCCGGGAAACCGTAGAAGGCACCGATCATAAGACCTGAAAACGAGATTTCCGGGAATCAAAAAGCTTATCTTCGTTGTCCAAAAAATCTACTTATTTATGTCACAGGTTTGGAAAGATTACCAGGAAAAAAACAAGGAGCGTTTTTTAAATGAAATGATAGACCTGCTTCGTATACCTTCTATCAGTGCCAAGAGCGAACACAAGGCGGACATGCTGAAATGTGCAGAAGCTGTAAAGAAAAGCCTGGCAGATGCCGGATGTGATAGAGCCGAAGTGATGAAAACAGATGGACATCCTGTGGTATATGGGGAAAAGATAATAGACCCTTCTAAACCGACCGTACTTGTATATGGGCATTATGATGTACAGCCTGCTGAACCGTTGGAGTTGTGGCATAGCGGCCCTTTTGAGCCGGTGATAAAAGACGGAAAAGTATACGCCCGCGGTTCTGCTGATGATAAAGGACAATTCTATATGCATGTAAAGGCATTGGAAACGCTGGTAAAAACAAATACACTCAGTTCCAATATCAAATTCCTGATTGAAGGAGAAGAAGAAGTAGGTTCTCCTAACCTTGGTAAGTTCGTTGCCGCCAATAAAGCGCTACTGAAAGCAGATGTAATACTGATCAGCGATACGGCCTTGCTGAGCATCGATAATCCTTCTCTTGATACAGGAGTGCGTGGGCTGAGCTATATTGAAGTAGAGGTGACTGGCGCCAACCGTGATCTGCATAGTGGTACTTATGGGGGGGCTGTGGCCAATCCTATTACGATCCTCGCAAAAATGATCGCCAGTTGTCATGATGAAAACAATCATATCACCATACCAGGTTTTTATGATGATGTGGTGGAAGCAACAACTGAAGAAAGAGCACTATTAAATAAAGCGCCCTATGATGAAAAAGAATATAAGGATGAATTAGGCGTAAAAGAATTATGGGGTGAAAAAGGGTTCAGCACTTTTGAAAGAACGGGTATCCGCCCAACCATAGAAGTAAATGGCATCTGGGGTGGTTACACAGGCGAAGGAGCAAAAACAGTATTGCCTTCCAAAGCATTTGCAAAGATCTCCGCAAGATTGGTTCCTAACCAGTCATCCGAGAAAATCACTGAGAAACTGCTGAACTATTTTAAAACCATTGCTCCAAAGTCGGTAACAGTAAAAGCGGAATTACACCATGGTGGAGAGCCTTATATGACACCGATCGACAGTAAAGGCTATAAAGCGGCGTCCAGGGCGATTGAAACTACGTTTGGTAAGGCGCCTATACCCTTGCGCGGTGGTGGTAGTATCCCGATCTGCTCTATCCTGGAAAAAGAACTTGGCATCAAGATCATTTTTATGGGTTTTGGGCTGGATACCGACAACCTGCATAGCCCAAATGAAAAATATAATATTGAGAACTATTATAAGGGAATTGAAACAATCCCTTATTTCCATAAATATTTCGCGGAAGGCTAACAAGCGCTTTGCCTAAGTAATAAAAAACCATGGACCTATCCATGGTTTTTTTATGCCCGCATCCTGATATACCCTGCGAAGGGTATGGTAGTATTTGTGCGGCTAAACTATTTTTCAGAAAAATTTACCCATGAAATGGTTTGCCCTTCTCCTGCTTTTACCAGTCTCCTTATTTGCGCAGATCA
>CAZGSG010000124.1:0-15515 GCA_964528095.1 uncultured Terrimonas sp.
GGAAAACAGCAGGTATGGAAGTTTCATCATAGCTGCCTGCGATGATGATATAGTTGCCGTTCGACAACCGGATCATATCCCGGATACCACGACCTCCAAGGTCAAGTTCTATCGGGGCTGCTATAACAGGATTACCAGCCGGGGATCCGTTATTGAACCATGCTTCAAAATTCTGAACAGGCGCGATCACCGCTTTCGTGCGGGTTCCTACTGGCACAAAGGGTGCCCTGAAGCCAATGTATAAAGTTGTATTATCCGGGCCAAATACAATACCTTCTGAATTAAATCCATCAATCGTTTTAGGATCTTTTCCTTCAGCGGCGCTTGCTGTAAAATTATAGCCATGCAAATCTCCCCAGCTAATGAGCTGGCCGCGAAGACCCGCGTAATGACCGGCGTTGGTCATGGTAGTAGCTGCACCGGTCCCATTGATATTAATCGCCATGACGCGATCGCGGTTTGGTTTATCATTAAAACTGCTGCTATTACTCATTGACCCCATCCAGTAGGTCCTTCCTGGATACGCGATACTCCTTACAGCGCCTTCCAGATCCAGTTCTTTCCAACTGCCTGTACTGCCATCTGTAAGACCGAGTATATTGGCTGTGTTAAAATCAAATGTCTTTACCGGTAATCCTGAAGCTGCCCGATCATATACATATAAAAGGTTGGATTCATCGTTTGCGATCACCATATACTCATTATCGAGTGCTATTGCCGCAGACGCGTCGGAGATGCCCGTAAGCCACTGTCCCGAAACCGAAGACGCGGCTGATGCGGCATAATTGATGACATATTCACTATTATAGGTGCCATCATTTACAATGACCTTAATGATCGCATACCCCACCGCAGCACCGGTGATACGAAGATTTCTTGCGGCACCGGTTCCTGAAAGAACAAGGTTTGCCAATGGCACTACGGTGGTATTGCTGCTTGATACAGTAACCGTTAAATTACCAACCGGCGTCATATCATCACTGACCGTGAAGTCGATACCCTGCGTACTCACAGGATCCGCGGTACTGTTGATCACACCGCTGGTCGCAAAAGGGCTGGAAGGAGGAACGGCGATACCACCATCGATACTGTTTGCCGTTGCCACTACATTGATGTTGATTACAGGCGCTCCAACTACAACGGAGCAAGCTGTATAAGCAACCATTGCGCGGGTGCTTTTGCCGGGACTTCCTACATCATTACCTGCCACACTCACCGAGCCTTCCGCGTCAGCAACGGCTGAAAGTGTCCAGTTGGCAATCGTGTTTGTTCCCAGGCCTGCTGCATTTACCCAGCCGCTTTTACCCTGCGCCCTGATTGTTCCGGGAAATGCCTGGTCTCCATAGGTTAAACGGTCAACCAATATTCCGGCACCGTCATAAAGATTGATCTCGTCCGCTCTTGAAAGATTTTGTGTCAGTCCGCCGATGATCTTAACCCCGTTACATAAACCCCATACGCTACGAAAAGCAGCAACTGTATTTTCAGTAAGTATCACAGATTCGCCCGCGGCCACGATACCAAAACCGCTAAGATCGACCGATCCCGGCAAGCGTGAGTTATCATCAAAACTATAGCCATTCATATTCACGGAAGTAGTTCCTGTATTGGTAAACTCGATGAACTCGAGGTTTGCACCATCATATATAAATTCAGTAATCCGCATTACGCCCGGAGGACAGGGCGTATAAACGACCAGGGCACGGGTTGATCTTCCCGGGCTGCCGATATCTCCTTTGAGGGATGCGATGGAGTTTTCACCATCACCTACTGCAGCCAATACCCATTCACTGATCATATTATTGCCGAGGCCTGCAGCACTTACATACCCGCTCTTACCTGTTGTACGGATCGTACCGGGAAAAACCTGGTCGCCATAAGTAAGACGATCTGCCAATACACCGGAAGCATCAAATAAATTGATCTCATCTGCGCGTCCTAGATTAGTACCGAGATTACCGATCACTTTCACATTATCACATAAACCCCAGGCCGTACGAAAATCAGCCACATTGTTTTCTGCAAGTATGACCGATTCACCGGGCTGCACGATCCCAAAGGCAGACAGGATCACCGTATTAGGCGCACGCGAATCATCATCAAAACTCCAGCCGGTCATATCCACCGGCGTACTGCCGGTATTGGTAAATTCAATGAACTCTTTATCAAGCCCATCATATAGAAATTCCGTGATCTTCATGGATTGCGCCGAAAGATCAGTCTGGCAAAACATGAATAAAGCGAATATAAAAACGATACCCGTTCTTCTTCTCATAGCAGTTAATATTTGTGGCAAAGGTTTCTCTGCTGTATGAAGGAATTGTTAAGGGGAGGTTACCGTTGTATTAAACAGCCTTTGGGGAATTAAAAATTCAAAATTAAAAAATAAAAAATAGCCTCTGGTAACAGAAACCGTCTTTGCGTTTTGATTTTTTAAACCTTTAAAAGAAATTCAGGGAATTCAAAAATCAAAATGCAAAAATAGTCTCCGGTAATAGATACCGTCTCTGCTTTTTTGATTTTTAAACCTTTGAAAGAAATATCTATTCTTCTTATGACGAAATCATTAACAAAAGGTTACTGTTGTATTAAACAATTCAGGAAAGTTCAAAATATAAAACCTGCCTCTGTTACCAGAGACTATTTTTTAATTTTTAATTTTGAATTTTTAATTTAAACTTAATCTTGGCTTCGTCCGCGTATTAACATCCTATAATAAATTACACGGGCATGTTAATTACCACCAACGTCAATCCTGTCATCAGGTCTTTCAGATGGAGCACGGTATTGATTGCTGCCTTCGCAACGTTTACCACTTATTTTTGTATGTATGGATTTCGCAAAGCGATCAGCGCTGCTACGTTTGACGGACAAATGGCCCTGGGCATTTCGTTTAAGTCAGCGTTGATCATTGCGCAGGTGGTTGGATACATGGTTGCCAAATTTGCCGGCATCAAACTGATAGCGGAACTGGATCCTGCCAACAGAACCAAACATATCCTGGTACTGTTAGGTTCCGCGCATCTCAGTCTTTTATTATTAGCTATTGTACCCAGTCCGTTCAATGTATTTTTTATGTTTATGAATGGTCTATCCCTTGGATTGATCTGGGGCTTTGTGTTCAGCTATATCGAAGGAAGAAAATTCACCGATCTGCTTGCGCTGATATTAAGCACCAATTTTATTTTCAGTTCCGGAATTGCAAAAAGCCTGGGACGTTTCTCTATAGAAAACTGGAATGTACAGGAAATCTATATGCCTTTTATTGTGGGACTTATCTATGTGCCGCTGCTGTTGCTGGCAGTATGGATGCTCAAAAAAATACCTCCGCCCACCAATGAAGAAAAGATGAGTCGTGGGGCACGCACACCGCTGAACGGAAAAGAACGGATAGCGCTTTTATCCAATTACCTGCTGGGGTTGTTGGCCATTACCGGTCTGAATCTTTTACTAACGATATTGCGGGATGTAAAGGATAACTATGCTGTTGAGATACTAAGAAGCCTGAAGCCGGGTTTTAATCCCGCTATATTTGCCCAGATGGAAACAGTAGCCGCATTATCAGTACTTGGACTACTTCTTCTACTGACCGGTTTTAAAAATCATTATAAAAGTATTCTTGCACATCACATGGCGATCGCAGCGGGACTGGTTATTGTATTACTGGCAGCCTGGTTTCTCCGGCAGGGCATAGCCGATCCTGTGATCAACCTGGTACTTTATACTATCGGATTGTACATTTGTTATAACACACTGCAGTGTCTTTTTATCGACCGGTTTATTTCAAGTTTTAAAATAAAAGGCAATACCGGGTTTCTTTTTTATTTTATGGACGCGATCGGTTACCTGGGCAGTTGTTTTATCATTTTCAATAAAGAACTTTTTAACGCGCATACCAACTGGCTGAACTATTTCCTGCAGGTGAGTTTTATCCTTGGCATTGCCGGGCTGGCATGCATCATTATTTCCTGGTGCTATATTACCTACAAATACAAATCTGCACATCCCTAATAATGAATATTCATGAGTAAACAGGATTTTGACCTTATAATTATCGGAGCTGGTGTATTGGGCAGCTTTCATGCTTATCATGCCTGCAGGAAAAACCTGCGGGTATTGTTAGTAGAAAAGGACCTGCAACCCATGGAAGCGACTGTGCGCAATTTCGGGCAGGTAGTGCCTTCCGGTATGAGTCAGGAAAAATGGCAGGGCTATGGAAGAAAAAGTCTGCAGATTTATAAAGATCTGCAGGCACAGTTCGACATCAGTGTAAGACAGAACGGTAGTATATATATAGCTTCTGACGAAACGGAACTGCGCCTGCTTCATGAACTCGCTGATATAAACAGGCAGAATGACTATACCTCCCAGCTATTTACTGCGGAAGAATGCCTGGATAAATACCCCGGTCTGCAAGCCAGTTATTGCAGGGGCGGTCTGTTTTTCCCGGAAGAAATTACAGTAGAGCCATCTGTGATGATCCACCGGCTTATCGCTTATATGCAGGAACAGCTTCATCTGCATTATCAACCTGGCACATTGATAAATCATTGCGACCAGGTCAACGGCCGTTGTATTGCCGAAGATAGTGCTGGTAATACCTATTCCAGCGACCAGGTAATCATTTGCAATGGCAGAGATTTCCGGCACCTCTTCCCTTTAAGTTTTTATGACAGTGATATAGAGGTTTCAAAACTGCAGATGATGAAAACCGTTCCCCAGGAAAATTACACGTTAAGTGGTTCAATACTGACAGGACTTAGCATCAGGCGATATGAGAGTTTTAAGGAATGTCCGTCTTTTACCAGTATCAAAACAGAAGAAACAAATGAACTATTCAGGCAATGGGGCATTCATATTCTTTTCAAACAGTCTTTGGATGGAAGTATCATCGTAGGCGATTCGCATGAATATGCCGATGCGAGGGAACAGGACCAACTGGGTTATGAAATAAATCATCTGATCAATAAGATCATGCTGGATGAAGCCAAACGGATCTTCAATTTTCCCAGCTGGGAGATCGCCAGCAGTTGGAATGGTTATTATGCACAAAGCAAAAGCCATGATCTCTTCAAAAAAGAAGTGCGTCCCAACATACGTATCATTACAGCTATCGGGGGCAAAGGTATGACAGCCAGTGCCGGCCTGGCAGAAGAACATATTCAGGAACTTTTTTAAAATAATCATTAATGAAACAATCTTCTATTGAATTGGTGATCTGTGATATGGCTGGTACTACAATCGTTGATAAACACGAAGTGGAAATGTGTTTTACCAGGGCTGCCTGGGAAACAAAACTGAAAATGTCTGATGAAGAAATACTGGCCGTGCAGGGCTGGGCCAAACGCCATGTATTTGAAGTGTATTGGGAACGCCAGATAGGATCAAAAAATGCTGACTGGCTGGCCAATGTTGAAAACTCGTATTCCATCTTTCGCCAGATACTGGAAACACATTATGAAAACACAGCGATCTATCCAACCGAAGGCTGCCTTGAATTATTCGCTTTTTTAAAAGAACGCCAGATAAAAATAGCACTGACAACAGGTTTTTACCGCAAAGTCACGAATATAATACTGGATAAGCTTGGCTGGCTGGAAGGGCTTGATTCAGCTTACACAGGTAATGGCAACACCATCATACAGGCTTCTATTGCAAGCGACGAAGTAAAACACGGAAGACCACAACCGGATATGATCCGCAAAGCCATGTCGCAACTGGGGATCAGTAACCCGACAGCCGTAATAAACATTGGCGATACTCCTTCCGATATACAGTCGGGTGCGCTGGCAGGTTGCCTGTATAGCTGCTGTGTTACCAATGGTACGCATACTGCCGATCAGTTAATACCATTACAACCCGATAAGGCGTTTGAGTCTATGCATGCGTTCAGGGTTTGGCTGGAAACTATTGTACACTGAAAAGTTCCTGGTTTAGAGTTCAGGGTTCAGGGTTTAGCGTTCTGCTATTCAACAGGTCCATTATAAAAAACTCCCTGACTTTAGGATTTAAACCCTGAACACTGAACCCGGGAACTTATTTTAAGTTTGCAGCCTTACAAGATAGAGAATGGTTTTTTCGCGAAAGATAGCTATGCCGGGTACCGGCTGGCCTTCGATTTTGGCAGCTTCATCCCAGCGTCGCATTTTGATATAGAGATCAAATAAAGGATCTTCTTCGAATAAACGGGCTTCTTCGGCATCCATTTTACCACCCTGGAACGCAAGCGTTCTTTTGCTGGCTTCGGACAACGCTTCATAATAACCGCTATCCGTAGCCGTCAGGTATCTTTTCGCATTTACATGCGAGGCGATCAATTTACAAAGTCTCTCACCAAAGCCAAGTCTGCGCAAATAGTCAGCGCCAACCTTTTCATGGTCCTTCATGCCATAACCATCCATCGACTCCGTTTCATCCTGCAAAGGGATCAAATGCCCCATATCATGCAGAAAAGCGGCCAGTACAACTTCATCATCATACCCTTCTTCCATCGCAAAGCGGGCAGCCTGGTACATATGTTCGAGTTGCGAAACTTTTTCTCCGGCATACTCATCGGCGCCATATTGTTCATATAACTGAAAGATGCCATCAACAATAGAATTGATCTTTGCGTTGTCCATTGCTTATTTTTTATAAACATTGCTGATTGGCTCAGCTACAGGATGATTTGCTGTAAAGTTAAGTCCCAATAGCTGCGCTATTGTCGCCGCGATCTGTTTCTGGTACAATTGCGAAGAAGTTTTGATCTCTCCTGCCGGAGCAGTATCAGGGCCTATTGCAGCCATCCATATTTCATGCGCATCTTCGATCTTTGTACCATGATCTTTCCAGGTTGATTTTATTTTATCTCCCCTGCCATGATCACAGGTGATCAGCAGGGTTGTTTTGTCCCGGTACTGCGGTATCGACTGCAACGTATTCCACAGATCGGCGATCATTTTATCCTGCGCATAGGCACTTCCGATATACTGATCATACATTCCTCCATGTGCAAAATCATCTGTCTCGTCAAACGCGATGTATAAGACTTTAGGCTTATACGCCTTGAGGTATTCCCTGCCTGCGATATAAGTGAGTACATCCGGGCGCACCCCGATCGGGCGGGTGGTAAGGAACTGGATATCGTTGATAAGCTGAAGTTTCTCGTTATTAAACTTCAGCGTATCGGCATCGGCATTCACATATACAGCGCTTCGTTTGGTATTAAAAATATAAGGAAATACATCCCAGGTAGCAAACACAGCCACCTTACCCGCATAGCCCTGCTGGCGTTCAATAAACTCCAGCACATTCGTATTTGGGTTGAGTATCTTATCATTGGAATTAACCGCGGTATCGGGGTAGCCCGTGAAAATTTCATTGTAGCCGGGGTAAGAAAACCAGTAAGGGTTGGCATTATCTATTTTATTCCCATATGCCCGGTTACCATAGAGCTGACCTTTTTTTGCAATGACATTCCAAAGAAAGGGGAATAATTTCGCCCTGCGTTCTTCTTTATTCTCAGACCAGAACTTTTCAGTCAACCCTTTCTTATCACGGTTAAAAACACTATCGTTTAACAGGGCTGGATCAACACCCCCAAATATCTCCTGCCAGCGCATTCCATCAAGTGTTACAATCACAACATTCTCCGTTTTGCGGTTCTGACCAACAACTGCATTCAGCAGCAATAAACCAATAATAAGACAACCTAAATTTTTCATAACAGATTTATTGATAACAAAATTATTTCACCGTTTTACAAAAGTATATTACAAAACAGTCCTACTATATATGACAAACACTAATTAGTCAGCAGAAAAACCAAAAGCAGCAAGCATTTTTGTAAAGATGGCCGTATTCTGGTACATGCCGGCGAAATTTATAGCGCCGGGACCATAAGCAAATACAGGGATCATAATACCGGTATGACCGGTGGTCGTAAATTTCATTTCTGCTTTTCCCTGCTGCATATCACCGCCGGTCAATGCCAGGCCGCCGGTTTCGTGATCAGCCGTAATGATAACAAGTGTATTGCCATCTTTTTCAGCAAAATCAAGTACAGCGCCAATTGTCTGATCAAAATCCAGCATTTCTTTTATAATATAATCTCCATCATTTGCGTGACCGCCCCAATCTATCTGTGATCCTTCTACCATCATAAAAAATCCTTTCTTATTTTTTGTGAGTACAGACAAAGCCGTTTGCGTGGATTGCAGTAACTGCTCTCCCCTGCCTTCAGCCATTTTTGGCGGCTCTTCACTGGCAATAAATCCCGCCAGTTTACCCGACCTGACTTTTACAATATCCGAAAGGGTGTCCAACACCTGGTAACCATTTGCTCTCAGGCTATCCAACAGGTTCCTGCCATCTTTTCTTTTAGCAAAATGATTTTTACCACCTCCGATGAACACGTCGATATCTGTTTTCAAAAAATCCTGTGCAATATCCTCCACCATACTTCTTGATGGCTGATGAGCGATAAAGGCGGCCGGTGTGGCATGAGTGATGGAACAGGAAACCACCAGGCCGGTTGCCAGTTTGTTTTTTTCCGCTATCTCGAGTATCGTTGGATGCGCTACCCTGGTTTGATCAACACCAATACCACCATTGTATGTTTTTTGCCCAATGGAGAACGCCGTGGCGCCAGCTCCTGAATCAGTCACATAATTGTCTGCCGATTGATTAAAATGAAACCCAACGAATGGACAGCGTTCAAGTTGCAGGTGACCTTTGTTGGCAGTCAGCCCTGCATAGATCTGTGCTGCGCCCATACCATCACCTATCATCAGGATGATGTTTTTAGGTCTTTTAGTACTTACGTTCTTATTATTTCCTTTCTGACCGTTGGTTTGAACTATTGTCAATAGTATGAATAACAGGCCGAGCGCTATTTTTTTCATTATTATTTTTTGAATGCGGGAATAAATATCTACCCGGTTTTGATCTTTGCCAGGGGCTATATTTTTGCAATAGTACAGGTCATATGTTATGTAAATAATATGGACTGATCATTAACCTAAACATATTCTACCGGTCATTTTTTCATCATAAAAAAATGATCATTTGATAACAGTTTGTTGGTTGCGGAATTAAATCGGTAATTTACCATGCGTTGAACTATGGAAGCAAAATTGAACAAACCCGAACGGCTATTATATATTGCGGCAGCACTCGTAGTGGCAATCTGGTTTGCGCACCTGGTATTGCAGGTCTTGCTCCTGTTCTTTTTTGCAGTGGTGATGGCGATTGTATTGAATGCACCCGTGACCTGGCTTGAATCAAAGGGATGGAAACGGACACTGGCGGCGCTGGTCGTTTTTTTTGGTGTATTAGTTTTTTTGGGTGCCATCGGCTGGATGGTCGTTCCCAAGATCGTGACACAGGTAAAATTGCTGGCCACAAGTCTCCCAACATATATTGAACATCTTGACCAGCGCTTATCAGACTGGCTGGGCAGTGCAACAGGACATACCACAACGCCAACAGCGGCGCCTGCCACATCAGAGCTGCCTTCGGCCCCCAAACTGTTCATGGGCATTGCACAATATTTTCTTTCAGTAGGACAGGTACTGTTGCTGATCATTTTCTTTTTCTGCCTGGTGATCTATATGCTGCTAAATCCCGCGCCCTTACTCGATCTCTATCTTTCATTTTTCCCGGAACGAAAACGCGAAAAGATAGCTGAAGCATTTGCAGAGGCATCAACCATGACGATCGGCTGGATGTGGTCCAATGTGATAGCCGGCCTGATCCGCGCGGTAATCGTTTGGTTCTTTTTATATTTTATGGACATTCCCGGTGTATGGGTATGGGCTGGCGTGACTTTTTTCGCTGAGTTAATCCCGCGATTGGGCTTTTACATCATGTCTGTACCTCCTATCCTGCTGGCTTTTTCGATATCGCCAACTACGGCCCTTTGGGTAGCGGGTTTTTATATTTTGCTCGACGAGATCATTGGTGATTTCATTATTCCCCGTATACGTTCCACTACCATGAAGATTCACCCGGTGTCCATTCTGCTGATGATCATCCTGATGTCTACAGCCTTTGGTATCATGGGGGCTTTTATCGCTACCCCGCTAACAGCATTCATCAAAGCTCACTACGAAACATTTAATAAGGAGCGATTAAGCGATGTGAAGAACGAAGGATATATTCAGCGCATGCTGAAACGCAAATAGAGAGCCGGGGAGTTGCTGTCATTGTATTACGATATCGCGTTGTATTTGTAATTGCATCATTTAATAGCATGCTATATATATTCGAAGAGCTTAGCTCTTTGCAGCAGATTTCACACAGAGCTAAGGAGTAAATGAGTGAAGGAACAGACTGCTATTTATGCTTTTATTATCGGTTGAAATAAAGAGCTAAGGAGTCTTTTCACTGCGTGAAAACGCTCCTTAGCTCACATGTACAATAAATAATAATTGTATAAATATAATGTAGCTTCCTTCACTCATTTACTCCTTAGCTCTGTGTGAAACCCGTTGCGGTGTTAGTGATGCAGGGATAAGAAGAACAATTCTTCAATCTCTACAACAAAACTCAATTGATATTAATCGAAACAGAAAAGCTATTCTACAATACGCTGTGTGAAATCTATTATTTTATCTGGTCAAAACTATGTTTCAAATGTTGCAGCATTCCCTGGCGGAATTTCTCTTTATTACCATGTTTTAGCAGGTCTACCAGGTCCATATGCGACACTGCAGCGGGAGTATATTCTTTTTCCAGTTGCATCACATAACCAAAGATCGGGAGCAGCATGGTCTGAAAACGTTGCATGGTATCGTTGCCTGTCATCTGGTAGAGTTTACCATGAAAAGCAATTTCGTGTTTAATCCGGAAAGCCGGCTTGCCCACGGTGGATTGTTGACGGAAGGCGATTGCTTCCAACTCTTCCACATCTGCTTTTGTTTTGCGTTTATAAAGAATATCGGCGAGACCGACTTCGAGTGTAAGCCTTAATTCGAACAAATCCTGCAGTGTATTGCTATCCATGATCACCGGATCAAGTACCCGCTCCATCGAACCTAAAATATCAGGACGGGAAAGCAACATCCCTCTTTTTTTTCTTGTTTCCACAATGCCCAGCATCCGTAACCGGCTCAATGCTTCACGTACCACGTTGCGGCTAACACCCAATGATTCTGCCAGCTGTTGTTCGCTTGGCAACGCATCACCGGGTTTGAATAGTTTTTTTCGCAGATAATCCCGCAACTGGACTTCTACTACATCGGCCATTGTTTTCTGATCAATTTTTTTGAGGTCTGTTGAAAGATCCGATTTAATCATACGCTGTTACGATATTTTAATTAAATGTAGTACAAATAGCTTTATACTGCTTGCCTCATTCTCTAAATAGGGGTATTAATTTAAGACAAAAAATAGAATTGTTAGCCCGAAGCGCCTATCTTTATGTCCTACATAAGCACTAAAACGAATTTGCATATGAAAAGACCGGCAACAGGCTCATCCATTTATCCCTGGGCCCTGGTAGCGATGCTTTGGGTGGTGGCCTTTCTGAACTACCTGGATCGCATCCTGCTTACTTCCATGCGTGATCCGATCGTTGCCGACTTCTCTCTTACCGATGCGCAGTTCGGATTACTTACTTCTGTCTTTTTATGGTCGTATGGTTTGTTTAGTCCCCTCGGTGGTTTTTTTGCCGATAAATACAGCCGTAAAAAAGTGATCGTCTTCAGCGTGTTCGTCTGGTCTGTTGTTACATTATGGACGGGTTACGCGCATTCATTTACCGAGATGCTGATAGCCCGTTTGTTCATGGGCATCAGCGAAGCCTGTTATATACCTGCAGCGCTTGCATTGATCACGGATTATCATAGAGGTAAAACCCGTTCACTGGCAACCGGTATTCATATGAGCGGACTTTATACAGGACTGGCCATCGGTGGCATCGGCGGATTTATTGCCGAAGCCTGGGGCTGGCGTTCTGGTTTTCATGTATTCGGAATATTCGGTATCGTGTACTCGCTCATTTTATTAAAGATCTTAAAAGACGCGGAAAAAGAACCGCCGGCGGAAGAAACGGTGAGTACGAATGAATTCAGCCTGTTAAATTCGTTGAAGGTATTGTTTAGTCAAACAGCTTTTAGCATACTCCTGTTTTATTTCGCTGTACTGGGTATTGTGAACTGGCTGGTATATGGCTGGCTTCCGACTTTCCTGAAAGATCATTTTAAATTAAATCTCGGCGAAGCCGGTATCTCTGCTACGGGTTATATACAAATCGGTTCTTTTATCGGCGTTATTATTGGCGGCATACTGGCCGATCGTTGGGTAAGCAGGAATAAAAAAGGCCGGCTCTATATAGTGATCATTGGCTTTTCGTTGGGCGCTCCTTTTCTTTTCCTGCTGGCTTCCACGCAGGTATTTACAATAGCCATTGTAGCCATGTTAATATTTGGACTAGCAAGAGGGTTCAATGATGCCAATCTTATGCCTATTCTGCGACAGGTTTCCGCGCAACGATATATCGCAACAGCGTACGGCTTTCTCAATTTCCTGAGTACCATAGTTGGTGGTGTAATGGTATATGTTGGCGGTGCCCTGAAAGATGCCAATATAAGCCTTGCCATTGTATACCAGGTAGCGGCTGTAGCAATGCTGCTTGCCACCTGGAGTCTTTTCGCATTAAAGATCAAAAACAAATAAGTTTAATAAACGTCCATGGTCAACTGCTCTCTTTCATCGTGCACTAACAGCAATGCAGGCATTGCCGGTTTGGAGGAGACTTAAGGAAAAAATTCAGGGATCATTTTCCTGGCTATCTTTCTGGCAGCATCTACTTCCGAACCTGGAATCCAGCGATAAGGCCATCGTAGTCTTGTTCCAATATTCGACCACCCTCCCACTGCAGCAAGAAATTTATCAAGGGCCGGATTGGAATATCCCTGCTGTTGATAAGGACTGATACACTGCCTGAAAAAATCCTGTATCCTGTTTTCGATATCAAGCGCGCGCTGCTGATCGGTGCTCATCAAATTCCACCAATCCTGCGCTGCACCGGGATTGATACAGGCAACATTGGAATAAGCGCCCCCGGCTATTTTATTTTTTACCCCTGTTGCCAGCATGTGGCCCGGTACGAAAATGGATAAATGCGCGGCGTAGACTTTCATTTCTTCCACCCATGTATCATCACCGCTCAGTACTTTAATACCGATAAGCGATGGGATTTCTTTTTTGAATGGCAGGTACTCCACCGGCGTAAGAACAGTCTTCGCATGCGGGGGATTATACAATACCAATGGAATGCCTCTCGCTACTACGGCTATCTGCCGGAGAAAATCTATTTGTTCATCCGCGGTTGTTTTTACCCAGTCGGGTAATATTACCTGTATGGCATCGGGATGTAAGTGCACGGCACGTTTTACTCTTTCGAGTGAAATGACCGGGGAAGGATGTGATGCGCCTACCTGGAATTTCATTTCCGCATTTTTACATTTGGCAGCAAGTAGTTCGTTCACCAAGTCAAACTCCTGTTCAGTCTGGTTATGAAATTCACCGGCAGTACCATTTGAATAGATGCCATCAACCCCTGCGGCTACCAGGTAATCGATCTCTGCTTCCAGGCTGGATGTATTGATCGATTGATCTTCATTGATCGGTAATAAAAGGGTAGCCCAATTTCCTTTGAGTGTATCTTTAGTCAGCATTATTTTTTTATTGAGGTAAGCGTTACCAGGTCGCTCATGGTATAAAATTTCATCTTATACCGGTTCACATACTTGCAAATGAATTCGAGGGTGGAATATTCCACTTCATGTTTTTCAGGGTTTGCTGTTGCTACCGGCTTATGGCCATAAACCACCAGAATGGTATTGTTTTTTCTTGCATAGTCAAGCAAACTTTGCAGGTATTCGAGTGAAAAGTATTTATAATTCTGTTCCATGCCAATACCATCCACCAGCAATTTTCCATTAAAAAAACAACTCAGGTCCTTCGCCGCTTTTTCTTTATTGGTCACCCCGCGTAAAGTAGAAAATTTTGTAAACAGCAGGCTATCCGTAAGCAGGCTTCTTGATCCCGAGGGATAGGCAAAGGAACGTACATGCATTCCCGCTTTTTTCATGGTATCCACCTGTGATAATTCATTGGCAATATATTTTTCAGCAGCATTCGCCTCGATATACGGTACTGCCGCAATATGATTATCGCCATGAAAACCCAGTTCATGCCCTCGCTGCTGTAGCTGAAGAAGCTGCAACCGTTTAGCTTTGTCCAGTTGTTGGAACTTAGAAACAAAAAAAGTAGCCCGCCAGCGTTGTGGCTGTAATAAAGAATCGGCCAATATCCATTCTTGCACGCTATTATCATCCAGGGTAATGATCACACCTGGAACAATCTTTCGCTGATCATTACCAACTGCTTTGGATGAGTTCCCTGGAGTATCCGATTTCCATGCCAGGAGGAATAAAAACGGAAGCAGTTTATATATGTTTATGTAGGACATAATATTTACTGTAAATATTTAATAAATATTCGTGACTACCAAAACATTTCAGGCAAATGCATAAAAACTCGACCGTACACCATTATCGTGTTCCTTTTCACTTGCCGCACTGTCATCCCAGGCCTCAGTATACAGCCAGCGCTAAATAATCAATCCCTGCCAATTCCGTGCCTCCATTCTTAAACGTTGGTTTACAGAAAGAACAATAATAAAGTTCCATGCAGTCATCAGAATCAAATTCTTCCGTGTTTCCGTGTTAAAAAAACAATGAACCAACCGCCACCCCTAACAAAAAGATAGGATCTATTCTAATCCTGTAGCCAATCAATAAACAGTGATCTCCGTTTTACCCAAAAAATTACTGTCATCCCCCCTTTGTATTCCTGTATCATAGCTGTCTTTCTCAAAAAGATATACCCGGTATTTTCCAGGAGTTGCAAACGCACATACTCCTTCGGTGGTAGCAAGATACCTGAAAGGTTTTCCCTCTGTACCCTGTGTCAGGTGTGTAACATAATCTTCATTACCCTCCGCATTCAGCTTCACCACATTCCAGATCAGTACACTAAAACCCACCCGGTCTTTGGCCTTATATAAAAAGTTCATACACTCTCCCGCTTTTACCTTTGCACTCGCTCCTACAGCATTCCAGTCATCATCCACCGATTTACATACAACCAGTGTAGAGTTATTTTTATAATCCACTTTAGGTTTAGCAGGTACAATAAATTTCACTTTACTATACACATCCTCTGGATGGTCCTGGTCACGAACATAGATTATATAACTTCCCTCATTAAATTCGGAGTACAGGAACTGCCAGCCATTCCTGGTAGGAATAAACATTTCATTTTTATAACTCAGCGACTCCTGTCCATCTTTTACCTGCATCACGTGCACGTCTAGCCGGTATTTTGCTTTAATAGCCTTAAAGTTCAGGATATCCAGTCTCCAGTAAACAACAGCCCCGCCAAATTCTTTTTGCGTAATGGTAGAACTGGCGGTACCCATTTCATGAGAGGTCGTACCGCCGGCATTCTTTATAAACTTTGCATTA
>CAZGSG010000125.1:0-15382 GCA_964528095.1 uncultured Terrimonas sp.
TACGGGACTGTTGTTTGAGCCTGTAACGACGATAAAAGGAAACAGCAAGCAGCAGCGTCAATAATAATAAAGCTACAATAGCCCAGATCACAATGTTCTTCCTGGATATTTCAGATCGCTGTAATTTTATCTCCTGTTCTTTTTTCTCCGTTTCATATTTTACTTCCATATCGGCAATGGCCTTTACATTCTGCTCATTGAGCAATGTGTCATTAATGGCCGCGTATTTTTTCTGCATTTCGAATGCGAGCATACCATTGCCTGTTGAACCATAATAATCAGCTGCCGTTTCGTAGTATTTTTTGAGATCATCTTTGCGGTTAGTGGTTTGGATAACGGCATATGCGCTGTCGAGCGCATTCTTTGCCTTCACCGCATTGTTTTGTTTGATAGAAGCTTTTGCCAGCCCCAGCCAGGACGCGGCGATATTTCTTTTGTTGCCGATGCCTGTATTGATGCTAATGGCTTTTGAATAATGCCAGGCAGCAGAATCAAAAAGATTTTTTTGCAGGTAAATAGCACCCATATCATCATTTACCAGGGCGATCTGCCGTGAATCGCCTGAACTTTCATAAATATGCATGGCTGCTTGCAGTGAAGATACCGCTTTGTCATACAGATGCTGTTCCGTGTAGATAGAAGCTAATGTCTGGTGACTGATCGCAAGTTCGGGCAGATCATTTGTCGCCTGCTGGATAGCTATTCCTTTCTGCAGGTGATCGATGGCTTTTGCAAATTCTTTTTTCCTTCCGTATACAATGCCAATAAAATTATGTGTCTTGGCAATTGCTTTTTTATCATCCAGCCGTTCATACTCCCGCAACGCGTAAAGAAAATTACCAAGCGCTTTTTCATAATCGCCAATATCTTTATAAATAAAACCGATATTGTTATAACTCATGGCGATGCCTCCCGCGTCATTGGCTTGCTGCCTCACTTCCAGGGCTTCTTTGTATTTGTCAAGCGCTTTCACATAGTCGCCAAGCTCAATATAGATATTGCCTTCATTGTTCAGCGCGAATCCCATATTGATCTTATCCCCCGCTTTTTTTGAAAAAACATAATACTCTTTGAAAGCGGCGATTGCAGCAGTGTAATCTGCTTTCATGTATTGCGCATAGCCAATAGAATTCCATGCGAAAGCATTCAAACGGGGGATGCCATTGGCTTTATTGGCCAGTATTGCCTGTTCCGCGTAGTAGATGCCTGAATCGGGTTTTGTCCAGCGGTATTGCTCGGATAGCCGCAACAGTGCTTTTACGGCATTGGTATCTGTTTTATTGGCGCGGATTATTTGCTCCAGGCTGTCTTTATTAAAGGATTGTGCCGGCGCTTGCAGGCAGCATAGTACAGGCAATAAAATAAACAACAATGGTCGGAAGCACATGCGATGGTAGTTTGGCTGCAGGTTTTATAACCCTAATACATCTTTCATCGTAAAGATACCTTTTTTGTTGTGGATGTATTCTGCAGCCAGCACGGCTCCTGTTGCAAAGCCGGTACGGTTATGCGCTGTATGAATGATCTCTATATCATCGATTGGAGAGGAATAGCGGACCACATGCGTACCGGGTGCAGGATCGATACGTTTACTCAGGATGACCAGGTCATTCTCAATTGTACTTTCCTCGTTTACCCATTTGGTTTTACGGGGGATATTCTCCATCACCTGTTCGGCAAGTGTGATGGCGGTGCCACTGGGGGCATCTTTTTTTTGTGTATGATGGATCTCTTCGAGACTGATCCTGTACGAAGGATGCGGGGCCATTAACGCGGCAAGTCTTTTGTTGACCTCAAAAAAGATATTGACTCCCACACTGAAATTACTGGCGTATAAAAAACTACCGCCGAGCTTCCGGCTGTATTCGTTGATCTCTTCCAGCTTTTCCGTCCAGCCGGTAGAGCCACATACCAGGGGGGTGCCGAATTCAAGCGTTTTTTTAATATTGTTTAAAGCGCTGTGGGGGCCGGTGAATTCGATAGCCACATCGGCCTTTGCCATATTTTCTTTTGTAAAATCACCGAGCGAGAATTCATCGATCTTTAAAACGATCTGGTGTCCGCGTTGTAATGCTATTTCTTCAATGGCTTTTCCCATTTTCCCATAGCCGATCAGAGCAATATTCATCAATTGGAAATTTGATTGGTGAGACTTGCAAGTTAATCAAAGCCGGGGTAATGCGCGAAGGGGTAATTTTTTTTTGCCGATATCAAGTACAAGACTCAGGCCATTGGTACCGGCCATTTCACTCCGGCCCGGTTTTATACGAAAAGTAAGATCGGGACTTACATCAAAACCTTTCAGATGCGCGTCTACCGTAGCATCTACAATATTGAGTCCCCAGAAAACGATAAAAAAAAGAACGGAGTAATCGATATACTGTCTGAATTTGTCTCTCGCGGCGCGAATAGATTCCGGCTGAAATTTTTCCCGAAGCGCTAATGATAGCTTGAAATAGTCTACTGAGTCAGCGGCTGTAGCTCCGGCCCTGGAGGCCTTGATTCTTGCCGCATATGCAAACTTGTACTCCCTGTAGGTGCTTATATTGTCTACGAATATATAACCGGTGATGCCAAGGGCCGCGTATACAATCGGTATTTTCCAATAACGTTTATTATATGCCTGCCCCCATCCTGGTAATACCGCAGAACGGAGCGCCGCTTTCTTCGGGCTGTATACATTTACTTTTTTTGTTTCTTTTGTCACAGAATCGATTGTCTGCGTCACCGTTTTTGCCGAATCCGAGGATACCAGTATTTCTTTTGTTTGTGAAAAAGAATGGCCGGCATGAAGACAGGCGAACAGGATCAGAAATGACTTAAGATAAAAAAAGTAGTTTTTACGCATCTGCTATTTTCTTTCAATCGACCCGGACATCTATCTGCCGCAATACTTTGTTCAATTCTTCCTGTGAATAATAATCGATAATGATCTGGCCGCTGCCATTCCTGCTATGTTTTAATTTCACCCGGGTGCTGAAATAAGAGGCTAAGTTATCTTCTATTTTCTGGTACGCATGTGGGAGTGCGCTTTTTGAAGGTTTTTTAACACCGCCACCTTCTTTATACATATTGCGTACAAGGGCTTCTGTCTGGCGAACAGACAATCCTTTTTCCCTGATCTCTTTGTAAATGTATAGTTGTTTGTCTATCGTGTCTACATTTACCAGCGCCCGCGCATGTCCCATGCTCAGCTCGCCATTGCGTACAGAAAGTTGTATATCTGGTGGCAGTTTTAACAAGCGAATGAAATTGGCCACCGTGCTACGGTCCTTGCCCATTCTTTCCGCTACCTGCTCCTGGGTATAATCCAGTTCTTCCATCATCCGTTTATAACTAAGGGAAATTTCCATGGCATTCAGGTCCTCCCGTTGCAGGTTTTCTAACAACGCGAGTTCGAGTAGCTGGGCATCATTAGCCTGGCGTACGTATGCGGGAATATCTTTTAGACCAGCCATCCGGCTTGCTCTCCATCTTCTTTCACCGGAAATAAGCCGGTACTTGCCCGAAGCGAGCCTGGAAACAGTAATAGGCTGGATGATATCGTGCAGTTTGATGGATTCAGACAACTCCTTCAGTGCCTGCTCATCAAAATCTTTTCGTGGCTGTTTGGGGTTTGTTTCCACCTCATCTATCCCGATCCGGGAAATACCTGTCGCATTTTCAACAACGGCTGATTTTAACTGGCCGGTGCCGGTCTTCAGATCCGAGTCGATGTTTTGCAGCAGGGAGCGGATACCCTTGCCTAATAGTTCTTTATTTTGTTTGGGAGCAGACATTTTTTTATTCTTGATTCTTACTTAATTCTTCGTTCCGGGTCCAAAGTTTGTTGGTTCGAAATCCGGCGCATTCCTGCAAATCTAAGATAAACAACCGGGAAGATGAATGCGGGCTTTACAGAAGATTCTACCCCGTAAATTATCCTTCTTGCAGGGCTGTTTGTAAAGCTGGAGTTCCTTTTAAAATAAACGGAGCGAAACCGGGTTTGAGTCGGCATGAAATGGGTAAAGACCGGGTTGATAGGACCGCTTAGAGTTCCAATATCCGTTCGTCCTGCCGGATCTTGGTCATATCGTTTTTTTGCAGGATCTCTTTGGCAAGGTTCAGGTAATTCATGGAGCCCTTGCTGCTGGCGTCGTATAATATCACAGGTTTGCCTACACTGGGCGCTTCGGCAAGTCTTGCGTTCCGGTGAATGATCGTACTAAAAACCATTTCATCAAAATGGCGGCGTACCTCGCTTACTACCTGGTTGCAAAGACGGAGCCTGCCATCATACATGGTCATCAGTATGCCTTCGATGATCAGTGCCGTATTGAGCCGGCTCTGTACGATCTTAATAGTATTTAATAATTTTCCCAAACCTTCCAGGGCAAAAAATTCACATTGTACAGGTACTACCACCGAATCGGATGCCGTCAACGCGTTGACGGTGATCAGGCCCAGGGAAGGTGAACAATCGATAATGATAAAGTCATAATCAGGCCGCACTACTTCCAGCAGGTTTTTTAATACCATCTCCCGACTGGGATAGTTGATCATTTCTATTTCTGCACCCACTAAATCAATATGGGAGGGGAGAAGATCCAGATTGGGGATATCGCTTTTTAATATGACGTCTTTTGCCTTGGCCTCATTTACCATACAGTCGTATAAGCTCTGTGTGATATTATGAAGATCAAAGCCCACACCCGTGGTACTATTAGCCTGGGGGTCACCATCTACCAACAGGGTTTTGTATTCCAATACGGCTAAGCTTGCCGCCAGGTTGATAGCGGTGGTTGTTTTACCAACACCGCCCTTTTGATTTGCTACACCGATTATTCTAGCCATTTTGCCGAAAACTCCTTGGTAATGTTTAAATGTTCGTCGTAAAATTGCCGACTGAAACTTAGAGCGCAAAATTAAGTTTTGCCCATTTTACAGCCAATCTGGCAAAAATAAGCCTTCAGTAAGCATACTTCTGCTCCCGATGTTTAATTTTAAACTTAATTATGAGAAATTCTCCTTTTTGGTGGGTGCTGATCGGGGTAATGATCCTGATCGATTTTTATGTATTTCAGGCTTTGAAAGTTGTCGTTTTTCCTGCTTCTCCGCGGGCCAGGTCAATCTTCTTTTATAGTTATTGGATCATTTCCGGTGCGGCGATCATCATATTGCTGATACTACCTTACCTGCACATGGAGAACCAGGTAAAAATGGTAAGAACGACCATTTTCGCCATTATTGCCGGGTTATTCTTCGCCAAACTGATCGCTTCCCTGTTTTTTTTAATAGATGATATTCGCCGCGGTCTTCAATGGATTGCCGGGAAATTGTTTTTTCAAAACTCCGAAGGCGAAAAACTGCAACAGGGTGAGCGGATCAACCGGTCTGTATTCCTTACCTGGGCGGGTATGCTAGCAGGAGGTGGTTTGTTTGGTACGCTTATTTATGGATTTGGAAATAAATATAAATACCAGCTCACGAGAGTGCCGCTTGCATTTAATAACCTGCCTGCCGCTTTTAAAGGAATGAAGATCATCCAGATCTCCGATATCCATTCTGGAAGTTTTACAGATAAGGCTGCCGTGCAAAAAGGCATTCAAAAAATAATGAATGAAAAGCCCGATCTCATTCTTTTTACGGGCGACCTGGTAAATAATACTGCGGATGAAATGGAAGAATACATGGATGTCTTTAATAAACTGGAGGCGCCACTTGGCGTGTTTTCGGTATTAGGAAACCATGATTATGGAGATTACGCGTCCTGGAGTTCTGACGCGGACAAAAAAGCGAATCTTGACAGGTTAAAAAAGATTCATGCTGAACTTGGCTGGCGTTTATTGATCAACGAAAATGTAGTGCTGCAAAAAGGGGATGATAAGATCGCTTTAGTGGGTATTGAGAACTGGAGTGCCAAAGCAAGATTCCCCAAATACGGGGATATGAAAAAAACATATGCCGGTTCTGAAGAATATCCCTTCAAAATACTGATGAGCCATGATCCCTCACACTGGGATGCAGAAGTGCGCAAATCATATAAGGATGTAGACCTGATGCTGGCGGGCCATACACATGGGATGCAGTTCGGTGTTGATATTCCTGGCTTCAAATGGAGCCCTGTGCAATATGTGTACCCTCAATGGGCAGGCTTATATGAGATGGATAACCAGAAACTGTATGTAAACCGTGGGTTTGGATTTATCGGTTACCCGGGAAGGGTAGGGATACTTCCGGAGATCACCGTATTGGAATTATCCTGACGATCCTTTAAACTTTAAAGGGATCTATCGGTCTTAAAGCAGTAACTGTCCGGATAGCCGGCTTCCATTAATACCCAACTGCCAGATGCGAAAAAAAATAGCTATGACCATCCTTTCAATGGTATTGGTTTTTTGTGCCTCATCGCAAAAAAGCGAAATGGACACGATCCCCAGGCTGCAGGATGATGATATGGCTATTGACACATCATTGGATTATGACGACCTGTTCAATGATCTTAAATCTTTCATGGATTCATTATTAAGGCCAAGAAGTTATTTCCAGGTGAATGTTTCGGCATCTTCGGGTTATTTTAATTTTAAAGAAAAAAACAATACCCGCTTATATGTGGATAAGAAAATAATCTACGCGCCTTCTGTAGCTTATTTTCATAAGAGCGGACTGGGACTTACCGTTTCAGGCAACCTGGTTGATGATGAAAAACAATTGAATTTTTACCAGTATGCTATAAACCCTTCCATTGATTTTTTAAATAGCCGTAAACTGATCGGGGGTATCGGTTATACCCGTTACATAACAAAGGATTCATTGCCTTTTTATACAACACCTATTAAAAATGAATTGAGCGCATACATTACCTGGCGCAAGCCCTGGTTACAATCATCACTTTCTGCGAACTATGGATGGGGAAGCCTGGAAGATCTGAAGGAGAGATTATCATTTATTGAACGGCTATGGCTGAGGCGGCGCCTTATTAATTTCTTGTCCGAAAATGAAACTGTCAGTGACTTCTCGCTTTCTGCATCCTTTCTGCATAATTTTTACTGGCTGCAGATTTTTTCCAAAAAAGATAATATCCGGCTTACACCCCAGGTACAATTTACAAGTGGCACACAACGTTATGGACTTAATCAACCCCTTAACAATACTACCAATAACAAGATCACCCGTACCAATGCATTGACCAATGCGCGGGAGTTGATGCTGGATAATAAAAAAGAATTCAAGCCTGTTTCATTAAGCCTGATAGTAAAAACGGAATACGGGTTCGGGAAATTTTTTATTCAGCCACAGTTTATTCTTGACTATTATTTCCCAGCAAAAAATGAGCAGCTTTCTACATTATTTTCTATTAATGCAGGGTTGAGTTTCTGACGCTGTTAATGTTTTTAACGTTTAAAAAAATATTTTTTAAAACAGCATAGGGGTAGAATAAATAACAGGTGTCATTACAGAGGTCACTTATTTTTAGATAATCTTCACAAGGCTGTAACAATAATATAGATCATAAAAAGTTTATTACAACAGCGGGATCATTTAACTATCGGTTGGCTAAGGATGGTATCATCCTTGAAAAAAAATAAGCAATAAAAAATAAAAAAATTATGAAGACTAAACTATTCTTCTCTTTGCTTGGGGTGTTATTTTTTTCACAGGTGACGATGGCGCAATTCCATATTGGTATCAAGGGCGGCGCTAATATCACCAAAGTGGATGGTAAATCCTTTAAAGATGAATTCAGGTATGGATATCATATAGGAGGATTTGCCGAGATAGGGTTGGGTAATAAGTTCGGAATACAGCCGGAAGTACTATTCAATCAATATTCATCCACGCTGGATAGCAATTATAATCATGTCTATCAAAATGTATTCAAACCCGGGCAAAGCAGTGTAAAGCTGAATTACCTGTCTGTTCCAATCCTGCTTAATTACAAATTGCTGGGCAATTTCCTGACCATACAGGCGGGTCCGCAATTCAGCATCCTGATGAACCAGGACAAAACACTTTTACAAAATGGTGGTGACGCGTTTAAGAAAGGTGATTTTGCACTGGTAGGCGGCGCACAAATTAAGCTGAGTGCTATCCGCATCACAGGGCGTTATGCAATCGGCCTGAATGATATCAGCGATATCGACAGCCAGGACCAGTGGAAAAGCCAGGGATTCCAGGTGTCGCTGGGACTAGCCCTCTAAAATGTCTCCTATTTCAATTTAATAATAAAGATCCCTTTGCCCGGCAAAGGGATCTTTATTATTAAATAGCGTCAAACTCAGCTAATACCAACTGTAAGCAAACCCCACCTCTTTTACTCCTTCCCCCCTTTTTACCTCTTTGCTACACGGCACGGAACTTGACAACTAGTATATTCCTTTTTTATTTTTAATCTTTGCGGTATGTCGGTGACATATTGTCTAATGAGAAATGACTATGCATTTAAAGAATTATATACTACGGGCCGAGGATGAAATGGATTTTTTACCTATTATTCCCTTGAATGAAAGTGACCAGGAAGATACCAATGGTATTGAGGTTCCGGAGGAAATCCCCCTTTTGCCGCTGCGAAATACGGTGCTTTTCCCTGGGGTGGTGTTACCGATAACAGTGGGTCGCGACAAGAGCATTAAGGCAGTCAATGACGCGTACAGGACTGACAAATTGATAGGAGTGGTTGCCCAAAAAGACAGTACCATCGAAGATCCTGCAATAAAAGACCTGGAACAGATCGGAACGGTGGCCAAGATCGTCAAACAGATTAAAATGCCCGATGGAGGCACCACGATCATTATCCAGGGGAAAAGCCGGTTTGCTATCGAATCCATTATCGGGGAAGATCCCTATTTTAAAGCCAAGATCAGGAAACTGGAAGAGGAAGAATCGCCCAAAGATCCCGATTTTGATGCCTATGTGGCAACGATCAAGGATCTTGCTACCGATATCATCCAGCTTTCTCCGAATATTCCTACAGAAGCTTCAATTATTTTAAAAAATATAGAAAACCCGTCTTTTCTTATCCATTTCGTATCCAGCAATATGAATACGGATATAAAAGAAAAACAGCGGTTGCTTGAATTGGATAATATCCGTGAAAGGGCAGACCTGCTGATGCAATTATTGCAAAAAGAGCTGCAGTTTGCAGAACTGAAGAACAAAGTGACTTCCAAGACCCGCACCGAGTTGGATAAACAGCAACGTGAATATTTTTTACAACAGCAGTTGAAAAGTATTAAAGATGAGCTGGGCGGTGACACCAATACGCAGGAAGTAAAAGAAATGCAGAAAAAAGCGGAAGCTAAAAAATGGCCGCTTGCTGCAAAAGAAGCATTTAAAAAAGGAGTTGAGAAACTGGAGCGTATGCATCCCAGCACTCCCGACTATTCAGTAGTATACAATCACCTTGATCTTTTGCTGGAATTGCCCTGGGAGGATTATACCCAGGATTATTATGATCTGAAAAAAGCAAAGAAGACCCTGGACAATGATCATTATGGCATGCAGAAGATCAAAGAACGGATACTGGAGTACCTGGCTGTATTGAAACTAAAAGGTGATATGAAAAGCCCGATACTCTGTTTTGTAGGACCTCCGGGTATTGGTAAAACATCGCTTGGCAGAAGCATTGCTGCCGCTATCGGCCGTAAATATGTGCGTCTTAGTCTTGGAGGCCTGCATGATGAAAGTGAGATCAGGGGACATCGTAAAACGTATATCGGTGCAATGCCGGGACGAATTTTACAGTCATTGCGAAAAATAAAATCTTCTAACCCGGTAATGATACTGGACGAGGTAGATAAAGTAGGCGCGGATTTCCGTGGCGATCCAAGCAGCGCGCTGCTTGAAGTACTGGATCCGGAACAGAATAATAGTTTTTATGATAACTACCTGGAACTGGAATATGATCTAAGCAAGGTGCTTTTCATAGCTACTGCCAACAATATCCAGAACATACAGCCCGCATTGCGTGATCGCATGGAAATAATCGAACTGGGCGGCTATGCAGTAGAAGAAAAAATGGAGATAGCAAAACGGCATTTATTTCCAAAAGAAAAAGAAGCGCACGGGTTGAAGGATAGTAATTTTAAAATAAATGACAAGGTTCTCGAAAAGATCATACAGGATTACACAAGAGAAAGCGGTGTAAGGGAACTGGACAGGCAACTTGCTTCTGTGATGCGCTACCAGGCAAAACAGCTGGCTATGAACGGTAAGTTAAAATCCGTATTGTCGGCGGAAGACATAGAAAAGGTACTGGGAAAACCAAGGTATAGTAATGATATGTACAAGACCGCCAATATGCCGGGTGTAGCGGTGGGACTTGCATGGACCTATGTGGGCGGTGATATCTTATTTATTGAAACGAGTGTAAGTGATGGTAAAGGCGAGCTGAAACTAACGGGTAATCTGGGTAATGTGATGAAAGAAAGTGCCAGTACCGCGCTTACCTACCTGCAGTCGAACGCAAAAAAATATGGCATCGATCATAAATTATTTGAAAAGAAAAATATTCATATTCACGTACCAGAAGGCGCTGTACCCAAAGACGGGCCCAGTGCCGGTGTTACGATGATGACGGCTATTGCTTCAGCATTGACAGGCAAAAGAGTTAAACCCTTTGTAGCAATGACCGGTGAGATCACACTACGCGGCCAGGTATTGCCTGTCGGCGGTATCAAAGAAAAAGTACTGGCAGCCAAAAGAGCGGGTTTGAAAGAGATCATTCTTTGCTGGCAAAATGAAAAAGACGTACTTGAAATAGATGCCGAGTTCATCAAAGGAGTTACATTTCACTATGTAAAAACAATGAACCAGGTACTGGAGCTTGCATTGGTGGGTTGATACTAATGTTGATGAGATCATTGGGATAGGGGCATATCATAGCTGGCTATTTTCACGCAGTGAAAATACTCCTTAGCTCAGCGCTGTGTAAATAGCTGAGTTCTTCCTTTGCTCATTTTCTCTGTTAGCTCTTTTGAAATCCCTATCGAAATACATGAACTACAGATTTATTTCAGCCCCATGGTAAGGATGGCTGTTTAATGAAAAATACTTTTGAGATAAGTTCTAATATTGTCGATCATATTGATAATAAGCTCCTGTATTTTTTCCTGAAAACAAGATTTTGGGAAAAAATACAGGAGCCGACTCAATAAAATCCTGTTCATTATCCCCTCGGATAAAACGCGTAATAGACTTATTTTCGTGCTGTGCAAAAATACCTGTCCGTATTTTTATTACTGACCATTACCTACTGCTCCTGCGCACAGACACTGGGAGGCAGTACCGTTTTCAATTTTCTGAAACTCCCGGCCACACCAAGGCTCACGGCAATGGGGGGGATCAATGTCTCCAATACGTCTAACGATGTGGGCCTTGCTTTTAATAACCCGGCCCTGCTAAACCAGGGAATGCATACGCAACTGAATGCTGTATTCAATGGGTTTTATTCCGGGATCACAGGATATCATTTGTCGATGGGGTACCACAACAGCCAGTTGAATACAAATTTTTTATGGGGGCTTAATTATCTTAATTATGGCTCAACCACGGAGACAGATGCCGCAGGGAATATTTATGGGCAGTTCAAACCCAATGACTGGGTAATGCAGGTATCCGCGTCAAGAACATACCTGGAAAAATGGAGTTATGGGGCCACGATCAAATTCATCAGTTCCAACTATGGTCAATACCGGTCAAATGGCATTGCAGTGGATGTTGGGGTGCAGTACAGCGATACGGCGAGTTTATTTTCGGCCTCCATACTGGCAAAGAACATGGGCAGCCAGTTAAGGAAATATGATGGTACCGATCCCGGCGATCTTCCTTTTGATCTGCAGGTAGGACTGAGCAAACGATTGGAAAATTCTTTTCTCGGATTTTCGGTCACGGCACATCATCTGCACCAGTTCGATCTCAGTTACAATGACACTGTATTCAACAATGCCAACGATTTTCCGAACGGGAGCAGCAATAAATTAACATTCGATAAACTTTTCCGGCACTTTGTTTTTGCCGCTGATATTTATATTGGCGATAAAGTGGAAATCACTGCGGGGTATAATCACCTGCGAAGAAAGGAATTGAATATCGGCAATACGGGTGGTAATGGCCTTAATGGCTTTTCAATGGGAGTATCTGTGCTATTGCTTAATAAATTGCAGGTAAATTATGCGCGTGCCCAGTATCAAAGCAATACCGCATACAACCAGTTTGGGTTGAACCTAAAGCTTAACGAATATTTTGGATTAGGAAAATTTGGAAAAAGGGTCGGCTGGTAGTCTGGTATAATAATTGGTTTTCATTGTCTTTAGTTATCTAAAGATCATAGCATGAAAAATAGACTGACCGTATCCGTTCTGGCTTTAGCAATGGGATTTTTAAGCGCTTGCTCCGGAAATAAAAAAATGACTGATACCATGCCTGTACCCGCCGGTTCGCATATTGATAGCAACCAGCAAAAACTTACACAGCATAAACAATTAATGGGTAAATGGGATGTGGTGAGTATAAGTGTGCCTCAAAAAACTGAACCCGAGGCTACACCCGATGTATTCATTACGTTTGCTGAATCTTCATTTGGGGGCAAAGCGCCCTGTAATCATATCGGTGGCAATTACACCATGGAGGGAGATAGTATTAGTTTTCGCAGCATAATTTCAACAAAAATGGCCTGCGGAAGGTCTGAGCAGGAAAATGCACTGCTTAATCTACTAAGTAATAAAGTAACTACCTATTCAATCTCAGAAAATTCTCTTTTGCTAAAAGACGACTCAGATCATGTTGTTGTTGAATGCAGGAAAGCGAATTAAAAATTCAAAATTAAAAATGCAAAATTCAAAAGGTACTCCGAAAATTGGAGTTTGTTTTCACGTAGTGAAAATACTCCTTGGCTCAACACTGTGCAAATAGCTAAGTTCTTCCTTCGCTCATTTTGGCTGTTAGCTCCTTCGAAATCCCTAACAAAATACATAAGCTACCAATTTATTTCGGAAGCCCACTGATAAGGCTGGCCATTTAAAAGGTACTCCGAAAATTGGGGTCTGTTTTCACGCAGTGAAAATACTCCTTGGCTCAACCCTGCGCAAATAGCCAGGTTCTTCCTTTGCTCATTTTCTCTGTTAGCTCCTTCGAAATCCCTATCGAAATACATGCGCCACCATTTTATTTCGGAAACCCACTGATAAGGCTGGCCATTAATGAAGAAACACTAATAAGGTCATGTTGTAGCTGGCTGTTTTCACGCAGTGAAAATACTCCTTAGCTCAACCCCGTGCAAATAGCCAGGCTCTTCCTTTGCTCAATTTCTCTGTTAGCTCCTTAGAAATCCCTATCGAAATACAGGTGCTACCAATTTATCTCGGAAATCTACTGATAAGGCTGGCGCCATTTAATGAAGAAACACCGTAGAATCTTTTAATAGCGGAAGACCAGTCCGAAAATACTTGTTGAATATGACCCGGAAACTATTTACTGGGCTAATGCTGTCATATAGCATGGTATAATTCCTGTCAGAAAAATAATAAGCGGAAAGATTCATAAATTGCCTGTCGCGGATCAGGAGATTATCATCGGCATCCCGGTATCCATGGTCTCCTTCAATGATGATCACTCTTGGCCTCTTAAACTTCGCGCCAGATGTGTTGACGATCGAATCTATCCAGGTATTGCAGAATGATAACTGTTCAAGGTATAAGCTGTCTCTTGAGTATTGTTCATAATTGAGTACAGTATTCATGAACTCTCCTTTTCGGTTTACATAATATGGCCGGTGAGGCATGAAGATGTGCCCGTATACTAATCTGGGTTTTTCGGTTTGTATTTTCAATTCTTGCAGGAAATGTTTAAAACTGGCAGTATATCGATCAAAACCTGCTGTTTGAACTTCGCGATATTTTTTTTCAACACGATCAGGAAACTTCAACTGCCAATTCCAAAATATTTCTTTTACTATACGGTTCCAGATTGTCTCTTCATAAAAAACACTTTTATATTCTTCCTGGAAATAGTTGCGCTGCGAGGCTGGATGCTGTTCAATGTCCAGCACGCCCAGGTTTTTTATTTCGTAACCTTCCTGCTCAAGTAATACCGGGACGGCGCTTTTTGCAAACAGTAAGCTTCCCTTTAATAATATCGCCGGTGTGGGGACTTTATTTTCCAAAGGCAAATTAAAATAATCGAGATTGAATGTGGATCCCAGGGAAAATGGAGTGGAATTATAATTGCTTTTCGCCGCGGTTGCCTGGTAAAACCCGGCTGCGGATAAAGAAGAGTCAAGCCTTGTATTATCAAACGAGAAATATTTCTTCAGGGATGCCGAGCTGGTATATTCATCGAATACAATAAAAAAAACATCGGGTTTCATTGAATCAGGTATCGCTGGCAACCTGTTAAGTACAGGAGTATCCTGTTTGCCCGATTTAGCGGACTGTTTTTTTTCTGCAATAAACCGGGCCGAAAACTGACCTGCTTCTACCAGTACAAAGACAAGGAAAAGCAGGTTGAAATATGTATTGGCCTTACGGAATTCATGTTTTGTTCTTTTTACGTAGATCGTTAGTAATATGGTCAATACGAGGAGTAAGGGAAGTAGTATTTTGTAACCAGCTATTGGTTGCAGAAAGGAGACGGACCGTAACAGGTCATGCCCCTTGCCAAAAAAGAAGAGTATGATTAATATAAGAAGGCACCAAAATCCCGACCTGCCTGCTGACCGGAAAAACAGCCAGGAAAAAAAATATAACACGGCCGCCAACGCCAGGTAGCAAGCCAGGTAATACAAAGGAAATCTCGCAGGAAAGAGGCCATAATAGGCATTGACTGCATGCAGTATATAGAATACCGGCAGCAGGAATACATGGAACGGTTTATTTTTGATGCTGGTAAAATTCACCGGGATAAAAGCTGTGTTAAAAATAAAGCCAGTTTTGTTTGTACATAAGCCGGTTAAAGATACACCGGATAAGAAATACCGGAACTATCAATCGGGAGAAGTGGAAGCCTTATTTTTCAATTGATATAAAATCCTGCCTGATCCGGGGATTTCTTTTCTCCCGGTTACCATAAAGTATTGTTCAAATCCGGCAACAAAAGATCCTTCATTGTACCTGTCGTAGATATCTTTTTTCTGACTCAGCATAAACCGGACCTTCTCATCTTCCTTCGGCACAAACTCAATGATAAGAAACCCACATAGCTGGCTAAACATTTTTGCGCAGTCGGCAAAGGGAATATTTTTGCCAATAGCGAGGTGATGGATCAGCGCCAGTGCCAGTACGAGATCAACCTGAGTCCTTTGTATAAACGAAGTTCTTTCCATGTTATTCATACCAATGGCAGGCGTGGGTTGGGAAAGGTCAATGATCAGTGGCTGGATATTCTCTTCCCCGGAAGTCTTTATTTC
>CAZGSG010000126.1:0-15380 GCA_964528095.1 uncultured Terrimonas sp.
GCTTCCACCCATGATCACAATCTTCTCGGGGTCGATATTTAATTCCTTTGCATGTTTGATAAGATAGATCAAGGCGCAACGGGTATCTTCAACAGCCGCAGGTGCTGTAGCCTGCCCGGTGAGCCGGTATTCCATGTTAGCTACCGCATACCCCATTTTAAAGAAAGTACTGAAACCGCTTTGCGATTCTTTTACTCCATGATTCCAGCCGCCGCCATGAATGTTAATAACAACAGGCGAAGGGCCTTTTGCTTTGGGCGCAAGATACAGGTCCATCTTACCTTCCCAGTCTTTTACTTTTGTATATACCACATTGAGCTGTGTGGTGTAACCGGCAGGGTATTCAACGGGTTTGTAAGTTGTCGTATCCGCATCCTGCGAAAAAGAATTCATCGCAGCGCAAATACAGAGGATAAAAAAAAATTTTCTTCATATTTATTATTTACAATTTGCTATTACTTAATACATTTTCTTTTAGAAAAACAGTGATATCCCTTTTGATCTCTTCCTGTTTTTCTTTTGAATATCCACCATGACCACCACCCGGGATCGTGATAAAAACATGTTTTACCCCTTCCCTCGTAAGCCTGGCATCGAGCTCAACCGATTGCTGGTAGGGCACCCGGGGATCTGCATCTCCGTGTGATAAAAATACCGGCGGGTTATCCCTGGCAATATACGTGAGTGGTGAAAGTTGCTTTGCAAACTTTGCATCGTCTTTACGTGCACCAAGCCATTCATAGATGGCACCATCTTTCAACACCTGCAAAGAGCCATCTTTACTGGTTGAATATAAAACAGCCGGTGTTGATTGCGCGATAATAGCCGCCACTCGAAACGTCCGGTTGGCAGTATTGCAATCTTTATCGAATGGGTTGTTCGTATTGGCCGTTAAGCCTGCCATCAATGCGAGCTGTGCCCCGGCAGAACTTCCTGCCAATACGATACGGGATACATCAATATGCAATGAATCCGCATGATTGATAAGGTATAGCATAGCGCAACGAATATCCTCTATGGCAGCAGGTGCCGCGCCTTGCGCACTCAGCCTGTATTCTATATTCGCTACCGCAAACCCCAGTTTGAAATAAGTAGTAAAACCACCCTGCGCTTCTTTGCTTCCTTTTCTCCAGGCTCCCCCATGTACATTGATCAGTACCGGCGATGGCTTATCACTAATGGGAGGCAAGTATATATCAGCCCTGCCCTTCCAGTCACCCACCTGCTTGTACACCACATCCATCTGTTTGGTAAATCCCTCGGGTACAGGTACCGGCTTATTGACCGCCGTAGAATCCTGTGCCATGACACAGCCCTGCACGATCATCAACAAACACGTATAAAGCCAGTTTTTTATCATACACGCAATTATGCTAATTAATAACTTGGGTTCTGCTCGATGACCAATTGTGTATTTGTGTCGATCTCATGTTGCGGAATCGGCAACAACAACCTGTCCTTCTTTACATAACCCTGCAATTCCGCCAGCGTAGGTGTAGGCGGCAGGTAGGTACGGTAATGAGAAAAATACTCATCTGCAAAATGATCTTTCATCGATTGTTCCGCTGTAACCGTTGTCATTGTCGTATTAAATCGCAGCAGATCGAACCAGCGCTGGTTCTCAAAAGCAAACTCTATCCTTCTTTCTGTAGACAATGCCTGTTCGAATTGCGCCACAGATGCGATACTGGTAGTGGTATAATCTGCCAGGCCTGCCCTCGGGCGAACGCTATTGAGCAAAGTGATACTTCCTGGTGTATAACCCTGTGCCTCCGCCATCATCAGCAGAATATCCGCATAGCGCAGAATGGGCCAGTCACTTTCTCCGTCATCTACCAATGTAACAGGGAAAAGGTATTTTTTAACATACCACTTGGCGGCCGTACCGGTACCTGTAACGCCGATCAGGGTTGGTTTTCTCAAATCACCATTGGTCAGTGTATCCAGTTCGGCTGTAGGATAGTTCAATCCGTCTCCATCACCATTGATGATAGTTGAACCTGTTCCAAGAGGAGCGAATGTGTTACCAAAAGGAGAACCAAGACCCAGGCCACCCGCCTTGTAACGGACCGCGAATAATATTTCGCTGTTCATTTCATTGCCGATAGAAAACACACTGGCATAAGTGCCCTGCAATGAATAACCGCTATTGGTGATCACATCCTGTAGTTGCGTGATCGCGTCTGCTTTCCGGTTGAGGGTAAGATACACTTTGCCCAGCATCCCCTTGGCAGCCCATCTTGTTGCTCTTCCCAAACTTGCTTTTCCGAGATCTGTAGCAATGGTCTGCGCATAGGTAAGACCGTTCATGGATGAAGCAGCTGTTACCAGATCTGCTACAATCAATTTATAAATATCGGCTACTGTCGAACGATTGACCGTCTTCGCCTGTGTGGGCGAAATAGGCTCGTGCACAAGGAATACACCGCCAAACAACCGTACCAGGTTAAAATAATGATATGCCCTGATAAACATCGCTTCACCCGCCAGTTGCTTCCGGTCTGTCTCCGAAATTGGGATCGTGATCGCGTTAAAAGTAATAACACCCGTTGCCGGATCATACACCACGCCGAGCTTTTGTAATACAATATTGCAATTGCGGATATTGTTATACGTAGCCAGCCAGTAATTATAGATCTGCTGTTGTGTAGTGGCTGGAATAAACATATCCAAATCACTCAGGTCACGGTTTGCTGATGCCGTACTGCCGGGAGCGCCCTGTTTGGCGTTATCACTGCGCAGCTCGGTAAACTGCCATTCATTGAATAAAGAACGCTGCATCCCGTTATAACAGCCGGTCAATCCAGCTTTCACTTCATCCAGATTGGAATAATAGGTTCCGGTACTCAGGTTCGACTGGGGATAAACGTCGATCATCTTGTTGCAACTGAATAATCCCGCACAGCAAACCAAAAGAAAATAATGTATAAGCTTCATAAATATTTTTTTTGCCGGGTTAGAAATTAATATCAAGTCCGAATAAAATAGTCTTAGGCATCGGGAACCCTCCACGCTGGTAGCCATCTACCGACGGTGTGCTGTAAGGTCCTGTGGTGAACCTTGCTTCAGCATTGATACCACGGTAATTGCTTGCATTATGGAAGTATAAATTCTGACCGGAGAAATACACCCGCATGGAGCTGATATGAATTGATTTGGTCAGTTTCTGCGGCAGTGTATAACCCACATTCACTTCACGCAATGCAAAATAAGATGCGTCTTCTACCACATAATCCGTCAGCATCCAGTTAAATCCAATGGTTGAATAAGGTGTCTTACCATCACCGGGAAACATTGGGCTCAGCCAGCGATCAGTATTGTAATTCTTATTATACCTTTTTGTTTCATTATAGTTAGGGTCGCCATTGATTAACGATCCGCCCTGCACGCCCTGTACAAGGAAACTCAGGTCAAAATTCCCGTATGTAACATTATTCGTAATGCCCCAGGTGAATTTGGGATAGGGATTGCCGATAACAGTACGGTCATTTGCGTCCAGTTTATTATCTCCGTTTATATCTACCAGTTTCAATCCCCCGGGAACAAATACATTACTCAGACCACTGGTCAGACCCGCAGCCTGCGCCGCCGTGATCTGTGCCTGTGATAACCATACGCCATCGGTTTTATAACCGAAGAACTGTACAAGCGGCCCTCCTACCTTATTCAGGTAAAGTTCGGTACGTTCGCCCTGGTTCAGGAAGAGCGCTTCATCACCCAACTCCAATAGTTTATTTCTATTTGCCGCAAAATTGATAGAAGTAGACCATTTGAAATTTTTTCTCCGGATATTATTGGTAGTTGCTTCCAATTCAATACCACGGTTCTGTAAGCGCCCGATATTATTCCAGAACTGTGATACGCCGATAAAACCCATCGTTGATTGCTGCAGCAGCAACTGGTCTGTTTTAGACTGGTACATGTCTACTGAAAAAGAAACAGCGTTATTGAACATGGCCACGTCTATACCGCCGTTGAACTGGAAAGTCCGTTCCCAGGTAAGGTCGGGATTACCAATGATCGTTGTTGAAGGCACTTGTCCGGGTGCGCTGGTACCCGTCCCCTGTCCATACGGGTAATTAGCGGCATACAACAGATCAAGCCAGGCAAAATCAAGGATATTATTATTACCCGTAACACCATAGCTGCCTCTTAATTTCAGCGTGTTCAACCAACTGATATTATCCAGGAACTTCTCTTCTGTAAGTACCCATCCCAATGAAACGGATGGGAAAAGCCCCCATTTCTGTCCGGGTCCGAATTTGGAACTACCATCTGTGCGCAGGCTTGTAGACAAAAGATATTTATTCTTATAACTATAGATCAAACGTCCTAAATAAGAAAGCAATCCTATCTGGTTCTTATTATTGTATGTCGCTTCTTTTGACTGATCGATCTGCAAAGCCGTGTTCAGCGTAGGAATATTGTCGCTGGGGAAATCAAGACCCGTTGTTTGCTCATTGGTGATCCTGGTCTTTTGTGCTGTAAAGCCAGCCAGGAGATTGAATGAATGATCCTTTATCTGTTTATTATAGGTAAATGTATTTTCAGAAAGCAGGTCTACAAAAAGCCGGTTTGTATAAACGCCTTTGTTCACATCACCATCCCTGTTTGAATTTCTTTTTGCAAAATCAACTGCTGTGGAATAGTTGAGATACACACTTCCCAGTGTTTTAAAATCAAGGCCGGGCAAAATGTTGATGGTAATATCACCGGAACTTTGCATCCTGTAATCGTTAGATGTAATGGTCCTGGTTTCCATCACTGATTTAGGCGTATTATTCGCTGTATTAAAAGGATCAAGCGGGCCCGTGCTCGTATACAAACTTCCGTCCGGCATCAGTCCACTGTAATTTCTTCCGTTGAAATGTCTTGCCTGCACAAAATCACCTGCTTTTATATTAGCCCATAAAGGATTCTGATTTACAAAAGCGGCTGTAGCATCCGTATAACGAACAGGAAGAAAAGACTGGAAACGTACAAAATCGATATACCCTACAGAAGGCCGCTCTCTTTTTATATAAGAAGGGTTCAGGTTGAAGGATGCTTTTATCCGTTTTCCCAGATTCGCGTCCAGTTTGGTGCGCAGGTTGAAACGATCGTATTCACTATGATACATCAATCCCTGGTCTTTTTGATAGGCACCGGATATAAAATATTTTACCTGCTTGGTACCCCCTGAAATATTCAATAACAGGTTACGTACAGTCGCGTTCCGCAATGCCTCACTCTGCCAGTCGGTGGCCTGTCCGCCGAGTATTGTATTTTCAATTATATAGGCGGCTCTTTCATTATTGGCAATAATACCAGTTCCCGTGGGCGGGGTAATACTGGGATCCTTTGCTTTTAATGATGCTTCGTAGAATAAAAGATTGGTATACTCCGAAGTGGTCATCATCGGGTATCTTTCGTAAGCTGTCTTGGACCCGTTCGAAAACTTGAATGCATACTTTGGCTTTTCCGACTTACCACTTTTTGTTGTAATAAGTATAACCCCATTCGCGCCCCTGGATCCGTAGATAGCTGCCGAAGCCGCGTCTTTCAATACTTCCACAGATTCCACATCCGCCATATTCACAAAAGAAAGACCATCCGGTATCGGTTGTCCATCCACCACAACCAGCGGACTGGCATTGGCATTGATAGAACTCAATCCCCTTACCTGTATCTTGGGATCTGCTCCAGCCTCTGAACTGATATTCTGCACCTGCACACCCGCGATCTTTCCCTGCAATGCCTGGTCAAGCCTCGACACAGGAGCCTCGTCCAGCTTTTCATTTTTATATTTGGAAATAGCGCCGGTCAAATGCGATTTCTTTTGTGTACCATAACCTATCACTACTACTTCATTCAGATCAGCAGGTGTTGGTATCAATGATACATCGATCGTTGTTTTATTGGCGATACTGATCGTTTGCGTGTTAAAACCCACATACGAAAAGATAAGCGTTGATGCGTCCTTGTCTATGACAATAGAGTAAGTGCCATCATCCCTTGTGGCAACCCCCGCTTTTTGTTTATCCGCAAGAATATTAACGCCCACCAGCGGTTCATTCGTAGCCACATTGATCACCTTACCCGTGATCGTTTTCTTTTGCGCCATTGCAACACCACTCGCAAGCAGGAGCAGGAAGAAGAGCAAGCATCGTAATTTTTTCATAATCGCAGTTTAATATTTAGAAATCGTTTAGTATAAAAGTTGAATACGTAACCGTCCACCGGAGTCTGCAGCGACTGTGCGTACAGCCGCCGTACATTTTTTACAATCATAATGAATACCGGCCTCCATTAATAAAGGATACCCGTCCTCATAGTCAAAGTCCTTGATCTGCGGGCCTTCCCATTTTTTTTCTTTCATTAAATAAGGGGCCAGCACGGCTATCCCTTTTTTTAATGATTTGCCGGAAGGACTGGTATAGTTCCAGCAATCTATTTCCATCTTATCAGCCATCTGCGCAATGGTAAAAAAAGCGTTCATCGCAAAAGCCGTATAATGAAGGGAGATTGTTCTTTCCATTTCTTTTGGAAATTTCCCGGCATCGTCCATTTGTTTATCCAGGCGGCTGAGCGCGTTTGTTACTATCTTTTTTGCCTGCTCCTGGTTACGGGTAAATAATGCTAATGATAAACGCACAGCATCGTACCAGGCTCCATGATTGTTCGGCGCATCCATTTCATCCCGTCCATTCACACTTGTTTGCATCCAGTTAAGATAATCAGCGAACCATGTCTGCATGCCCTGCTGATCTTTTGCAGACCAATAGCCGGAGGAATTAAGGAGACCAATTGCGTCCGTCAGTTTTATAAAATGCCGGGAGTCGATGATACCAGCGCCTCGCCCGGTATTGCTTCCCTTGATAGCCTGGGAAAAATCGAGATTAGGGTTCATACGTGTAGCTGTATCGAGAAACCAGACCCGGAGCAATGTTGCCGCATGTTCGACATACTTATTCTCTCCTGAGAAATAATAGGCCAGTGATAAGGTGCTCACCACTTCACAAAGCTTTGGCATGTATTCCTTGTCCTTATATTCCTTTACCTCCGGATTGGTTTGCCCGTCCTTTCTCATATAAGGCAACCCGCCGGGTTTAGAGGGGTCAGGCCAGTGATAAGGTGCCAGGCTCATATAGTCATGCCGGTTACCGCTGGGTGGCAGGTTCTTTTTTTCCATTACGCTCACCGGGCCAAATGCCAGCCCTTTATCCGCGTCTTTTAATAAAGATTGATAGGCCGGCATGATTGAAGCATCTTTTAGATTGATGCGGCTTTTATTTTTTTCCAGCGATCGCAGATTCAATGTAAACAGCACAGGCTTTCCTGGCTGACCATTGGCATAGGTCAATGAAACAGCAAACACTGTCAATAAAATAAAAAGAATTGTTTTCCTGGTCATACTCATTTGTTACTTGATGATCGATACAGTTTTTTTCAGATCTACTCCATTTCCTTTTATCACTACTGTATAAATTCCCGAAGGCAGCTTCCCTACCGGCAGATCGCTATTGATGAACCCTACAGGCATAAACAGGTTTTTTCTCAGCACCGGCTGTCCACTTATATTATACAATACAATATCGGCGAGCGAAGGCTGCAGGGAGAACACACGTACCGTCAGCGTACTGTTGTTTGGCATAAAGGCATAGAGCGTTTGCCTGGTATTATCCAGTGGCAATACAGTAAGTCGCGCATTTGTGTAAGTGATGGCATAATTGGCAGACACAGCGCCTCCTAATATGATAGGATAATAACCGGGAGGGAAATTGACCCCTGCTATCGTGCTGGCTGTTACTGCCGTGGTCAGGCTGGCCGGTGTTTCTCCCAACACAAACCCTGTATAAGTAATGGTAAAAGGAGGATTAGGCTGCCCCTGTGCCCTTGTTGTGTCCCTGACCCGTATGGTCAACGGTACTTTATTCACAACCAGTTCCCGCACCACATTGGATGCGGCAAAATAACTATCGCTTCCGGCTTGTGACGCAGTGATATTGGCCGTACCGGCCCCTACGATATGAATGTTTGTTCCTATTATAGTAGCCACATTGGTATTGCTGCTGGTGTATACTATAGGGATCGTATTATTTGTACTCGTGCCGCCCGTTGCGAAATCGGGATTACCATAGTTCTTTACCGGCAGCGCATTGAATGTAATTACCTGGCCGGTCTTGGGGTTCACCGTCATTACTCCATTCACAAAACTGATCGTATAGTTTGCCGAAGTAGCTCCACTTACTGTAATTGGATAATCCCCGGGTGCTGATGCGGGTGTAGCTGTAGTGGTGATGACGGCAGCCGTAAGTAACACCGCGGGCGTTTCGTTATATACAAAACCACTGTAGCTGATAGTCAGGGTTGGATTTGCGAGTCCTTCAAATCTCGTCTTATTTTCCGCGGTGATCGTTAATGCCGCTTTGCCGACAGAAAGCGTTTTGGTCATAGTCACCGCAGGATATACGCCATCGGTCGCCTGTGATGCGGTAATATCGGTTGTACCGGCTCCGGTGATATGAATATCCCCGTTTACGATTGTCGCTACCGAAGTATTGCTGCTTGAATAAACAATAGGCTGCGTGGTATTGAGACTGGTAGCGCCGCCATTGAAGTCAACGTCCCCGTATGTTTTAGCAGGCAGATCATTAAAAACAAATGGATCTGTTTGCGGCACAGCACCGATGCTGAATGCGCCAAAAGTACCGACAGTGGCTGTTACAGTATTGGCTGTATTATCGGCAACACCAGTTGGTATTGAAAAAGAAGAACCTGTATTGCGGATAAGACCAATATCCGTATTGGGTAATGTTGCAAACGTGGTGCCTTCGAGATTGGCATTCCATCCCAGCTGCAAATCACTGTTTCCAGCACCACTCAGGCGGTTGATAGTCCATACCGCGTTCACCAGTGTAAGTCTTTGTAAGGCTGTTAATGGTGTACCGTTTACTTCGCCATTGGCAGTGATGCCTTCAAATACAGATGCTGTAAAATCACCAACCGTCACAGGCGTTATTGTAACAGGAAGATAATAGTTTACTGTACCAATGGGCATGATCGTTGCCGTAGTGATACCATCATATTGTACTTTACTTTGTGCTCCTGCGACTGCATCATATCCTGTCGCGATATAATTGGATGAACTGATACTGCCATTGACAACAGCGCCGGTCTTTATATGAAGTATATCCGATGAACGAAGCGTTATTTTATTATTGATGGTCAGGTGATCATTTATAGTCATCCCGTTGTTGAGAGTTACCGGCGCATTGATCTCTGCAAAACCAAGATTAACGGATGTACCGGAAGACCCCGTTGATATGCCTAATGGCCAGCTTGTAGCGGCATTAATAATGTAGTTTATTCCATCTTCATAACTTTTATTACCTGCCAGTAAAACAGATCCTGTAGCAGGATCGAAACCACTGGCGTTAGCGGTAGCCAATGTTGCTCCATTGCTTGTCAGTGAAATTGCTACGCCCGTACCACTGGCAAGCAGTGGCTTTGAAAGAAAAAGGGTATCAGCTGTACCGGATACATGCGCCACAACCGTTGTGTTGGCAGCAATACCTGTACCTGTTACGGACAAACCATGACTGGCGGCCGCAACGCCGCTGGTACCGGTGATCATATAGGTACCCGCCGTAAGATTGCCTGTTGCCGTCAATGGAGTTATTTTCCCATTAGCGGAAAAGCTGCCATTGCCGGTGAGTTGGTTAGCCACGAAATTCAGCTTGCCATATATTTTTACCGATCTATCGATCGCCATATTTTTATTGAGTGATACATTCGCGTGATCGGCAATGATCAGTGAAGCAATATTTACACTGCCCGCTCCAGAAATGGATTGTGCAGCATCCCCTCCCATGACCAATTCATTGGTGCCACTTGCCGGAGAAGACAGATTACCATCAACAACAAGATTACCCAATACCACGGTCTGTCCTGCATTGTCGGTAATAAATGAGCTACCTGTATTGATCGTCAGGTTATCAACCTGGTATAATGATCCCATTGCAACAAGGCTGGCATTGTTCTCGACAATAATGTCCCCGTAACTTTGGTCTTTAAAAAAGTTACCTACAGAAGAAGTAGCATTGGTAGCACGATGATGCCAGACACTGCCGGGTTTCATATCAATTGCTGAAAATATATTTTCGCCGCTGGCACTGCCATTTGGACTTGTACCTCCATCATAATACAGATGAGCTCCGGGTTCAAATACCACCCATCTATCAGAAGACTGTGTACTGCCGCCAAATGCATAAGACCCTGAACCTGTAATATTCGTAGTAAAACTTGATCCGTTTGTAAACCTGAATGATCCTGTCACACCAGCAGTAGTATTATCAAACCTGGCCGCCAGCGCATTGGTAACAATGCTCAAACTACCGCTTACCCTGGCCGTAGCCGTAGCGGCCATCGCTACCCGCAGAGAGCCCACAGACGTAGGAATAATAGAAAGCGAAGAACCGGCTTCGATCAGAAAATCTTCCGACACATTACCATCACCCGCCAGGGTGACTGTGCTTGTACCCGCGGTGCTACGTATAAAACGGATCTGCGCATTATTTACAAATCTCATCTGGCCACAACTAATACTGCCATTTACATTTACTGTAACAGGTCCTGTAAGCGGAGTGGCTCCACCAAGATTAGTACCATCAAATACCAGGATATCGGCATCGTTGGTAGATGAACCTCTCGACGAACCTGTTCCATCAATATTTGTTTTCCAGTTTGCACCCAAACTGATATTGGGTGTAGTGGCAGCCCCACCAACCCAGTAATAGGTTAATTGACTGTGTGCAAAAAAAACAGTCGTCATCATCAATAATAAAAGTAGCATTCGTTTCATATAGCAGCTTTAAGGTGAAAATTTTAAATCGTTAGTTCGGTATTGTTTTTTTTGATGAAATAAACGTGATGCAGGCCCAGGCGATTGGTACCAGTAAGGCCACCAATACAAATAGTGTGGTATATCCTGTCCTGGTGAGGGATGGCACCAGTAAGGTGATAATGATCGTGCCCAGCACAGCGGATGTGCCGCCCATACCGGAGACCGTGCCCACATTTTTTCCGTGGAAATAATCGGCTGGTAATGTTTGCAGGTTGTTGATCAGGAACTGAAATCCAAAAAGCGCAATGCTGATCAGGGCGATCGTAATATTTATATGATCCTTCAACTGGTCCATATAAAAAGCAATGGCGCTTAATGATAATAACATCAATATACAACCGATAGTGATGGCTCTTTTTCTTGCTGTTGCTGCCGTAACGCCTTTTCTGATCAATGCGGAGGAATAAAATCCTCCTGCCAGTCCACCGATCGCGGCAAATAAATAGGGCACCCATGCAAATGCGCCTACCTGTTTTATATCAAAGGCAAATTGTTCTTTCAGAAAAGTAGGCAGCCAGGTAACAAACATCCACCAGATAGGATCTATAAAAAAACGGGACGAAATAATACCCCAGGTATTTTTAAATTGTAACAAGGCCCGCCAGGAGAATACTTTTTGTGAGGTTACAGCCACTGGTTGCCCCGGTGATACGGAAAGAATATGCGCCTGTTCTTCTTTCGTGATCCAGGGATGTTTATCCGGTGTAGCCCTGTTGATCAATAACCAGGGGATAAGCCATAGTATACCCAGCACCGCGATACCCGCGAAAGTGGCCCGCCAGCCAAATGCAAGATAAAGACCCGCGATAACAGGCGCCGCGATCACCGAACCCATGGAAGCGCCGGCACCGAATATGCCTTGCGCGATAGCCCGTTCTTTTGCGGGAAACCATTCAGCATTACTTTTAGTAGCACCCGGCCAGTTACCCGCTTCGCTGATACCCAGCATTGCACGGAAAATACTGAAAGAGGCAAGCGACCTTGCCAACGCGTGCAGCGCAATGGATATGCTCCAGCCTACAATTGAAACGGCCATCCCCAATCTTGTACCAATAGCATCCATCATCTTGCCGGTGACCGTTTGACCGATCGCATAAGCCACCATAAAGAAAGTGGTGATCAGGGCCAGGGCGTCTTTATTGTCCTTATCCGCAATACCAAATTCTTTATAGATATATGGCCACATGATATTGATAGCGCTGCGATCAATATAATTAATGATCGTAGCCAGCCCTATCAGCCCAATAATCCACCAACGCAGTCCTTTTACTTTCATGTGTTAATTTCGTTGTTTAATTACTCAACGGAATATTCGCTACTCCCGCTACAGCACCCGTTACCGTATTATTATTGTATACTTTATTACCGGTTGATACCCCATTGCTTCCACTCAGTTGTATATTAAATCCATAGCCTGTCGCGTTTACTGTACACTGGTTATTTTTAAACTCATTGTAGTTGCCCCAGCCTGATACCGCCACATGTACCTGGTAGCCATCTTTGAAAATGGTTCCGCCTGGATTTGTACCTGTATTATTTTCGATGAGATAGTTATTACCTTTTACATCGATCCAGCTATCGCCACTGTTAGCACCCGTAATACCGGTAGCATCAAATGTATTGCCCTTGATCAGTCCGCCCCTGGTCCCTTCTTTTATATCAATGCATTCAGCCCGCACATTCGGACCGATCGTATTATTCAGCACTTTATTGGAATCACAGAGATCCGGATTACCATTGGTATAAGTAGCCCAGTTATTTTTAGCCGAGCCGATATAAATGCCTTCACCATAATCGGGTGTTTTTAAACCGGTTTCACTTATCTCCGAATGCTGTATCGTATTCTGTGAACTGAATTTCCGGAGATGAATGGCTTCCTCCCCTATTGAATAAATTTTTAACTCGTCAAACATGCTATACCGGCTCCCGTCTACCATGACACCTTTTAATCCATTGGTCACCGTAAACCCTTTGATGATCCAATAACTTGCCTGCAGGTATAATACATATCCTGTATTTACGTTTTCGCCGTCCAGTATGGCACTACGACTGCCCCTTAGTGTGATAGGCGCAGCCACGGTACCATTAGCGGCAGCGTCGATCACAAACCTTCCTTTGTATATACCATCAGCCATTACGATATCGTCACCGGGTCTTGCATTCAGCAACGCGGCTTTTAACTGCGCCCCGGTGGATACATTCACCACCCGCAGTGGCACTATTACCGTTACCGGATCGGGCACCACGGGTTCAGGCGCCGGCGCATTGCTTTTACTGCAACTCATCAGCAGCACCCACCCTATCATATGTAGTACTTTCAGCATTAAATTATCGTTTATGGATTTATAAAATCTTCCCGCATCGGGCTGAAAATATCGATCAATACTCCCGGTTCAATACATACGGCCCCATGCAATATGTTTGGCGGTATATAAAAAGCATCCCCCGCCTTCAACACTTTCTTTTCACCTCCTATCTCCACTTCAAAAACACCGCTTTCCACATTGGTGATCTGTGAATGGTAATGCTGGTGCACCACCCCTATCGCGTTTTTTTCAAACTGCACTCTTACCATCATCAGCTTTTCATCATAAGCCATGATCTTTCTTTTCATTCCCGGAGCCACCTGTTCCCAGTCGATATCTTTGTTTTCGATAAATACTCTGGCTGTAGTTTCACTTGTTCCCATATTCCTTGTTTTTATTTTGCAGTATATTATTGCAGCACCTTACCGTCATATACAACGGTAAATGGCCCTGTCCAGCTAATACCCTGCGCTGTGTGTTTTGTTTTTTTATCAAAATCCTGGTTGCACTGTGCTACCAGCAGTTGTTTTCCTCCTATTGTAATACCGGCAACAGTATAGGTTTTGTCATTCTGCAAAAGCCTGATCTGTTGCACAGAGCTATACGAGTTGGTAGAAAATTCGATAACAGGATCAAACTTCCCGTGGATCTCTACTACATTCACAAAAGACTGGTCAGTCCCCTTTTTGCGAATAATGAAAGCCGGCTCACGCCGCAGATTAAAGTCGGGATCGTTGGCGCCCTGTCTTGCGAGATAGACAGCCGCTTTTCCCTGTACCAGTGATGATATGGAATAATAAGTCCTGTCGTTAAGAAATGTAAGCTGCACCGTTGTATAAGCTACGCTGGCTTCCGCCTCTTTCCAGTAATACTGGTATCCATTCTTTTTTCCCAGGGGTTCCTGCTTGTTGCTAAACGCGTCATACCGGAACGAGGTGCTAATCAGTTGACCATTGTACTGAAACGGAAGATCATACTGGTGTTCATCAGGTGAGAGCGCGTTAAAAATATCCACCAGCATTTTATTTCCTTCCGGCAATCTGAGCATATACACTGTACGCTGAAGATGAATATTTTTATACGCGTTATCATCACTCGCAGCCACTACCTGTACATTCTTTCCGTTTATATCACTGAATAATTTATCGGAATGAAATTTTTCCGCGACGTCTTCTTTCCCTCCGAAATGGCTGGTCTCATCGGCCACCAGTGTGTTATGCGCAATTGTTTGTGACGCGTACGTTTTATTTTCGGGAAGATACCTGCCACCGTATTTCTGCTCCACTCCTACAAAACGCGCAGAACCATAGTCTGTCAGTATTTCATTTCCTTTATCGTACAGGTTATAATTGAGTTTATCAAAATGTCCGTGAGAAAGCCCGTGAGAAGTGTATTTAAAGATGAGCGTGCTCAGGTCTTCATCTTTTCCGTTGCGGACCAGGCTTACACCTCCCTCATCTCCTTTTACACCATCTGTATACTCCACCGAACGATAAGCAAAATACGCGGGAAGATTTTTTGTATTGGCAACAGCCGCAGCAACCGAAGCGCCACCTTTATTCAACAATACCCGGTTCTGTTTCTTGGCAACAGTAAGCAGGCTGCTGTCTTTGCCGTACACATTCCAGGCAATATCAATAGCGGTAACCAGTTCATTGCTGGTATAGTCTTTTTCCTTTATCGCATCATTCATCGGGAAGAATGCGCCATTGAGATTTGTTTGTTGCAGCCCGGACAATAACGCTTTTTGCAAAATCGCGTTACGGTGTTGAAATATTTTCAACTCAGGTCTCGCGTGGTCCAGCGCATTGGCAAAAAGATAATAAGGTAATATGGCGTATCGTACATAATAGGGACCTTCTGTATAATAACCGTCCGGTGAAAAGAGCCCATCCATCTGCGCGATGAAACCACTTTTGCCGTCTTTTTTTGTTCCATATAAAGCCATGTCCACATAATCCTTGTTATTCGTAGCAATGCCTACAATGCCTACACCGGCACAGGCCCATACGCCGTGATTATGGATCAGGTCGAACCAGGTCTGCAGGTCTTTGGTAATAAAATCCACTTCCGGCCTGAAAGCGCCTTCTTCGATTGTCTTTCTTTCAGCCGCGGTCAATGATGTGTAGATGAGATCAGACGCCATACCGCAATACACCAGCCAGTTGGCATCGTTCAGCGCCTGCCAG
>CAZGSG010000127.1:0-15348 GCA_964528095.1 uncultured Terrimonas sp.
CCGTAAAGATGGTGATGCCCGTGCCCAGTGTAGTTACAGTAGGTGTGAGGAGTATCGTATTTGATCCATTGGCTCCCGCGATCGTGGCGGCCGTTGTTTTGGCAATCTTCAGTGCAGATGGATTTTTGCCATCCAGTTCCGCCGTATTAAAATACAGGGACAATGTATATGAAGCGGTGGGGCCATTTTGTGTTGGTGTGATACCAAACACTTTTGCCGAACGCTGGCCACCGGAATAACTCAGCCAACTGGTGCCTGCTCCTTCCAGTTGGGAAGTAACACAACCAAGATTCGCGCTGATGCCCGCCAGTTTGGCGATAAGATTACCGGTAGCGGAATAGAAATAATCACTACTGCCTACACCTATATATTGGGTGCTGCTGGCATTTAATACGGTTTCCACAGGGGTGCCTGCTATTGCAACACCAAGTCGCAGGGTAGGTTTAAAGCCATAAGGAAAATAACTGACCGACCCGAAACTACCTGCACAGTTGATCCCGTTTTGAAAAAACATATTGCCGGCAGTGGAAGATGAGCCATCTGCATAAATATTCACCAGGTCGGCGCCACTGGCTGCATTGGCGGTCCCATTGTCGAAACAGATTTCCACAACAATACTGCTGGTGCCATTCCAGTTAAAAGGAGCGGAAAGCGTAAAATCATTCCAGCCGGCGGTAGTGGAATAAGCAGCCGATGTATATACTGTACTGAGTCCGCCTACCACGGTCACCGATCCATTTACAAGATTGGTGAGCGAGGTTTGTCCCATTTTTATAGTGAAATTGACAAAAGGTCTTGTACTTAGTTTCTGCAAGACAGAGAGACCGAATGAATTAATAGTACCGGCGGTGATGCCTGCAGCATTTAGTTCGTCTGCCCTGTAAAGGTATTGTCCCCGCTGGCTTTGCAAGGTCGCATCAAAAGGAGCAGCACCCTGGTCATCATCAGGGGTTCCTATCTGCAGAGTGCCGGTAAAAGGAGCTATCGGGGCTATCTCATTATCTGTAATGGTAAGGGTAAAGGTTGGGGCGTGCGTTCCTTTTGACGCATTGCCGCCACCATTATTTACGGTAAAATCAATGACGAGATTTTCAGCAGGTTCAGGTTCCGCATCATTATAGACGCGTACCGTGAAACTCTGCGCATTGGTAGTACCTCCCGGAAATACCAGGGTATTCGATGGGCTGGCAAAATTGCCATTGGTAGTAATATCATAATCCAATCCGGCGGTGGCGCTGCCACTAAAAGACAGGGTAACAGTGGCGTCGGCTGTTGCTGCTGCGCCAATGGCCATATTATATGTGTAATCTCTATAAGTACGACAGCCAACCGTGGTGCCTGTGATGCTTTCTGTGGTGCTGGAACCTGTCTGCGCGAAATTGATAGTGGTGCCGCAGGGTACGAGTGACAGGTTGCCCGGTGCTACCAGGCTTGCCCGGCCCGCTAAACTCATAGCCGCGAGCATCCGGCTTTTTTGATCCAGTGTGAATACTTTATAACAATTTGTATAAGACATAAAATTGCTTTCTGTATTCACATTGTAGGGCGCCGAAGGTGAAGGGCAATTATTGGTGCCTGACCGGCAGGTAAAATTGATCACACCAGCACCATTTATATTATGATAAATAGGATCTGTATCACATACCCTGTCGCCATCCGTAGCACAGTTGGCATTGGCGGGACAGTTAGGGGCCAGGGTTGATCCCTGGAAAGTATGATAGACATTCAAGGCATGTCCTATCTCATGGGGCAGTGTTTTTTCGCCATCGGCCATTTGTGTTGCCAGCATGACAGTGCCATCCAGTGCAGGGCTGCCGCCGGCAAAACTTGCATAACCTGCAATGAACTGTCCTGCTGTGCCATCGGCTCCATCAATCTTATTAACCACGTATATATTATAATAATCGGCTGGGTTCCAGCGGGCGAAATTTTTGAGTTCAAGATCGGTACACCCTGTGGTGGTAGCAGCTCTTACCCCATTTGCAGCATAATTGGGAATGGCAGATGCGTCTATGCGATCAATGCCATTGGTAGCACCGCAGGTAGGTGTGCGCTGAGCAAGTGCGAACTGGATCTGGATATCGGTAACACTGGCCATTCCCTGGGGAGGGATCAGGCTGGCATGTGTGCCGGCAAAGACCTGGTTGAGATAGTTAATAGCTCCCTGGATCTGCGCATCGGTGGGATTATAGGTAGAACCAATGATGCCGCCTGTATGCATTACATGCACCACAACGGGTATAGTGTAGATGGCCGCGTCAACCCGGGAACCAGGGCTGTTGAATACGTGGGTATCAATGTATTTCCGCATCGAGGCATTGTTTGCTTCGATCATTTTAGCAAAAGCCGGATCGGTATCTAATTTAGCCTGGTGGATCTTGTCAAACCCGCAGATAGCCTGGGTATGACCGGTGAAAATGAGAAGAATGCAAAACAAGGACAGGGTAAAATTCTTCATGTGTACTATTTAGGATAATTGGAATTGGGACAAACAACTTCAGGTCGAATTCAACATTCAAAATTAAAAAAAAGCAAGCGGAGAGCTGAAGAGCTCCGGTTTTGCATTTTTAATTCTGAATTTAACTCAACACGGGTTAATTATCTTATCGTTTCCTTAACGTACTTTATATTGCAGATCGTATTAACAAGGAAATATTTAGTATGAAAAAATATGCTGGCCTGGTGTTTTTCTGTGTTTATTTACTTGTTTCCTGCAACAGTAGCGAGATTGGTAACAGTAAGGATGTGAACCCGGAAGCGGTTTATTTTGATTACAAGGTCTGGGGTGACGAGGAAGGCAGTGAAATGATCGTAAAATTACAATACCGGTTTGGAGGGAAAGATGGCACCACCTTGCTCTTAAACGAACCGAGCAATGTGAGCTTCGACGATGAACCTATAGAAGCGGACAGTTCTAAATGGGATGGGGCCTATTACGAGGTGAGGAGGCCGGTAAAGGATTTTGACGGGAAACATACAATCATTTTTACCGACCTGAATAGAAAACAGTATAAGGAAGAGTTCGATTTCAGGGCGATCTCATTGGCAGCTGAGCCACCCAGGCAGATCAGCCGTGGCGACCTTGTATTTGAGCTACAAGGCGTGGACCCAGAGGAATACCTGCACATAATGCTGTCGGACACATCTTTTCACAGCAATGGAATAGACCGGATCGATACAGTAAAAAATGGTCGCCTTTATATTTCAGCAACTGATCTCGGGCGGCTGAAAAATGGCCCGGTGCGCCTGGAAATCTACAAGGAAGCAGAGAAAAAAATAAAAAACCTGACACCTGAAGGGGGCCTGCTTTCCATCAGTTACCGGGTTAGACGAGAGTTTGAGCTAAAAGATTGATAAGTAGTTGGTTTGAGGTTTATTGTTCGGGCCTGTGGTCCGGCAGGATAGATGAAGTCAAAAATGGGGACTGGTTTCAGGTGAGGACGATGCCCCTGTTCGGAAAGGCTGGAAAAGATGGACATAGAATGTGAATAATCTGCATGGAATTTCAGGCGCAACCATGTACTTTTGCGGCCAAATTCAGGGAACAAATCAGCTATTCGTTATTCCGGAACCGGAACTACGGACCTGGATTTTGAAATTAAAATCATCAAAAAATGGCCGGTCAGTTAAAAGAGGTTCGGAATCGTATTAAATCTGTGCAAAGCACCCAGCAGATCACCAAAGCGATGAAAATGGTGAGTGCGGCCAAACTACGCCGGGCGCAGGATGCGATCACTCAAATGAGACCCTATGCAAAAAAACTACAGGAGCTGCTGAGTAATATCGTAAGCAATAGCGAAGGCGAAGTGGGCATGTCACTCGCGGCAGACAGACCTGTAGAAAAAGTATTGCTGATCGTGATCACCAGTGACCGTGGATTGGCTGGCGCATTTAATACCAACGTGATCAAACTTGCGAAAGCGACTATTGCCGAAAGATATACTGCCCAGCAAAAGAAAGGCAATGTAACGATCTGGAATATTGGTAAAAAAGGGTATGAACATTTTTCCAAGAACAATTTTACTGCAGACGCTACTTATAAAGATATTTTCCTGAACCTGAGTTTTGAAAATGTACAGAAAGCTTCCCTGGCTGCAATGAAGGCTTTTGAAGAAAAACAATTTGATGTAGTTGAGGTAATATATAGCCAGTTTAAGAATGCCGCTACACAGGTTTTCCAGGCCGAAAGATTTCTGCCCATACCAAAAGTAGAGAAGAAAGAAGGCGATAAAAAAGCGGACTTTATCTACGATCCATCAAAGGAAGAATTGATCGCTGAATTAATGCCCAAAATACTTAATACGCAATTGTTTAAAGCAGTGCTTGATTCCAATGCTTCTGAACATGGTGCCAGGATGACTGCAATGGATAAGGCAAGTGAGAATGCGAATGAACTGCTGCGTAATCTGAAGATCTCTTACAACCGGGCAAGACAGGCAGCCATTACCACCGAACTGACCGAGATAGTGAGTGGTGCAGCCGCATTGCAAGGGTAAAATACCAGGTAAAAAAACAAGGTGCTGAATTGGCACGAAAAAAATAGAGCCACGAAATCACGGATCTTTCGCGATTTCGTGGTTTTTCTTTAACCGTCTTTGCCCTTCGATAGATTATTGATCACTGCAGGAAAAATAATTTCAGACCGCCTTAAGTGTCCGGCTCAGCACTTTGTTCCGGGAAACCAAAACTTTAACATTTGAAGAAAAGCAGCAAGGCGGGCAAACAAATTATTTTACACGATTATGGTAATTCAATGTTGATAATTGCGTTTCCATCTTCTCCACCCAGATAGTAAATTCGTTCTTTGTAACGATAGGCTTTAGCTCTTAAATCAACTTTTTAAAATGCCTTTATATGACCTGGAAATCCCTTGTTTTATAAAGTAACAGCCCTTCGGGGTTTTGATCTATGGAAATAACAAATCTCATCCCCCATATAGAATCGCTCATTTTTGCCAGTGATAAACCATTGTCTACCCTGGAACTCACCGAATTGGTGAATAATGCACTGGGATATATGGATGACAAGATCGTACTCGACCAGGTAGAAGCTGCCATGGAAGGGGTTGTAGAAAAATATACGGCTGATTTTTATCCATTTGAAGTAAAACAAAGCGGAGGCGGCTGGCAGTTTCTTACCAAAAAAGAATATCATAAAACTGTTGCCCAACTGAATGGCGATAAATTCCTGAAACGTTTGTCTTCCGCGGCACTGGAAACTTTGTCGATCGTTGCATATAAACAACCCGTCACCAAAGGCGAGATTGAATCCATTCGCGGCGTTAGTTCCGACTATGCTGTACAGAAACTATTGGAAAAAGAACTGATCATCATAAGCGGACGAAATGAAAAATTGCCGGGTCATCCGCTGGTATATTCCACATCCCGCACTTTTATGGATTATTTTGGTATCAATTCAGCGGAAGATCTGCCAAAAATAAAAGAAGTACTGGCAGACCAGATGGTGGAACCGACTATAATGAAAGATGTGATCGAAGCAGAAGAAGCAAAACAGGAAGAAGCAGAAAATGATGATACCCTAATGGCTGTTACAGAATCTGGTGAGCTGATCGACAAAGAAGAGGAATAGGTTGAACCAGGCTGGTTGTAAAACAATACGGCCAGCATTTCAAATATATCCATCGATCATTTTCAATTTTCAAATCTCTCTTTTTTATCTTCGCGGGATGTCGCAACATTTATCTCCCGAACAATTAATCGCAGTAGCGAAAGAATTTGGTACGCCCGTTTATATTTATCATGCTGAAAAGATCAAAGAACAGTACGGTAAACTAAAACATGCGTTCAGGGATAGCAATGTGGTATTTTTTTATGCCTGTAAGGCGCTTACCAATATCAACATTCTCCGGTATATACACTCACTTGGAGCGAATATCGACTGCAGTTCGATCAATGAAGCCAGGCTGGCCCTGCATGCGGGCTTTAATCCCGAACAGGTATTATATACTTCCAATGGTATCGCATTTGAAGAGATCGCCGAAGCAAAAGAGCTTGGTATCAATATTAATATTGACAGTCTTTCCAATCTTCGCAAGTTTGGCGAAGCGTATGGTCACAGTTACCCGGTTGGTCTGCGGCTTCGTCCAAATATCATGGCGGGCGGCAATCTCAAAATATCTACCGGGCATGATAAAAGTAAGTTTGGAATACCGGTAGAACAACTGGACCAGATACTGGCGATAAAAGCCGAATACAATATTCATATCAGTGACCTGCATATTCATACGGGTAGTGAAATAAAAGATGCGGATGTTTTTGTGAAAGGCATTGAAGTATTGTTCGATATCATCCCCCATTTCAATGAATTAAAATCAGTAGATCTTGGCGGCGGTTTTAAAGTACCATATAAAGCAGGCGATAGCGAAACTGATATGGAGTTGCTGGGGCAGAAAGTAAAACACGCATTTGATAATCATCCGCAGGCTAAAAACCTGCAGATCTGGTTTGAGCCAGGCAAATTCATGGTAAGTGAATGTGGTTATTTTGTCACATCGGTGAATGTGCTCAAGGAAACGCCGGCGGCTTCATTTGTAAGCGTCAATAGCGGTTTCAATCATCTTATACGCCCCATGTTTTATGATTCGTATCACCGGATCGACAACCTGAGTAACCCGGATGGGGAAGAAAAAGTATATACCATTACCGGTAATATCTGCGAAACAGACACATTTGCAACAGACAGGCCGCTGCAGGAAGTCAGCGAAGGCGATTATCTTGTTTTTTACAATGCGGGTGCATATGGGTTTGAAATGTCGTCTAATTTCAATTCAAGACTCAAGCCGGCAGAAGTAATGATAAAAGATGGTAAGGCATTTCTGATCCGTAAAAGGGATGAATTCAATGATCTGCTAAAGAATCAGCATATGATCATTTAAATCCCCATTGTATTTTATCGTAGAGAGATTTCCTCACAACATACTTATTTGAAAATAAAAGCTCCTGTTAAATCCGCAGGAAGAATAATTGCGTAACTACCAGTACCAACTTAGACCCTTCTCTTTTCAGCAATTTTATTAATTATCATTTAAAATTTTAGCGTATGCCAAAGATCATTGAATCTGGTAGTGGAACGCTATTGACCAATGTGCACAATGCTAACCCGGTATCAAGAAGAAGGTTTCTTGGATATGCAGGTGCTGCAACTGCCCTGGCAATGGCCGTCGCGTCCTGCGACAAAGACGATAACAATACCCCATCAGGTGGTATAGACCTTGGAAGCGGAGACATCGGTATATTGAACTATGCGTATGCCCTGGAACAACTGGAGGCTGCCTTTTATACGCAGTTAATATTAACTCCTTACGCTGGTATTCCCGCTGATGAACTTGCATTATTAAAAGATATCCGGGACCATGAGGTTGCACACCGCGAATTTTTTAAGAACGCGATACCTGCGGCGAATGTTATTCAGGCGCTTGAAGTAGACTTCAGCACTATTGATTTTACCAGCCGCGACAAAGTATTAGGTGTAGCAAAAACGTTTGAAGATCTGGGTGTATCAGCTTACAATGGCGCTGGTAAACTGATCACTAACGGAGCCTATCTTACTATCGCAGGAAAAATCGTTTCTGTAGAAGCCCGCCATGCCGCCTATATCAGGGATCTGCTTGTTCCTGGTTCCTTCTCCGGAAGTGACGTGGTTGATGCAAATGGCCTCGACAAAGCTGCAATGCCTGCGGATGTATTAATGGCTGCAAACGGTTTCCTGAAAACAAAAGTTTCCGGTTCTAATTTACCCACTTCTTAAATCTGCATTTTATGACTTTCAAAAATATTTTCACTGAAATAGAAAAGGTAGATCCGGAAGTATATCAACGACTGGATACCCGTCGCAGTGCCATGAAAGAATTTTCTGGTATTGCTGGCAAACTTACGCTTGCTGCACTGCCTATCGCATTGGCAAGTATGTTCAAAAAAGCATATGGCCAGACCACAACTGGTATATATGGCATCTTGAATTACGCACTTCGGTTAGAACTTCTTGAAGACGCCTTTTACAAAGCCGGCATCGCCGCATCCAATGGCGGCACTTTGGCTATCCCAGCGGGAGCGCCTAAAACAGCTATTCAAACTATCGGCGCGCATGAAACAGCACACGTCAACCTGTTAAAGGGTGCGATCACTGCTGGTGGCGCTACTCCTCAACCGGTAGAGAATTATGATTTCACTGGTAGTAAGAATGGTACAAGAGCTGCATTATTTCCCGGTGTATTCACCAATTATGCCATGTTCCTGGCTGTTGCACAGGCACTGGAAGATACAGGTGTAAGAGCCTATAAGGGGCAGGCAGCAGATCCCGCATTGATGGCTAATAACGATGTACTGACTATCGCATTACAAATCCATTCTGTAGAAGCAAGACACGCTTCCCATATCAGGCAGATGCGTAAAGCAAATGGCGGACTGGTGCCCGCAGGTGTAACGGTAAAACCATGGATCACATTGAATCAAAGTGGTATCGACTCACCAAACGCGCAGGGAAGTTATAATGGCGAAGAACTGGTAACCCAGGCAGGAGTGAATATTGTAAATATCAATGGGCAGTCTATCAGTGCAAATGCGGCATCAGAGGCATTTGACGAGCCGCTGACCAAGGATGATACCCTGGCTATTGCAGGAAACTTCATCTATTAAGCAATACGATTAGTAGTTTAAAAGCTTCAACCATTAAAGAAATTTCTTTAATGGTTGAAGCTTTTAATTTCAGAAAAAGTGTTTTTTTATTGGATCATGTCGTAGCTGGATATTTTCTCGCAGTGAAAATACTCCTTAGCTCAACCCTGTGCAAACAGCTTAGTTCTTCCTTCGCTCATTCTGGCTGTTAGCTCCTTGGAAATCCCTATCGGGATACATGAACTGCAAATTCATATCGGAAACCCACTGGTAAGGCTGGCCATTTAATAAAAAATACTTTTTGAGATAAGCTCTGGTTCAAATTTGTTGAAGGTAAAATTCAAAAAAGTAGTTCAGCCGATTCGTACAACGGCTATTTTTGAATTTTTACTTTTGAATTTTGCATTATACTGTTATTTCCTTCTCGTCACATATATCTTCATGTCCGTTTTGGCACTCACCGGCATTGTCATGCCCATTGCATCCACCGTACCACTTGATTCTCCGATACCTGTTTTTTCTTTTATAATGCCTGTTGTTTTATCTATGATGATCTTACCGGTAATATTGCTGGTCATCACAGTAGATGCTTCAATTCCCATCATCTGTGATTTCTGTGTTGTCTCCGATTTTGTTTTGTAATCGACAACCGCGGTAGAATCGGTGATAGCAGAAAGCGTATAAACTGTTGTGGATTTTTCACCGGCCGTGTTAGATGATTCATTCCAGGTGGCACCGATTTCGATTTCCTGGTCAGGCAATACCCTGAAAAAACTGCTACTGTTTTTTTGCGGGGGATAAACGACCACGGTAAGATCTTTGAGCATATTGGCGATCACCATCATCCGTTCATCCACTTTAGCCTGTTCGATGGTTTCGGGTCTTACCAGCAATGTTTTGCCCACCGGATCAATGATCATATCATAAGTCTTGCCAAGCATTTCCTGCATCGGTTTTCCTAACGGGCTTTTCAGGTCTTTGGGATTGTCCGAATCAAAGGACATTTTTTGCCCCATCCCATCAAATTTAAAAGTCAGTTGCCTCACTTTATGATTAAGCGTGCTGTTATCTGCCGTGCTATTGGTCACTTTATAATAATGAGCGGCAGTACCATCGATGGTAAAATCAATAGCCTGGCCGCCAGCCTGCTGTGTAATGCTGTTTTTTAGTTGCATGTCGATGGCAATCGTATCGCCTGTTTCAAAATTCAATTTTCCGGAAATTTTCTGGGCCTGCACCTGGCTGCCTGCTGCCAGCACCAGGAAAGCATAAAAGGTTGTTTTGATCATATGATTGTTTAGTGAGTTGTCCAAAGTTGACGAAACTAATCCGTAATCGGCTGTATGCTGGGGAAAAGAATAGAAAGATAATAGCGGAATATTTACATTCCTTTTTTTTGTTATCGGTTATTCCCTGCTGCATCCAGCCATTCCCAACGCTCAGCATAATTCTTCCTCGCTAAAATAAGGACAATCGATGACAGCCTGTTCTAATTTCAATCGAACTTCCTACATTTAATCATTAAAACACTACACTATGCCTATCAGAATGACGGACGATCCAAAGGATTCTAACCAGGACGATTACAATAGCGGTGGAGGGGGAGGCGGTGGGCGTTCCAATTTTCCGGGAGGCGGAGGCGGTGGTGGCCTGGGTGCTTTATTACCACTGCTGCTTGGCCTGTTCAAAGGAAAAGGTATCCTGGTATTATTGGTGGTGGGAGTAGCCGCTTATTTCTTTTTGGGTAAAACTGGTTGCAATGTGGCGGATGTTGCCAAAAATCTTTTTTCACAGAGCGGTTATAGCTTTAACCCGGCAGAGTTCAATAAAGCATCGGTATATGAAGGCCTGGAAGATGACAAGGGTAAAAATCCTTTACCCGAAGCGGTTTCCCTATTGCGGTTTGCCCCCCGCCGGGGCGACCAGGGTCAGCAGGGAAGTTGCGTGGCCTGGAGCAGCGCTTATGCGGCACAAACCATTTTAACATCGGCTGCAACAGGCGCGGATCCCAATAGTATTGTATTCAGTCCATCCTACCTGTACAACCAGATCAAACTGGAAGATTGCCAGGGTTCCTATGTACAAAGAGCAATGGAAGCTATGCAGAAAAACGGGGGAGTGCCGCTCAGCCAGTATCCTTATAACGACCAGGATTGTTCGAGCGAACCAGGAAGTTCCATCATTCAGCAGGGAAGACAAAATACGATTCATGGATTTACCCGGCTTACGGATGGGAATACACAAACTATTAATGTACGTGCTATCAAAGAACATTTGTCAAAAGATGCTCCTGTAGTGATCGGTATGATGGTAGGTAACAGTTTTATGCAGGATATGATGGGGAAAGAACTATGGCAGCCGCAGGGAATGGATGCTTCGGGAGTGGGTATGGGTGGGCATGCCATGTGTGTTATCGGGTATGATGATACCAAGTTCGGCGGCGCATTCCAGATCATGAACAGCTGGACGCCTCAATGGGGCAAGGATGGTATTGGATGGGTGCGGTATCGCGATTTCAAGGACTATGCACGGGAAGCATATGGTATCGACCCGCTTCCAAAACGAAGCGAGGTAGCGAATATACCACTTGAAGCAACGGTTGGATTGGTGAACAATGCGGATAAACAGTACATACAACTTCGCTCTACCGGCGATAATACCTTTCAAACCGTGACGCCTATTAAAGTAGGTACCCGTTTCAAAATGGAAATAAAGAACAGTACGGAATGTTATATCTATATTTTTGGGCAGGAAACAAATGCAAGCAGTTTTGTGTTATTTCCTTACCTGAAAGCAGGAGAGACGGTTTCTCCGCATTCTCCTTATTGCGGTATAACAGGTTACCGGTTATTTCCAAAAGACCAGTCGATGGAAGCCGACAACCAGGGCAATAAAGATTATATAGCCGTTGTGGTAAGTAAGGATGAGCTCGATTATAACAAATTGAATGCAGCCATTACTGCCAGCAGTCAGTCTACATACGCGGGTAAAGTAAATGAAGCGCTCAAAAGCATACTGATCCGTTCGTCCAGGTTTAGTACAGGTAACAACGGTACGATCTATTTTAAAGCAGATGCAAACGATAACAAAGCAGTGGCTACTATTGTAGCATTTGATAAAGTAAATTAAGCAAAGGCGAGGTTTGTTATTCGCGCAAGGTATAATGAAGGATATACAATCAATGACATTTAAAAATACATTTTCAATATGAAGAAGATCATTATCGTTTTGGTTATGACACTGGCAGGTCTGCAGGTGTTTTCACAGGATATGAAAAATTTTAAGCTCTATAATCCCGCGGAGGATGCCGAGGCAGGTATTTCAAAAGCGGTGAAAGAAGCAAAGACACAGGGGAAAAATGTATTTGTGCAAATAGGGGGCAACTGGTGTATCTGGTGCGCCCGTTTCAATGACTTTGTAAAAACGGATAAATCCATTGATTCACTGGTAAACGCCAATTATGTGGTGTACCATATGAACTATAGCGAAGAAAACACCAATCCAAAACTATTGGCTAAATACGGTTTCCCGCAACGGTTTGGATTCCCGGTATTCCTTGTACTGGATGGCAGCGGCAAGCTTTTGCATACACAGATTTCTTCTTACCTCGAAGAAGGAAAAGGATATAGCAAGAGTAATGTAGTAGGTTTTTTCAAGGATTGGACAGTAAAGGCGCTTGATCCTAAACAATACGAGGAAAAAAAGAAATAATGAGTGATCCTATTTCGGATTTTATACAATTGATGAAACACCCGGTGAAATTCCGGTTGTTCCTGTTTACTAAATTGCCAAGTGCATATTTTGCAGGTGTCAGGATAAAAGAGATCAATAAAAATAAAGCCGAAGTAACGGTACCGTATAAATGGTTCTCACAAAATCCTTTTCGATCTACTTATTTTGCCTGTCTCGCCATGGCAGCAGAGATGAGTACCGGCTCGCTTGCAATGGCGTATCTATACAAACGAAAACCGGCTGTTTCGATGCTGGTGGTTGGGCTGGAAGCACAATATTTTAAAAAAGCGATATCCAAAACTATTTTCACCTGTGAAGACGGTGCTGCTTTTGAAAAAGCCGTGCAGGAGACTATCGCTACCGGCGAGGCAAGAACAGTAAAAGCCCTGTCGACAGGTAGGAATAAAGAAGGAGATGTGATTGCAACGTTTTATATTACCTGGTCGTTTAAAAGTAAAGAAAAGAAAGTTCACTAATTCTGGGTTCAATAGTTCATTAGTTCAGGGTTCATTAGTTTAAACACGTTATAGTTGAAACCCTGTGATAGTGAGCATGAAAATATTGAAACTCTCCAACGTGAGGGTCAACCCTGAACTAATGAACTCAGAACTATTGAACCGAATAGATTTTTCACTTAAAATAATTGTATATGAAGATTGCTTTCCATGGTGCGGCACAGACAGTGACGGGGTCCAAACACCTGATCACGTTAAAGAGCGGTAAAAAAATTTTATTGGATTGCGGCATGTTCCAGGGACTGGGAAAAGATACCGATGCAGCTAACCGGGATTTTGGGTTTGATTCAAGCGAGGTGGATGTAATGATCCTTTCTCATGCACATATCGATCATTCAGGCTTAATACCAAAACTGGTAAGTGAAGGGTTTAATGGAAAAATATTCTGCACGCCTGCTACCCGTTCGTTAAGTAATATATTATTGCAGGATTCTGCTGAGATCCAGGAAGATGATATAAAGTTTACCAATAAAAAAAGAGCTGCACAGGGGCTTACTTATCTGCGACCATTATACACACTGGAAGATGCGAAAAAAAGCATGGACCATTTTGTGGAAATTGAATACGGTAACTGGTTTACAGTGATCGAAGGCGTACAGGCATTGTTTACCGATGCGGGTCATATAATTGGAAGCGCCTGTGTACACCTGAAAATAAATGAAAACGGGAAGGAGACCCGGCTTAGTTTTAGCGGAGATGTAGGCAGGTACCGGGATGTTATTTTGAAATCACCGGAGACTTTTCCCCAGGCTGATTATATTCTCATCGAATCTACTTATGGCAACAGTTTGCATGATGCAGCAGACAGCACACCTGACCTTTTATTGAAATGGATCAGGTATTCCTGTCTTGAAAAAAAGGGGAAATTGATTTTACCCGCTTTCAGTGTGGGCAGAACGCAGGAAATATTATTTGCGTTGAACCAGCTGGAGCTGGAAAATACTTTGCCCGATCTTGATTATTATGTAGATAGCCCGCTTAGTATCGAAGCAACAGAGGTGATAAAAAGTTATCCAAAGTATTTTAATAAGAGTATCCAGAAGATCATGGAAACGGATAATGATCCTTTTGGTTTTAAAGGATTGAAATACATCAAAACAGTAGAGCAGTCAAAGATGCTCAACTACCAGGATAAGCCGATGGTGATCATATCTGCAAGCGGTATGGCGGATGCGGGAAGGGTTAAACATCATATCAGTAATAATATAGAGAACAGCCGCAATACGATTGTATTTACAGGGTATTGTGAACCGCGCTCGCTTGGCGGAAGATTGATGGCTGGGGCAAGAGAGGTAAGCATCTTTGGCATAGCGCACCAGGTAAATGCGGAGATCGGTTCTATCCGTAGCATGAGTGCACATGGGGATTATGAAGACCTGTCACAATGGCTGTCGAGCCAGGACCCACGACAGGTTAAACAATTATTTCTGGTACATGGGGAAATAGATGTACAAACCGAATTCAAGCGGCGTCTTGTTAAAAAAGGCTTTATGGATGTATATATCCCTGAAAGACATTTCGAAATAGGCCTGCCTTAACATAACAACAACATAAAGATTTTAACAGTGCATACTTTCACATCTCCTTAATATTCCCGGCATAGTTTTTTACGTTTATAAAGTGGTTAGAAAATTAATCACCAAATAACAAGGAGTTACTATGCTGAAGAACTGGAAACTGTGGAGTGGACTTTTCGGATTCGTCTTCTTGCTGGCAAGTTGCGGACCCACAGCGCATATAGAAAAAGACGACAACACGGATTTCGGTCGTTATAAAACCTTTGCCTGGATCGATAAGGATGGGGAAGGCAAAAAAGACCGTAACCGTTCGAATGATCTTACAGAACAAAAAGTAAAAGAAGCTGTTTCAAAACAACTCGAAAAATCGGCAGGCTGGAGGGAGACCAAAAGAAACCCGGATGTATTGCTGAGTTATGATGTGTTGGTTGAAAAAACAGTAAAACAGGAATCCGATCCTGTTTATTCAAGAGGGTTTACAAGGAGTTTTTATAATCCTTATTCCCGTCGTATCATCAATGTCTATTACCCTTCACAATTTATGGGGTATGACAGCTACAATGTCAATAGCAGGGAAGGTACTATTACTATTTCAATGATAGACGCAAGTACTGAGAAAACTGTTTGGCAGGGCTGGTCTACAGACGAGGTAGATAGCAGGCGAATGTCAGCTAAGGAGATCGAGAGTAGTGTGAAGGCGATCTTTAGAAAATTTGATGTTGCGAAGAATTAATTTTTAAAGGACGGTTTGAATTTTATGCCCCCTGTGCAAGGGGGCTTTTTTATTTAATGGGCTAAGGAGGGTTCTTGTGGCATAGATGGCAGTTAAAGATTGGCGATTGCTGATTGTTTTTCTGGTTTAAGAGTATTGCAGGGGGTTCACACAGAGCTAAGGGGTAAATGAGTTAAGGAAGCTACATTATATTTATACAATTATTATTTATTGTACAT
>CAZGSG010000128.1:0-15259 GCA_964528095.1 uncultured Terrimonas sp.
ATAGTATAAGAGTTTCCGAAGCTCCAGATACAGGTTCGATTCCTGTCGAGGCTACTAAGCAATTTTGTAATTTTTAATTAATTCATTTTGAACCCTCTCTGGAGGGTTTCTTTATTTAATATGAGTGAATTTTGGTCAATTCGTTTACGGTTTTGTTTACGGTTTTTAATTTCGATACTGTAACTATTTCGGGATCATTAATTAAATACAAAAAATCGATTCCTAAAGCGACTAATATTATGAAACATCTGAAAAAGAAATTTGTCAACCAAATAAAGTTTAATCCTGAACAATGGGCTGATCTTCAAAAACTACCTGATGCGAGAAAAGACTTTCAGGCGTTACCAGCGTCTGAAAAAGAAAGTATGAATGCTCTGATCCTCACCGAAGATGGAGAGATGTTTCAGGCCTTTCGTTATAAAGTGAAAGGCAAAACAATTTTAATTCCTGAACCCAATCCTGTAGTTATTTACTTTGATTCGGCAAGAAATTATTTCCGGCAGCTCAATAGTCACCGGGATAAAGTATTTGACAACGTAAAGACCTTTGAGGAAAATCTCGAAGGAGTTAATGGCGACTTCTATTGGTATTTTTCCTTGGCGAGTTCTTACGCCATTTTTCTCTTCACTGCTGTAGAGGCATTTGTCAATATGTCCATTCCTCCTGACTTCAGATACGAAAGGCCATTTCAGGATAAAAGAACAGAGGTTTTCAATAGAATGCAGTTGCAACGCAATGTGGAGTTCTCAGAAAAGATTAAGTCAGTATTGCCACAAGTGACAAACAAAAATTTTGTTATTGAGCATACACATAAGTTCGACTATCTGATGAAACTGAAATTATTTCGTGATGAAGTAGCACATACTAAAACCTATGATGGAGGCCTCACCAGTGACTCTTTTGAAAACTTATATGTAATGAGCCTAGAATTTGAGTATGAAAAAACCTTGCTCTTCATCCGCGACTTCATCAATTATCATAACCCGGGTCTGATTGAAGAATGTGACTGTGGTAGACCTGAATAATTGCATCTACGTAAAATTTTAGAATGATAACCTATACAACGATTGGCTACAATGATATTTATCCAGGAGTTAAACCTGCGATCGCTGATTTACTTGACGGAATCAATTCAAAAATCCCGGTGGTCCTAATGGCGATGATCAATGCGGAACTCGTTGATGAACATGACGTGGAGGAAGTGCAGCTGAGGCTTACCCGCTTTGTTTGCCACGGCTTTCCTCCCAAAGAGGCGGCGCATGTATTCAAGAGCATTGCAGATTTCAGAAAAAAAGTAAATGGTCCCGTATCAATCTGGGGTAAGCGATATGCAATGGAGTTCCTGAAATATGAATTTTTGCATTACCGGGATATTGATAAAATTGAAAACACACCCGCAGAAAGTGTAAGAATTTTTAAAGCCTATCTGTTGATTGCTGACGAAATGAATGAGAAAGATCGGCAGGAATTGGCCGCAGTTAGAGCAGGTATGAATGAAGACGACCCCATGTTTTTTGAAAAAATGGTCTGGCCATTTGTGCTTTCTCAATTTGATACCAATAACCGGGTCAATCCAATATCTCAGTTTTTCCGTCTGTTTGCATTGTTGAAGTATTCTATAACTCATCCTGAATTGCTGAATTTCTGGAAAGAATTTATTCAGTTAAATGGGTTTGATAAATTGCGGAACTATCTCGGAAGTGCGAATTTTCTCATTACCGTAGCACAAACCCGGATTCCTGCCAATGACTGGATGAAGGTTTTTTCCTGGATTAATGCAAAAGATTTGCCCGCCTATCTTTTCAATCTCTCTTTTAATTACGAACAATTTGCAGCTGTCCCGGCAAAACAAATTGATTACCTGGGTTTTCGGGAAAGACCTTTATTCCAAACCGACGGTAAAACATTTGTGGCAATCGACCTTGATTTTTTGCTGAATAAAATTTACACAGGTCCGCTGTTTGATCTATATTATCAGACGGAGATGCGCCAAAAGTCTTCATTCGCCACGTTCGCTGATTTTAAAAGCCATATTGCAACCGAGGTGAGTGAAAAAATTGTTTTCAAGGGGATTTTGACCAAAATATTTGAAAAGAAACATGTTATCATACATTTTGATGAGGAGGGAAAGGACATGTACCCTGATTGTTATATCCGTTCAGGAAAACGAATCATCCTTATTGAATTTAAAGATTACCTGTTTCCTGGAAAATTAGTAGAGGACCATTCTTTCGATCAGATTAAAAAACACCTTGACACAAAATTCATCAAAAATGAAAAAGGCAAGAATAAGGGGATCAGCCAGATCGTCGAGCAAATAAAAGTAATCGGATCAGACCAATTTGAATTTGACAAATTTGATGAAAACAATATTACAATCTACCCAGTGCTGGTGCATACTAATTTTATGTATCAGATGCCCGGCATCAACCATTACCTGAACGAAGCCTTTACCGGACAACTGAAAAAAGTTGACAATGACAAACTAAAGGTCAGACCGCTTACCTTGCTCGACCTTGATCGTTTATTTGACTTCCTGCAGGTGGAAGGCATGGATACAAAAATGCTGGCAGAGTTTCTTGACCGGTATGTCCGCATTCTGGAGAACAGAAAAAAGTATTTTGAAAAGCATGTCAGCCAGGACAATTTTGTTCGGGCCAGGTCAAGTTTTGACGAAGTGTATGCAACCATCATCGAAAGGGATGTTAAAATAAAATCAGTGGAGCAGCGGGTATCAAGGTTTATGGAAAGTATAGACTTAAAAGAAGACATGCTTGATGCTTTTTAATTGGAGAATACACAAATTATTTATCTTTATTAAAGAGTATTTGACACGTTTTCAAGTCAAAAACCAGTTTACGATATCGTTTACGGTTTTACGAAGTGATCGCACCCCAACCCTAATACGGACTTGAAAACCTTCAAGATGACGTACCCAGGGTTAAGCCGGTAGTCCCATTTTTCCAACTTGAAGAACAGAAAATGCTGAAGGAATTGGAAAACGACTCACGGAACAGGCAATTGACGATAAACTTTCAGTTTTTACTCGAAAGCCCCCCCTGTAACCGGTTTATAAAATCAATCTCCCCCTGCACGCCGTCCACGCCATAAAGCAGTAACCGGTGATCGCATCCGAGCCAGTGGAACAGGTCCTTGATCAGGGCATATCGCCGCGTCACCATCGCTGTTGAAATAGCGCCCACGGCGTCAAAACAAAGCGGCTCATGATGGGCGATCCGGTTGCGGAGAATATTCAGTTTTTGAAGCAGCTTAAATACAGCTTTATAGTTGGTACCCGCTGGCCGGTTTACAAAAATGGAGAGTACTGTGTTGCCTGAAGCAGGATATTCGTGTTTGCCGAAAACATTCGTCCAGAATCCCAGCGTAAGTGCGGCAATCAGGCTGTCATGGTCATACTTTTTATCTAGTCGGAAAAGCGCCTCCTGGACACTATAATAAGCGTTTTCGCAGACAGGCACATCGAGGTAGCCGCCATCGGCGACAGCGTCCTCCAGCCAGCTAGGGCCTTTGACTCCAATGAAATGCCGGTCAATATTGTTCCTGAGCACTACTTCAAACAGCCCTATCACTGCATAGAGTTTTTGAGACAATCTAATATTGGCACGGTATAGCAACATGGCCTTGCCTCGGCGGTTACTGCAGGCAGCGAGGTATTTTCCAAGTCGCGCCGGAGAAAGCCAATTTTCGTACTGATTATAAGCCACTTAAGATTTCCCTCCTTTTCTGTGCTGTTTAGGCTGTTGTTCTTGGTCTGCGTTTTTATTGTCTGTTTGTAGTTGCGTCGTTATTCCTTTGGTACTACGTTGTTTTCACTTTGTTTTCGTATTGTTTATGCGTATATTTGTGCTGTATTCCTGCTATGCCGCTGTCTCAAGACAAGTTTGCAGGTTAAATTTATAAAGGTCGCTGTTTACAGCGGCCTTTTTTGTATAGCAAGGTTACCAGAACCAGACGCAAAGGCTTTGAATAGACACGGCATTTTTATGCATGATAATTTTTGCCCTAAAAAACGCCATCCAACCATGAACGAAAGCTTCTTCTTTAAAATCTATATTCGCAATCCCAGTGATGAATGATAAGACCTCAATATTGAAGGTATGAAAGAAGAACAAATAAAAGGAAAAGTAATACTGCCCTATCTGCATGAGTTAGGATTCGATGTTTCCGAAATCTCACTTGAGGATAGCTTTTCAATTCGGTTAGGCAGAACGAAACACGTGATCACGGGACGTTCCGATATACTCTGCAAGAGAAATGACAGTAATCTTTTTGTCATTGAAATTAAGAGTGACGAAAAGACGATTACCCAAGACGATATAGATCAGGGAATTTCATACGCCCGTTTATTAGACAACATAGCACCATTTGTAATTGTAACCAATGGCAAAACGACAAGGATTTTTGACTCTGTTTCTAAAGAAGAGCTAACAGGCAAATCGGTCGCTGCGAATTCGGATTTTTGGAAAAATGGGTGCACGCTTTCCACAGAATATGATCTGCAAATACGATATGAAGCGCTTTCTAAATTTGTTGCGTTAGCTCCTGATAACCTCCAATTATTTTGCAAAGATCAGGTCCGTACGCGCATGGGTACGATAGTAGGGGATATTGATACCCCCTATGCGAAATACATAACCGAACTATATATACAAAGAGAGAATTTACAGCTTTCATTCAGTGAGTTTCTACGGTCAGACCAAAAAGTATTCGGAATAGTGGGTGATGCAGGTGTCGGAAAAACAAATGCCATGTGCGCATTGGCGCTCAGTTGTCTGGCAGATCATTTTGTCTTCTTCTATAACGCTGGACTACTGAATAGCTCTCCTTTGCACCATATTGCACAGGATCTGGGTATCGTCTACTCAGGTAAAATGGAAAAGGACGGCATCTTGAAAAAGCTTGATACGCTGGGTCGCTCGGTAAAGAAACAGGTGTTGATTTTTATTGATGCGGTGGATGAAAATACGGACGATAAATTGCCATTGGAGTTAAGTGAAATAGCATTGGCGTTAAGAAAACTCACCTCCATAAAGATTTGTATAAGTTGTAAAGCCAGCAGGTGGAAAAGTGTATTGGTGCAAAAAGAAAACCCAACACATTTATATGAAGAATTGAAAACCTTTCATCCGATACAGGCTAAGCTGGATAACACGCCAGGATTTCTGTTGGAACCCTTCGATGAAGCTGAATTTCAAAAAGTATTGCCTTTATATAAGAAGGTGTTTCAATTTAAAGGCGAAATCTCAACTTCAGTAGCTCTGGCGTTAAAGAATGCATTCTTTCTCCGAATTTTTAGCGAAGTATACCGGGGGCAGGAAATACCACAAGAGATTAATGACCAGCAACTGCTCGGTACATATGTTAGAAAGGCATTGGAAAAATTGAAGATCGGATTCCCAACAGGTATTAGGATTCTTGCAAAAATGGGGAAAATACTGATGGGATTTTCGTATAACTACTGGGATAGATTCAAGGATTCGGGAATGGAGATGCAGCAGGTGATGGATAAGCTGGAATTACCTTTGCATGAAACAATACCTGAAGATTTATTCGCTGGCAATTTGCTGATCAGGTCTAACAGCAATAATTCATTCAATATTTCCTTCTATTTTTCCAAAGTACGGGACTACATCATCTGCTACCATACATATAAACTTGATACATGCACGGATGATGAATTCTATAACCTTTTGGAGCGTTTTTATGAAAATCACATTGGCGAGAGCGCCATTAAATTTTATATGGAAAACGCGACAGCAAAACAATATCGGCTGTTTGGACATTTTAAAATTGATAAATTTCGGAACTATGTGAATAGCTACAATGCATACCTGGAAACACACTTTAAACGTTTTAAAGAAAAATTCGATCCGAAAACGCACGGCGAAATCGGCATACTGGTCCCGGAAGATTTGTCAGCGGGAGATGGGTACGGGCTCATACGTTTATCAGGCGAAAATGCACCTAAAGTGCAGTTCGAACGTTCCACTGATTTTATGTTCGTATCAGCCGATGTTTTTTTTGAACGGGGATTGCACTCCTGGCACAGCAGTCACATAAATTTACTCCGAAAGGATCAACAAAAAGATGTTGAGAAAGAGCTCTTCAGCCAATTGAAAAAAATTGTTGAGGAAGGAAAATTAAACGCTTATAATGCTGACGCCTTGCTTTTGGAACAGACCGCAGCTATTATCTATTTCTATCCACGGGAACTGGGATATGATTTGAAATTTAAAGACCATTATCTTCCCAGGTATGAAAACATCTACCCGATTGACTTGGTAAACCTAAAACAGAAAATATACAAGTTTAGGGTCACGGAGTATTACAAAAGGCAGTATAAAGACAAAATCACAACCGACGCGAATATCGCTAAAGCCATAGAGGATGCTACGGACATACCCAAACTCAATATTACAGGCGATTTCCCTCCAATTGAAGAATTAGGTAAAATAGTAGACCTATTATTGGATCGGGGCTATCAAGTAATCACGAAACATCATCTCCCTTACCCGGATATTCCTATAACAGAAACAAGTAAATGGGACGGTGGAAAATTAGATGTAGACAGAATTCGCGAGCAACAGTTCACATCGTCTCAGGCAAAATTGTATATTGAAACATTCTTAAATCTTTTCGATGAAGCCTACGCTAATTTTGTCAATTTCAATTTCCCCACACTTAAAAACAGGTTTTCTTTTTATACAAGTGGGCCGCACGAATACTTTGTGTACATGAAAGATGAAGATTTGCATAAGTGGGGTCAAATTGGTTACCGCAAATCGACAACGGGTAAACTAGACATCCACTTTAAAATAATGACGGCCTCAGACGAACCGTTCAAAAACGGAGAGACAACGATCTTGTGGGGATTTGTATTGAACCACATTTTGCACAATGGCTATTATCGGCTTTACAAAACAATAGACGGGTTTAGAACCCCCAAACTGGATGACTATTGCGTTCTCAGGCATTGGGTACTTTCAGTGTTGCAGGATGACTTGAAAGAGATTTTTAAAGGATATGATGCATAAAGTTCGGCATCCGCTTTCGTTGATAAATTTATAAATCGAATTGGGGAAAGTATGTGCGATCAATCTGACTATTAATCAGTATTATTCGACAACCACATCTGTCCATGACATCTTCTTTGCATTAAATATTTTTGTTTTATTCAAACTTTTTCAGGTTCTTGAACGGAATGTTATTAATAAGATTTATTTTTACAGTGTCGTATTTGACACGTTAAAAGTAATAACCCAGTTTACGCTTTTGTTTACGGTATTTTGTAAGGCAGTTGATTCCCAATATAGTAATTAGTCGCCGCGAGGCCACTCTCCAGCTAATTTAAAGCGAATCAACATTATTGAAAGCCTTACGAAGTCATTGACTGGTAAGGCTTTCAGCGTTTTTATACTCTTTTAATTCCCGTCGACTCCCGTTAATTCGTTTACGGTTTTGTTTACGGTTTTTTTAAGAATTGTAAAACGACCTTCATATGGTGAAGATGCCTTGTGTCGCAGCTGTGTTGAACTGGAGAAATGAAAATAATAAATCGGGACTCTACCCGGTGCATATCCGTATTAAAATCGGTAACACCGCACGCTACTATCATGTGCCCGTTCCGCAAAAAATAAAAAAGGAACAGTGGTCCGGAAAAGATAATAACTGGATCAAACCCACACACCCTTTTGCCTTTGAGATCAACAACAGGATCGTTGAAGTAAAAGCAAACATTACCGAGTACTTAAAAGAACTTTTAATTTCGGAAAGCCCATCACTGTTGAAGGTATCATAGCGCACCTCACGAACAAAGGAGACAATAAAAGTTTTCCTGATTTCATGCAACAGTATATCAAGCGGCCTCCGGAAAAACTCGAACTCAATACCATTAAAAAATATTCGACCACACTAACACATTTAAGAAAATTCACAAAACAAATTTTCTTTACAGAGATCGACAATACACTGCTGAGAGATTTTTCCCGCTACATGCAAACCGAACTCGATCTCGGCTGAGCAGCACCCAAAAAATACCTCGAAGCTTTTAAAAAAGTAATCCGCCATGCAAGAAGAGAAAATTACTTATCCTCCATCCAAATGGAATTTTTATTTTATGGGCTCAATGTCCGTGTGCCAAAAGCCAAACGCGTTTTCTTAGATCTGCAGGAAGTGAAAAAATGGAAGGCAGTAACACTACCTGCCGACAAACCATATCTTGAACGTGACCATGACCTGTTTTTATTCCAGGTATACACCGGTTACTATTATAAAGATCTTTTCATCCTCACCAAAGATCATTTACAAACAGATGAGGAGTATGGACAAATCATTTTAGGCGCCAGAGATAAGAATGGCAATCAGACCATCATTCCCCTGTTTAAGTTTCCGTATGCAAAACGATATTACACCGCTATCAGAATACATCAAATGATAAGCTGGTCTTCGATAAAAAATATCTTATCGAAGAGCCTTCTTATAACAGGAACTTAAAAGAGATCGCAACACTGGCAGGTATCCATAAGAATATCACCAACAAAGTTGCCCGTCATACGAATGCACAGTTATGGATCAGGTATGGCGCCGAAGGTGCTGTACTGCTAAAGGCAATAGCAACGATCTTTTCATTTTTACTATTTTAAGCAGTAAAAGTAGACCTGTGAGACAGTGGTTACTATCGTTCAAAAGGATGATTTTAAAAAGAGTATCAAAAAATCATTAAAAAGAATGATATAATACAAACTCATACCAGCTTTTCTTTGTAATAGATAAAAAATGTAGTTTAGAATAATGAAGAAGTTATTACTGATATTATTTGGGTTCTTCTTATCCATGTCTGTACTGGCGCAATCAACAAATAAAGACAGCCTGTTGAAATTATTGCCGGCAGTAAAAGAGGATACCGCTAAAGTGTCGCTATTAATAAACCTGGCAAAAGCCAATAAAAACAGTGATATAACTGCTGCCTATAAATATGTAGCAGAGGCATTGAAACTGAGCCAGACAATTGGCTATAAAAGAGGAATTTTTTTCGCATTGAATAATGAAATATCGCTTATCAGGATTGAAGGAAAAGACAGCCTTGCGTTGGAAAAATGTAAAAATTTTGTCTCATTAGCAGAGAAGTCCAGAGACAGTTTCAATATTGCAGCCGGATACCTGAACCTTGGAGAAGTATATGATAGCAACGGCGATAATGAAAAGGCAATGTTTAATTGTTTCAAAGGAACTGGAATTGCGGAGCGGTTAAATGATCAAGGGCTTCTGCAGGATGCATATTCAGCTTTACAAAGAATTTATTTTTCCCGGTCAGAATTTGATAAAGCAATTTTCTATGGGCAAAAAGCAATTGGCATTGCCCAGGTCATGGGCGATAGAAGCAGGATAATGACACAGTCTTATAACCTTGCTCAAACATACAATCTCACCAAAAATTTCGATAGCTCTATCTCCTTATCAAACAGGGTTATCAAAATGGCAAGAGATGCGGGCAATCAAAGAGTAGAGACCTATGCACTTTATAATTTATGTTCAGTTTTTCTACGCACGGGAAAAATAAATGATGCGCTTACATATGGCAAACAATGTTTAGCTATTTCACAGCACATTAGCGATAAGAGCATTCAGTCAACTACACTGGCTGCACTTGGATGTGTCTATTTACAATTGAAGCAGTATAATGAAGCTGAAAATAGTTTAACGCAGGCTTTGGCAATAAGAGAAAAAACAGAAGACAAACACGGAATTGCCGATGTGCAAAACATTTTGGCAAATGTATATTATGCGATGGGCCAGCCCCAAAAGGCATATACGATGGAGAAAGCATCGGAAGATTTCTCTGATAGTTACAACCAAAGCATTTTGGCACAGCAATCATCTGAGCTGGAAAAAAAATACGAAACCGAAAAGAAAGAAACACAAATTCAATTACAGCAATTGAAACTTCGCCAAAAGAATATCCTCAATTATCTTTTTGCAGCAAGCACTATTACATTGTTGGTGATCTCTTTACTCACTTATATAAACTATAAAAACAAGCAAAAATTACAGCAGTTAAAAATTGACGAATTAGAAAAGGAAAAACAACTTACCGCCACCGAGGCAGTACTTAAAGGCGAAGAACAGGAACGCACCCGCCTTGCCAAAGACCTGCACGATGGATTGGGCGGAATGTTGAGTGGTGTAAAATATTCTTTAAGTAATATGAAAGAGAATTTAATAATGACGCCTGACAATGCACAGGCATTTGAACGCAGCATTGACATGCTGGACAGTTCTATCAGTGAAATGCGTCGTGTGGCACACAATATGATGCCAGAAATATTGGTAAAATATGGATTGGATGTTTCGCTGAAAGAATTCTGCAATGAAATTGATCGCAGTGGAGTAGTACATACCAGTTATCAGTCTATCAGTATGGACAAAGCAATGATCGACCAGACAACGGCCGTTACTATTTATCGTATTGTACAGGAGTTGGTGAACAATGCCATTAAATATGCCGAAGGAAAAAATGTACTGGTTCAAGCACACCTGTCGGTGCCGGAAAAATTGCTGACGGTAACAGTTGAAGATGATGGCAAAGGTTTTGACATTACCACATTAAAACAATCATCCGGCATTGGATGGAACAATATTCAAAACAGGATTGAATTTTTGAAAGGCAAAGTGGATGTAAATTCGGGTCCGGGCAAAGGTACGTCTGTTTTAATTGAAATAAATGTTTAACAGAAACGATATCCGTTTCGGATTTTTAATGAAAGTATCAATCTTTATAAATTTTGCAGGATGTACAGGAAGCTATCACGAAAAATGACAACACCCCAATCAGCAGAGAGACCGTGAGCAAAGGAATAATTAATTTTCAATAAATACGAAAAGTTTCGTTATTTGTTGAAGTATTCCTATTTTTAAATCCAGGGAAGCCTTTGATAAAGCAGTTGCGGGACGTTTGCATTATGTATCTTTTAAAATAGCGGGTACTGCTTTACTTTTCGTTCCCTACAACATTCCTGCTAAACAGGCGTATTTAGATTAAACCATTAAAAGGGAAGTACAGCCATGAAAAAACTAGTAGCCGCCCTTAGCCTTTTCTTTATCCTGCAACAGGGTCATACCCAGCAAACCGATGCAGCGGATGAATTGATCCGGCTGCGTTTCAAAGAAATGCAGGTACCCGGTGGCGCAGTCGCTGTGATAAAAGATGGAAAGATCATAAAAGCCAAAGGATATGGAATTGCCAATCTCGAAACAGGCACCGCCGTTACCTCCTCCTCAGTTTTTATGGTAGCCTCTCTCAGCAAACAATTTATTGCCACCGCTATCCTGCTGTTGCAACAGGAGGACAAACTTTCCCTGTCCGATAAAGCAACCAGGTATATTGACAGTCTCCCGGATGCCTGGAAAACTATTTCTATTCAACAACTCCTGTCACATACTTCCGGCCTGGTACGCGACCCCGCTGATTATCATCCTTACATGGAGCAACCTGTCATGGAGGTGATCAGATCAATGTATACAACTCCGCTCATTGCCGCACCGGGCGACAAATGGCTTTATTCCAACGCCGGGTATTTTATACTGGCAGAATTAATAACAAGAATAAGCGGGAAACCCTGGAACGTTTTTATCAGCGAACGTTTATTTAGCCCGGCTGGTATGACGGCTACAAGAGTCAGTACCACGAAAGATATTATACCCGGTCGTGTCAGCGGATATCACCTGGCAGGTAAAGAACTGGTCAATGCGGAGAACTGGATCAGCATCCGGCCGAGTGGCGCTTTTATTTCCACGATTGATGATATGGCTAAATGGGAATTGTTCCTGGAGAAAGGCAATTTACTGAGTGCCGCCAACCGGCAATTACTATTCAGGGCCGCCACCTTAAATACCCAATCCGTAACAGGCTATGGTATGGGCTGGTATATTGATTCTTTTCTTGGACGGTCCCGCATACACCATGACGGGCAATACCCCGGTTTCCGGGCCGACTACGAACGCTTCACCGATGATAGGTTAACTATCCTATTGCTGGCTAACCTGGACAACCGGGGATTGGAGTCGCTTGCCCTTCAATTGTCGGGCTTGTATGAACCCAACCTGGTTACACCCACGTTTACCATCACCGCGCAACTGCCACCGGGGACTGTTACAGCAGGCAATGCAATACAGGTCACGCTATCCGTTAAAGATGATGGCAAAGCCGCACCGGGTACCGTGATCGAAATGGAGATATGGGATGCGACAGGCAAATCCGTGTATAAACAAAATAAGCAAAATGAAAATTTTGCACCGGGCGAAACCAAAACATTTTCCTTTGCCTGGTCACCGGTAAAACCCGGCCGGTATACGGTCAATGTGGGCGTTTACGGCCCGCACTGGGCGCCCAATTATACCTGGAAAATGAATGCAGCAATTGTTACCGTTCAATAGCTATTGTTTCGTGCATGAACCAAAGGGGTGGTCAATCATGATTCACCACCTGGTGCCCAGCATGAGTTTGCCTGCCGGGTTGCGTTTCCACAGATTGGAGCTTTCCCCCGAATAGCAGCACTGCCCTTGTGATCGTACCAGGAGACGGTGGCAAAATAATAACCGTATTCGATGACAAAGCTGATGATACTCCTGACCTGTCTATTTTTTTACATGAAAAAAAAAATTGAGTAAAGTAATAGTCATCAATAAGAGTATAAATCCGAGTGTTGAGAAAGTGTTCAATTTTCTGATAAGCATATTGGTAGTATTGATCTTCATAAGTCCATCCACCAGGCGCCGCTATGACCATTTAGAATAATTATGGTTAAACTTTTTAATAGGGAGGGTGTTTAGCTTCTAAACACTGAGAATTTTCTTTTTAACCAAAGCCAAATGTCATGGAATCATTGCCGCGGGTATTCTTTATTAAATGTATAATTGTCTTGCTGTCGGTAATCACACTCCCTGTTTATTCTTCTTATGCACAAAACGAAGCAGGTTCTATTATCCTTTCAGGGCAGATAAAAAATGTACCGCCGCAACCAGATGGGAAAACTATTGTCGAACTTAGTTATCCTTATGAATCAAAATTGCCGGTAAAAAAGATATTGCTGGCCGCAGATGGTTCGTTTCGGGATACTGTACAAAACATAAGGGGAAAATATATCTTATGGGACGAAAAAAACCGGGTACATCTTTACCTGGACAACTCTAAAAAATACAGCATTCAGTATGATGCAGCGCATTTCAAAGATGGTAACGTTGTTCTTGCCGGAGCGAATGTGGCTATTAATAAATACTATATTAAGAAATCGCAGCAACGGATCATGTTCGACCCCAGCGGAGAGGGTAAAACGGAGAACGCATTCCGGCAGTTTTTAGGTGGTATAAAAACGAAGTCGTTAGACCGGATAAAAAATGCAAACTTACCAGCGGAGATAGCCCATTTTGAAATCCGGTCAGTAGCGTACGAATATTTATACTACCTGTATCTTTTTTTGGCGTTAAGGGAACTGGAAGACTCCACCTTTAAGATCAGCCCTGTTTCAGCAAAGGAATTGGCCATCAATTATTCGAATGAAGAGGACTATAAAAAGTATCCTCATTACAAGAACCTCGTTTATGAGTATTATCAGAAACAATTTCGCAACAAGGAAAAAGAAAGTCGCAAGACGGATTCATTGTTTTCTTTAGCGCAGCACAGGATAAAACTGGCGGCGGCGGCCGTGCCTAATGAGTATATCAAAAATCAATTGATCGCTGAAATGGCCATGTTCGACCTGAAAGAAGCGAAGGACATTGCAGCTTTTTATAGTGACCTGGGAAAATATTATACCGGCAATGATGAAGCATTTAAGGAAAACATCGCGAGTGCGTACTTGCGGCTGACCAAATTAAAAAAAGGTGAGCCGTCGCCTCAATTTGCAGATTACAGAAACTATAAAGGCGGTACGAACTCGCTAAGCGATTTCGGAGGGAAATATGTTTACATTGATCTATGGGCTACCTGGTGTGGAAATTGCCCTGGCGAAATACCCTATATGAAAGAACTGGAGAGAATATATGAAGGAAAGAATATTGTTTTTGTCAGTATATCCATAGATGAAGATGTAAAAGCCTGGGAGAAAATGGTGAAGAAAGAGATGATGAATGGTATTCAGTTGCTGGCGACAGACAAGGGTGGATCTTTTACCAAAGAATACGCGGTGCATGGTGTTCCACGCTATATCTTTTTAGATCCTAATGGAGCCATTATAGAATACAGCGCTCCCCGGCCATCAGAGAAAGAAGAACTGGCTGCTTTGTTTAAAAGCGTGGGGCTATAAAGTAGGTGGTGACAAGACCAAGAAATGACGTAAAGTTTAGAGACAATAGTTATACTGCAATAAAAAACCTAGTAAAAAGGTAGAAGATAATATAAATGCGGAGGTATCCTGCTGGTGGCTTGCTGGTGGCCAATAAAGCGTAAAAAATCAAGTGGCGAAAATGGCGAAGATGGGTTTTGCCCGCCTTCGCTAAAGCTTCGGCGGGCGATGCGGGAATGGCGGATTTTGTCCTGTTTCAGAGGGGGAGTAGGCTTTGCCTTCACTAATGAGTAGTCCTTAATCGACAATGGTGAATTGTATACCTAATTCGTATTCAAAAATTTTCAATCCCATTTTTCACGCCGATGGTTTTCAATGAAGTATTAGCCCTGCTAAGGTTCCGATTGATATAATACCGGCGACCTATATTTGCAGCTACTAAATAGCTGCTATGAAATCAGGTTTGCTAGTTTTATTTGTTACCTGCTCTTTTTTTTCATTTTCGCAGGCCCCAAAAAATTTCCGGCTTAGCGGCAGCATAGATAAAACCTATACAGGAAAGATCTTTATCAACTATTCAGTTAATGACAGCACCACTATTACCGACAGTAATGTGGTAAAAAATGGAATATTCGCATTTGATGGTTTTATCAGTGAACCCACAGAAGCAATGCTGCATATGGGCTACGGAAGCTCGCCCGGGTGGATCTACCTGGACAGCAGTACTATGTTTATACACACGGAACAGTTTTCTGTTATACAGGGTGGTAAGACGATACAAGGGCTGAAGCTGGTTACGGTGGAAGGTTCTGCCAGTGAAAACTTAAAAAGAAATTTCAGTGTGTTCTGGAAGGCATTAAACGCATCATCAAAAAATGACTCGCTAAAAGCCGTTATGCTGTTTGACACACTCAGTAAATTTTTACGGGAACATCATTCTCATAATCCTCCCACCTTTT
>CAZGSG010000129.1:0-15179 GCA_964528095.1 uncultured Terrimonas sp.
ATCGCATCCCGGGTTTTCCATGTTCGGCGATATTTTCAAACGGTATGGCGCGAAACTTTCTTCGCTGGACCTTGCGCCAACTGCCGCTAACCTGAAGAATGCCGCTGTGTATATCATCGTAGATCCTGATCATATCAAAGATAATCCCAATCCCAACTATGTAGAAGAAAAAGACGTAAAAGCGATCAGTGAGTGGGTAAAAAAAGGCGGCGTTCTTTTATTGATGGCTAATGATAGCAGCAATTGTGATCTTAAGCACTTTAATAAACTCGCTTCCGCGTTCGGCATTGCATTTACCGACAAAAGCCGCAACATGGTAAAGAACGATGAGTTCGAAACCGGAGCTGTGATCGCTACCCCGGGCAACGGCATATTTTCTCCGAAAAAAATGTACCTGAAGGAGATCAGTGTGCTGAATGTAAAAGCGCCGGCAACAACCTTATTATCCAAAGAAGGGGATATTGTTATTGCAACCGCTAAGTACGGTAAGGGAACTGTTTTCGCGGTAGGCGATCCCTGGTTGTACAATGAATATGTAGACGGAAGAAAAGCATTGCCTGCTGATTTTAAAAATTATGAGGCGGCGGAAGATCTTGTTAAGTGGCTGCTGAAACAAAGTAAAAAATAATGCGCGCATTATTCACGATATGGATCTGTTACCTGTGTATGCACACTGCTGCTGCGCAAAAGAAGATTGTGGTAGATCCGGCAGGTAAGGGGGATTATAAAACGATACAGGGTGCTATCAATAGCTTACCCGCTACATCCTCATCACCCCGGGTGATCTTCATAAAAAAAGGTATTTATAAAGAGAAACTCTATATCGAAAAAGCGAATATCATTTTTGAAGGCGAAGACAAAACAAAAACGATCATCACCGCGGCCATCGCAAGGGATGAATGGCGATGCGGCCATACCGACGATTGGGGTGTTGCCACAATGAATATAGGCGCCAGTGATATCACCTTACGCAATCTCACGATCACGAACAGTTTTGGTTTTGATATGAAAGAAGAAAAAACCATTCCCTGTGCTTCCGATTCATCAAAACAAAAACTGCTAAGAAAAAATGGTCACCAGATGGCCCTGCGTAGTATGAATAACGCTACCCGGCTAAAAGCGATCAATTGTCATTTTCGTTCTTTTGGTGGCGACACCGTTAGTCCCTGGGAAGTAGAGAATGGATTGTGGTATTTTAAGGACTGCATCATGGAAGGCGGTGTTGACTTCTATTGTCCGCGTGGTTGGGCCTGGGCGGAAAACTGCGAGTTTATCGCACATAACGGACCGGCAGCCATATGGCATGATGGTTCAAAAGTGGAGGATTCAAAAACAGTGCTGATCAACTGCCGGTTCAAAGGATATGATGGGTTCATGCTGGGACGTTATCATCGTGATGCGCAATTCTACCTGGTAGATTGTGTGTTCGCGAAAAACATGAAGGATGCTCCCATTTACCGGGTAGATACACCGAATACGATCTTATGGGGAGAGCGGATCTATTATTATAACTGTCGTCGGGAAGGTGGCAATGAATTTAACTGGTATGCGAATAATCTTCCTTCGGGATTAGATAAAAAAGATATAACCGTGAACTGGGTATTTAAAAACAAATGGAACCCGGTAGCAAATTGAAAAAAAGAATATGCAACTGACGAAAAACAACCTGGAAAACATTGCAGCACAAAAGGGACTGATCATACCTGCGAAGGAATTATTTGACCTGCCTGAAAAAGTACTGCAGTTCGGTACAGGCGTATTGCTGCGTGGTCTTCCTGATTATTTTATAGACAAAGCGAACCGCCAGGGAGTATTTAATGGCAGAATTGTAGTGGTAAAATCAACGGCCAGCGGAGGCGCGGATGCATTCGATCAGCAGGATGGCCTTTACACATTATGCGTGAGAGGCGTGGAACAGGGCGTGCAGGTGGAAGAAAATATCATTAACGCTGCTGTAAGCCGGGTGATCTCTGCTAAAACAGACTGGGAAAAAATACTTGCCTGTGCTGCCGACGCTAATATCCAACTGGTCATATCCAATACCACAGAGGTAGGCATTACCCTGGTAAAAGAAGATATTCACGCTACCCCGCCGGAATCCTTTCCGGCAAAACTATTGGCGGTATTGTATAAGCGCTACCAGGTTTTCAATGGTGATAAAGATAAGGGAATGGTGATCGTGCCAACCGAACTGATAACGGATAACGGAAAAAAATTAAAGGCAATAGTCCTGGAGTTGGCTGCTTTCAATAAACTGGACGATGCATTTATCACCTGGCTGAATACAGCCAATCACTTTTGCAATTCACTGGTAGACCGGATTGTGCCGGGCAAGCTTCCGGCCGACCAGCAGGCCGCAGTAGAAACAGCGGTGGGTTATACGGATGAATTGATGATCATGTCGGAAGTATATCGTCTGTGGGCGATAGAAACGGATAGCGATAAAGTAAAAGAAGTGCTGTCATTCAGCAAAGCTGATAGCGGCATGGTATTGACAAAAGATATTACCAAATACAAAGAGCTGAAACTTCGCCTGCTCAATGGCTCGCATACATTTACCTGCGCGCTGGCCATCTTACAGGGATTCAAAACGGTAAAAGAAGCGATGAAAGACAAGAGCTTTTCTTCTTTCATCAAAGACCTGATGATACAGGAGATCGTACCGGCTATTACAGCTAAAGATCTATCCACAGAAGAAGCAACTGCGTTTGCACAAAATGTATTGGACAGGTATAGCAATCCCTACCTGGAACATTTATGGATGAGCATTTCTGTGCAATACACTTCAAAAATGAGAATGCGCAACGTACCACTACTGAAATGGTATACCGAAAAAACCGGCAAACTGCCGGCAAAGATGGCAGAAGGGTTTGCGGCCTACCTTATTTTTATGCGTTCAACCGCGGCGCCAAATGGTAATTTTGAAGGCGAGATCAATGGAAAACAATATATCGTCAATGATCAGTATGCCGCTGACCTTTCACAAAAATGGCAGGATAACGAGGGGGAAGAATTAGTGAAAATTGTATTAGCGGATAACGCGCTTTGGGAAACAAATTTGAACACTATCCCGGGATTGGCAGCACTTATAAGCAATCGTTTACTGAGTTTTCAAAATGAATATTCAGACAGGATTGCTTAAACGAAACATCGAATATATGGGACAAAAGATATTACAGGTACATCGGAAGGACAATGTGTTGGTTGCTTTGCAGAACCTGGCGCAGGGTGATGAATTGGAATTCAACAACGAGAAATATGTTTTGCACGAACCTATTCCCGCGAAGCATAAATTCTTTATGCATGATATGAATAAGGGAGATGCGATCATCATGTACGGCGTATTGGTAGGCAAGGCACAGGAATTTATTCCTAAGGCCGGTCGAATGACAACCGATAATACCAAACATGCCGCAGACCCTTTTACTTACCGTCCCTATCACTATGAATGGCAGGCTCCGGATGTTTCAAGATTTGCTGGCCGTACTTTCAACGGTTATATTAGAAGCGATGGCAGGGTGGGCACTGCAAATTACTGGCTGTTCATACCAACGGTTTTTTGTGAAAACAGGAATATGGATGTGATCCGTGAGGCTTTGCATAATGAGCTGGGCTACGCGGTGACAGATAAGTACAAACAAAAAACACATCAGCTACTTGAACTATATCAAAGCGGCGCGGATATTTCGTTGGCCAACCTGGATGTAAAAGAGGAAACCTTTACTGCCAGGCGTGTTTTTAAAAATGTGGATGGCATTAAATTCCTGAATCACCAGGGTGGTTGTGGCGGTACCCGCCAGGATGCGGCGATACTGGGCAAACTATTGGCGGCCTATGCCGATCATCCGAACGTAGCGGGTGTTACGGTGTTGAGCCTGGGTTGCCAGAACCTGCAGGTACAGGACCTGAAGAATGATCTGAAAGAACGCAATCCCGGTTTCGACAAACCGCTTTATATTTTTGAACAGCAACAGTCACAAAGCGAAGACCAGTTGATTACTGAAGCGATACGCAAAACATTCCTTGGACTGATCGAAATAAATAAAATAGAAAGACAACCCGCTACGCTGGATAAACTGACGATAGGAGTTAAATGCGGAGGCAGTGATGGTTTTAGTGGCATATCAGCTAATCCTTCGGTTGGTTATTGCTCAGACCTGGTAGTAGCGCTCGGCGGAAAAATATTACTGGCAGAATTTCCCGAGTTATGTGGCGCGGAACAGGACCTGATCGACAGAACAAAGGATGAAGCGGCGGCAAAAAAATTCATCAGCCTGATGACAGCTTATAATGAGGCCGCGCATAAAGTTGGTTCAGGTTTTCATATGAACCCTTCACCGGGCAATATAAAAGACGGCCTGATCACTGATGCTATAAAAAGTACAGGTGCTGCTAAAAAAGGCGGCACATCGCCGGTAGAAGATGTATTGGATTATACAGAACCTGCTGTTAAACCGGGACTGAACCTGGTTTGTACGCCTGGTAATGATGTAGAAGCAACAACGGGTAAGGCTGCAAGCGGGGCCACACTTATTTTATTTACTACGGGGCTGGGTACACCTACAGGTAATCCGGTTTGTCCCACGATCAAGGTTGCCACCAATTCGGCGTTGACAAAAAGAATGGGCGATATCATTGATATTAATACCGGGCCGGTCATTGACGGAGAGAAAACAATTGAAGAAATGGGCGAGGAGATACTGGAGTATTGTATCAAAGCGGCAAGCGGGGAGGTGATACCAAAAGCGGTACTGCTGAACCAGGATGATTTTATTCCATGGAAAAGAGGCGTGTCATTATAATGCGCACGTTCAAAATAGATGAATAGATTGCCAGGAATGAGCGAGAAAATTGGCCTATTCGAGAATAAATTAGCATATTAACCTATAAGGTATGAAACAATTTTTAGACGAGAACTTCCTGTTGAAAACGAAAACGGCGCAGCGCCTGTATAATGATTTTGCAAAAGACATGCCTATCATTGACTATCATTGTCACCTGCCGCCGCAGCAGATAGCTGAAGACACCCAATTCAAAAACCTTACACAGGCATGGTTGTACGGCGACCATTACAAATGGAGGGCCATGCGTGCCAATGGAGTAAGCGAAGAGTATATCACAGGCAATAAAAGTGATTGGGAAAAATTTCAGCAATGGGCAGCCACTGTTCCCTATACATTGAGAAATCCCCTGTATCACTGGACCCACCTGGAACTGCGACGCTATTTTGATGTGTACGATATCCTGAATGCGGATACGGCTAAAAAGATATATGATGAATGCACGGCGAAATTGCAGACAAGCGAATATTCCGTCCGCAATTTGCTGCGCCGTATGAATGTAAAAGCTGTTTGTACTACGGATGATCCGATTGATTCACTCGAATATCACCAGCAAATAAAGAATGATGGATTCGAAATTCCCATTCTCCCGGCTTTCCGCCCGGACAATGCGATGAACGTAAGCAGTGCGGAAAAATTCAATGCGTATGTAAAAAAACTGGAAGGGATCACGGATATCAGTGTCTCATCATTTGATGATTTCCTGTTTGCGTTGCAGAACCGTCATGATTTTTTTGCATCGATGGGTTGTGGGGTATCAGATCATGGATTGGAAGAGATCTATGCGGATGATTTCACCGGCTCTGAGATCGATGCGATCTTTAATAAGATACACGGGGGAAAAGAATTGAATGAAGTGGAACAACGCAAGTTCAAATCAGCCATGCTGATCCATTTCGCGGAATGGGATTGGGAAAAAGGTTGGGTACAACAATTTCACCTGGGCGCTCTTCGGAATAATAATACAAGGGCGATGCAGACCCTCGGCCCGGATACAGGCTGGGACTCAATGGGTGATTTTTCACAGGGCCGTTCACTGGCTAAATTTCTTGATAAGCTCGATAGCAATAACCGCCTGGCAAAAACGATCTTATACAACCTGAACCCGGCAGACAATGACCTGATGGCAACAATGATCGGCAATTTTAATGACGGGTCATCCGCAGGTAAAATACAATGGGGGTCTGGCTGGTGGTTTCTTGACCAGAAGGATGGTATGACCAAACAACTCAACACACTAAGTAATATGGGCCTGCTCAGCCGGTTCATTGGCATGCTTACAGACTCAAGAAGTTTTCTTTCTTTTCCCCGTCATGAATATTTCCGCAGGATACTCTGCGATCTGTTTGGTGATGAGATAGAGAATGGCGAATTACCAAATGATATCGAATGGATCGGAAAAGTGATCCAGGATATCTGTTTTAATAACAATAAAAATTATTTTAACTGGCAGTTGGAGCAACAGCGGGTAAAGGCTTCAGCGGTTGATTGAATTTAAAAGGGATAAGAGTTGCCTGATTTTAACAACCAAAGGAACAGGGAATTGCTGAAACCATTTAAGTTTTTGAAACCGAAAGGACTTATTTAGTCACAGGAACACTGAAATTATCTTTCGGTAACGATGCCGGAAAAATTGTCAGGGCTTTATACAGGGATTGAGTTACGCCGATACCAAAGCATGATGTATCTTTCACCAATTCAACATTTAAATTATAAACAAAAAGAACATGTCAAAGAAAGTTGTAACCCTTGGAGAAATAATGTTGCGTTTGTCTACACCGGATTTTAAACGGTTTGTGCAGGCGGATACTTTTGATATTACATACGGAGGTGGAGAAGCCAATGTTGCGGCCGCTCTTTGTAACTATGGCCTCAATGGCACATTTGTTACCAAAGTGCCGAATAATCCCATCGGTCAATCGGCGATCAATCATTTGCGTCGCTATGGTGTAGATACTCAATTTATCGTAAGAGGCGGTGACAGGCTTGGTATCTATTTCCTGGAAACCGGCGCTTCCATGCGCGCTTCACAGGTTGTATACGACCGTGCTCACGCATCAATTGCAGAAGTGGAATTAAATGAATTTGATTTTGATAAAATACTGGAAGGCGCGGATTGGTTTCATACAACGGGTATCACACCTGCGCTGAGCGATAAAGCTGCTGCATTGACTGAAGCGGCATTGAAGGCAGCCAAAGCAAAAGGTATTACTACCAGTATCGATCTTAACTATCGCAAAAAATTGTGGAGCAAGGAAAAAGCAAGAGAAGTAATGACAAAACTCTGCAAATATGTAGATGTATGTATCGGTAATGAAGAAGATGCGGATACCACATTAGGCTTTAAAGCAAAGGATACCGATGTTACAAAAGGCGAGTTGAACCTGGAAGGGTTTAAAGATGTATTCAGACAGATGAAAGAAAAATTCGGGTTTAAATACATTGCGTCTTCACTTAGAGAAAGTCATAGCGCAAGCGATAATGGATGGAGCGCGCTTGTGTATGATGGCACGGAATTTTATCACACCAAAAAATATGAAGTACGTATCGTTGACCGTGTAGGTAGCGGCGATAGTTTCGCCAGCGGCTTTATCTATGGATTGGTAACGGGAATGTCTATGCCTGATGCTGCTGAATTCGGAGTAGCTGCATCCGCTATCAAACATACTATACCAGGTGATCTGAATCATGCTACACTAAGTGATGTGAAAGAACTGGTAAAAGGAGATGGAAGCGGTAGGGTACAGCGCTAATAATTCTTAGTTCAGGGTTTGGGGTTCATAAAAGAATCCTGGACCTTAAATCATTACCACAAATAACAAACATGATCATAGATACAATAGCCAATGCTCCGAAATATTTTTCTGTGCATCCTTTATTTGAACAGGCATTCGCTTATATAAAGAGTACGGATCTTATCAACGCCGAGATCGGCAAATCGGAGATCGACGGAGATAAATTAAAGGCGATCTTTTCCGATAAAAAAGGGATGACTGCGGCAGAGTCGGCAGCGAAGTTTGAATGTCATAATAAGAATATTGATATTCAGCTTTGTATTCGCGGGGTAGAACAGATCGGCTGGAAACCCAGGGAGAACTGCGTATCACCAAAAGGCGATTACAATGAGGAGAAAGATGTGCAGTTTTATACTGACGCGCCTGATATGCATTTCCAGTTGACGGACGGTCAATTCGCGATCTTTTTTCCGGAAGATGTGCATGCGCCGATGATCGGCGACGGAGAAATAAAAAAATTAGTGATCAAAGTAAAAATCTAAAACCAAGATGAGCAGGATACAACAAACAGCGGATAGCATCGTGGCACAAGGCATGTTGCCTTTATATTTTAATGCGGATGAAACAATAAGTGTTGAAGTATTAAGAGCGATCTATCGTGCGGGTGTAAAGGCGGTGGAATATACCAATCGTGGTGAAGCGGCGCCAAAAAATTTCAAAAAACTAATAGAGATCCGCGATGCGGAAATGCCCGGCATGTTGCTGGGTATCGGCACCGTAAAAGACCTGCAGACAGCGAAAGATTATATTGCTGCCGGTGCAGACTTTCTTGTAAGCCCCGGCTTTGTAAAAGAAGTAGCGGACTATTCAGTAGCCAATGATATTTTTTATGCCCCCGGTTGTATGACTCCTTCTGAGATCATTGCGGCGGAGAATAGCGGCATAAAATTTATCAAGTTATTCCCGGGTAATATGCTGGGACCAGAATACCTGAGCAGTATAAAAGATATCTTCCCTAAACTCTTATTCATGCCTACCGGCGGAGTAGATACGACAAAGGAAAATATCGAAGGTTGGTACAAGGCAGGTGTTTGCGCGGTAGGCATGGGAAGCAAGTTGATCAGCAAGAAGCTAATGGAACAAAAGGATTATATTACCATAGAAAAAGAGACAAAATCGGTTTTGGAACTATTAGGTTCAATAAAAAAATAATTGCTTAATGAATACCGCGGCCATAGGAAAGTATAGATGGACGATCTGTGCTCTTTTATTTTTCGCCACCACCGTCAATTATCTCGATCGCCAGGTGCTTAGTCTGCTGCAACCCAAACTGGAAGAGCTCTTTCATTGGACCAATAGCGACTACGCCAATATCACGGCCGTTTTCCAGTTCACCTACGCGTTATCAATGCTGTTTGCAGGTAGGATCATCGATAAGCTTGGAACAAAAAAAGGATATGCCTGGGCAATTATTATCTGGTCCCTGGGCGCTTTAGTACATGCGTTGTCTGTACCGGTTGGTGAAGGTATAGCAGCAGTACTTGGCTGGTTTGGTATTAGTATCATGGGGCTAACGGCAGTATCCATAGCAGGGTTTATGTTTTCAAGAGCAATCCTTGCATTCGGCGAAGCGGGCAACTTTCCTGCAGCCATCAAAGCGACTGCTGAATATTTCCCAAAGAAAGAACGCTCCTTTGCCACGGGCATCTTCAATTCCGGTGCAAATGTGGGAGCTATTCTTGCTCCGCTTACTGTACCCTGGATCAGCAGGCATTGGGGCTGGGAATGGGCATTCATCATTATTGGTGCCATCGGATTTTTATGGTTATTCTTCTGGTTAACATTATATGAGCGACCCGAGAAACAAAAAAGATTATCTGCAGCCGAGCTGGCTTATATCAATAGCGGCGAAGAAGAAGTATCGCTCAAAAGCGAACAGGAGAAAGCGGAAAAAGTATCCTGGATCAAATTATTGGGATACAGGCAGACATGGGCTTTTACATTCGGTAAGTTCATGACCGATGGAGTATGGTGGTTTTTCCTGTTCTGGCTGCCTGCATATCTCAAAGCCCAGTATGGCATCGTTGATGAAGCCGTAATGCTGCCGCTTGCGGGATTGTATACACTGGCGATGGTTGGAAGTATTGGCGGTGGCTGGTTCCCGATGTTTTTTATTAAGAAGGGATACAAGGTATATGATGGAAGAATGCGGGCGATGTTTGTGATAGCGCTGTTCCCGCTGGTGGTACTGGCAGCGCAACCGCTTGGATATATCAGCTATTGGATCCCTGTATTGTTAATAGGTATCGGTGCCGCTGCGCACCAGGCATGGTCAGCAAATATCTTTACCACGGTATCCGATATGTTTCCTCAAAAGGCAATAGGTTCTGTAGTAGGTATCGGCGGAATGGCCGGTGGTCTTGGTGGTGTGATCATGTCAAAACTGGGTGGTGCTTTATTTGATCATTATAAAGCGCTGGGTCATATCCAGACAGGGTATACGATCATGTTCACTATCTGTGCAGTGGCCTATCTCGTAGCATGGGTGGTTATGAAATCGCTGGTGCCAAAGTATAAACCAATTACTGATTTATAAACACTGAATAAGTTCAGCATATTATTGAAGAGATATCTCCACCCGGAATATCTCTTTTTTGCTTTTAACACGGAATCCCGGAGAAGAAATAATCTTTCCCCTGTTCAATGAGTACTATTTACTGATCGCTTCCCTGGCTGAACTTAAAAATAAGGAAGCACGGAATTGGTAGACTCTGCCAATTCCGTGCTTCCTTATTTGGCATTACAGATTTCAAAATAATCAGAACAATAGTCCAGGTCAGGGAGAAAGATTGACGATGTATCCTCCGTGCTTCCGTGTTAAAAACGAACTTAGGAAAGCCCACACAAAAAAGCCCCGGAAAACAGAACAAAAGTTCTCTCTTCCGGGGCATACCAACTATTTAAACAGATCAGATCAATGTCACACTCCGTTTTACAAAATCAGTCAACTCCGCGCCAGTCAGCATCCCCTGTGAAAGTAATGCCAGGTCAAAAACCTGTTTTGCCATCCGGCTTTTTTCTTCCTCGTTCTCCGTGTTCACGATCTTGTTGATCAATGGATGATTACCATTTACGGTTACCTTATAACTATCGGGCATTGATCCGTAAAAACTCATTCCTCCTCCACCCATCGCGGCCATATCTTTCATGCGACGCATAAATTCATCCATCGTCACGGTAACAGGCAATTCATCAGTGGAGAGACCTTCTACCGATACCGACATGCCTGGCTTCTGGATCGTTTTTTCAAAAACGGTCTTTACAGCTGCTGACTGCTCTTCAGTGAGCACAGAAGCGATCGCATCTCCTTTATCGATCAGGCTGTCTATAGTGCCAGAGTCCACTCTTTTCACCTGGGTCTTTTCAAGTTTCTGTTCCAGCATACTGATCAGGTGATTGTCCAGCGGACTATCCATCAACAATACATCATACGATCTTGCTGCCGCGGACTGGATGAAAGCATCCTGTTTGCCAGGGTCTGTAGCATACAGGTATACAGCGCTGCCATCTTTATCTGTTTGTAATGGTTTTACTTTTTCAAGATATTCCGCAAGCGTATAAAATTCTTTTTTTGTATTGGTGAACAGGAAAAACTCTTTTGCTTTTTCATAGAATTTTTCATCCGTGATCATGCCGTATTTTACAAACAGGCCAATATCGGGCCATTTGTTTTCATATACCTTCCTGTCTTTCTTAAAAAGTTCAGACAGTTTATCACCCACTTTTTTGGTGATATAGGTATTGATCTTTTTTACATTACTGTCCGCCTGTAAGAAACTGCGGGATACATTGAGGGGGATATCCGGTGAATCGATCACTCCATGCAGCAACATCAGGAATTCAGGCACTATATCTTTTACCTCGTCTGTAATGAATACCTGGCGGGAAAATAATTTGATCTTATTGGGCTTTAGCTCCACATCCTTTTTCACTTTGGGAAAATACAATACACCGGTAAGATTAAAAGGATAATCCACATTCAGGTGTATCCAGAAAAGAGGCTCTTCTCCATAAGGATATAGTTCCCTGTAAAAATCAAGATAGTCATCGTCTGTTAATGAAGAAGGAGACTTGCTCCAGATCGGATGTGTATTATTGATGATGTTATCAACCTCAACTGTTTTGTATCTTGGTTTACCTTCTTCATCCTCGCCATCGGGGATGGAGTCACTCTTTGTGCCGAACTTAATAGGAATAGGCAGGAAAGAACAGTATTTATTGAGGATGCCTTTCAGCTTTTGTTCGTCCAGGAATTCTTCTGATTCACTATTGATATGAAGAATAATATCAGTACCACGTTCTGTGCGACTGCCTTCGCTCAATTCAAATTCTGTACTGCCATCACATATCCAGCGGGCAGGCGTTGCGCCTTCCTGGTAGGAAAGGGTTTGGATCTCTACTTCTCCGGATACCATGAATGCTGAATAAAAACCAAGACCGAACTTACCGATCAGCTCATTGGCATCTTTAGCGTCCTTGAATTTTTCCACGAATTCAGTAGCTCCGGAAAAAGCGATCTGGTTGATATACTTTTTGATCTCATCGGCTGTCATTCCCAGACCCTTATCACTAATGGTGATCGTTTTCTTTTCTTTATCAAAAGCTACTTCTACCTGCAAGTGGCCCAGCTCGCCTTTATACTGACCCAGGGCGGAGAGACGCTTTATTTTTTGAGATGCGTCTACTGCATTGGATACCAGCTCTCTCAAAAAGATCTCGTGATCAGAATAGAGAAATTTCTTAATGATCGGGAAAATATTCTCCGTATGGATGGAGATCGTACCTTTTTCTTGCATAAAATAAGTGTTTGTAAAAATTTCAGGTTTTGCCAATACTAACAAGGCTTGTTCCAATAATAGCTTCCGGGACAAACTGACAGCCCCTTAGCGTATTTGCCGCAATGTTACGCTAAAGAAAATTGGGTCATCGAACTTAATCTTAATTTTGCGGGATGGACCTCGGTTTATTTAGAAATTCACTGAAAAATAGTCAGCCGGATCCGGGCCTGTCCACCTGGCTGCAGGCACTCTGGTATGATGCAAAAGGCAATTGGGAAAAAGCCCATGAGCTGATACAGGACCTGCCCGATCAAACCTCTGCGTTATTACATGCCTATCTCCACCGAAAAGAAGGGGATACCTGGAACGCGGATTACTGGTATACAAAAGCCGGTAAAAAAAGACCGGCCCTCACACTGGAAGAGGAATGGGAGCGGCTGGTGGGGGATTTATAGTGGATGGCGGATATTGGATATTGGATGGTGGATATAAGATATTAGGATATACCCCCTGATCTTAGAATTCTTATTTTATTGATAATACCAACAGCAACCTCTTATATCCACCATCCAATATCCAACATCCGCCATCTTATATCCACCATCCAATATCCAATATCCACCACCCACCATCCTTCCTCACTCCTTCCCCTTTATCATCCTTCCAATACTCTCCATCAACTCGATTTGTACTTTTTGAATCTCCAGTAAACGTTTATTCTGGTGCAGTAACATATGGTCGATTTTTTCATGCAACATCCGGATCTCTACCTCCGCTTTGAGGTTTACCTCATAATCATGCTCGGCCCGGTTACGATCTTTTGTTTCCTGCCGGTTCTGGCTCATCATGATCACGGGCGCCTGCACGGCGGCAATACAGGATAAAAGAAGATTCAATAAAATAAAGGGATAGGGGTCAAAAGCTTTACTGCGCAGGAATATAATATTCAATGCCATCCAGCCGATCAAAAATGAAAAGAAGATAATAATGAACTTCCAGCTTCCTCCAAAAGTAGCGACCTTGTCTGCGAGGCGCGCACCGGGACTTGGAATCTCTTCCTTGTCTGGCCGCATGGTACTGGATATAAATTTCTTTTTGCCGATACTGCGCGCCACTGTTTTTTCCACCTTCGTCAGTTCGCCCATTTCTTCCTGCAAAAGCAATTCAATATAATTTTTCCGGAGTTCATTGAGCTGCTCAGGAGGCAGGGTGGAGTTGTCTTCACAACCCGGGACCTCCTGCATTACATATTCGCGAAAGGAGTTGATACCCGTTGATTTCATAGCGCTTATTTTTATATAAGCTACCAAATTTTATCCAATCCCTGATAGTAATTCAAAATTCAAAAGTAAAAATCAGAACCCGAAGTTCGTTAAGGACTAAGGAACCTGTTTTTTAATTTTTAATTTTGAATTAACTATAGATTCGCTCAATAGCATCCCTGTATTTCTCCGTTATCACCTTGCGCTTCATTGATAATTTAGGAGTCATTTCACCGGTATCAATACTCCATTCAGAAGATAACAACTCAAATTTCTTCACCTGTTCTACATGGTTGAAGTATTTATTAAAGCTCTCGACAACTTCTTTATACAGGTTGATCACTTTTTCATTTTTTACCAGCTCTTCATTGGAAGCATCAGCAACATTATGTTGCCTGCACCAGTCACGCAGGTTAGGAAAAGAAGGAATGATCAACGCGCCTACAAATTTTCTTTCCGGTCCTACGATCATTACCTGTTCGATAAAAGGAGATTCTTTTAGTTTATTTTCTACCGGTAATGGCGCTACGTATTTACCACCACTGGTTTTAAAGAGTTCTTTCTTACGATCAGTGATCTTTAGAAAATTACCATTGACCAGCATGCCGATATCGCCGGTATGGAACCAGCCATCGGTAATGGCTTCCGCGGTCAGGTCGGGACGTTTATAATAACCCAGCATTACATTGGGGCCTTTACAAAGAATTTCGCCGTCTTCTGCGATCTTTACCGATACTCCATCAATTAAAGGTCCGGTAGTACCAAACATCCGGCCCGCTTCATCGTACCGGTTTACCGATATCACAGGTGATGTTTCCGTAAGTCCATAACCCTCCATGATGGTGATCTTTGCCGCGGTAAAGATGCGGATCAGTCTTACCTGGCAGGCAGCGCCCCCGGTTACGATACATTTGATATTATTGCCCAGTCCTTCCCGCCATTTGCTGAATATGAGTTTATTGGCAATGCCGAGTTTAATATTGTATAAAAGCCCCTGGTTCTTATTGATCTCATATTTTTCTGCTAATCCATGTGCCCAGAAAAATAATTTCTTTTTAATGCCTGTCAGCTCATTGCCTTTTTGCATGATACGGTCATACACTTTTTCCAATAACCTTGGTACCGTGGTGAACATATCGGGCTGCACTTCTTTGAGATTTTCCGAAATGGTATCCAGGCTTTCCGCATAATAAATAGAAGCGCCTTTGAACAGGTAAAGGTAGCTGACCATTTTTTCAAAAATATGGTTCAACGGCAGAAAGCTAAGGGATTTTGCTTTTTCAACAGGAGGAAAACAGGGGATGCCTGCCATTACATTCGACAGGATATTTTCATGCGTAAGCATTACCCCTTTGGGCGTGCCGGTGGTGCCTGAAGTATACAGGATGGTCGCTACATCTTCATATTTTATTTTATCGGCAATCTGTTTTATACCTGCCTGTAATTCGGGAGTGCTTCTCGCCGTCACATCTTTCCAGTGCCGGGCATTGGCCACATTTTCGC
>CAZGSG010000130.1:0-15140 GCA_964528095.1 uncultured Terrimonas sp.
GGTTATAAAGGTAATCATTTTGATCCGGGCTTTCACTATCGGCCGGTCCCGCTCAACCGGTTATATTCTTAATTTATTATAAACAAACTACTGCCAATCACTAGTATTTTAGAAAGCTAAGGTTTACCTTTGCCGCCATAATAAATTAATCAAAAAATGTCTACAGTAACTAAGTCCATTGACTTTTCACTTCCCTACAAAGTAGCTGATATTTCGTTAGCCGATTGGGGTCGCAAGGAAATACGTTTAGCCGAAGCAGAAATGCCAGGTCTTATGTCGATACGTGCTGAATACGGGCCTTCTCAACCCCTGAAAGGTGCGAGGGTTGCGGGTTGTTTGCACATGACTATTCAAACCGCGGTGCTGATCGAAACGTTAGTAGCACTGGGTGCTGAAGTAAAATGGAGCTCCTGTAATATATTTTCAACACAGGACCATGCCGCTGCTGCCATTGCTGCTGCCGGTATCGGCGTTTTTGCCTGGAAAGGACAATCACAGGAAGAAGCGGATTGGTGTATCGAACAAACATTGTTCTTTGGCGGTAAAGACAAACCCCTGAACATGATCCTTGACGATGGTGGCGATCTTACCAATATGGTTCTGGATACGTATCCTGAACTGGTACAACATGTAAAAGGTATTTCAGAAGAAACAACTACCGGTGTTCACCGTTTGTATGAAAGAGTAGCAAAAGGTACATTACCAATGCCTGCTATCAATGTAAATGATTCTGTTACCAAATCTAAATTCGATAACAAATATGGCTGTAAAGAATCTTTAGTGGATTCTATCCGCCGCGCTACTGACGTAATGCTGGCTGGTAAAATAGCTGTTGTTGGCGGATACGGTGATGTTGGTAAAGGTTCCGCCGCTTCTTTAGCAGGAGCAGGTTGCCGTGTGATCGTTACTGAAATCGATCCTATCTGCGCTTTACAGGCAGCAATGGACGGTTTTGAAGTAAAGAAAATGATCGATGCGGTAAAAGAAGCAGATATCGTTGTTACTGCTTCAGGATGCCGCGACCTGATCACTGGCGCTCATTTCAAATTGATGAAAGACAAAGCGATCGTTTGTAATATCGGTCACTTTGATATCGAAATCGATATTGCCTGGTTGAATACCAACTATGGTCATACAAAAGATACCATCAAACCACAGGTTGACATCTACAATGTTGACGGTCATGATGTGATCATCCTGGCTGAAGGCCGCCTTGTAAACCTTGGTTGTGCAACAGGTCACCCTTCTTTTGTAATGAGTAATTCTTTCTCTAACCAGACACTTGCTCAAATAGAACTGTGGACTAACCACAAGAACTATGAGAACAAAGTGTATGTATTACCAAAAGTACTCGATGAAAAAGTTGCCCGTTTACACCTTGCCAAAATCGGCGTGGTACTTGACGAACTGACAACTGCCCAGTCTGAATACCTCGGTATTACTAAAGAAGGTCCTTTCAAACCCGAACTGTACAGGTATTAATCATATATACCCCGCAACAATGCGGATCAATGAAAAACCCATTTCGAGAGAAGTGGGTTTTTCATTTTATACAGCCCGGCCAGCCTCATTCCCGCTACTTCCACTCCCTCTATTTCCCGGGTCATGGTCAACTATTGCCTTTGGGTTACAGCGTTACCAACATAGATCAAACCCGGACCAAACAGGGACCAAACAGGGACCAAGCCCGGATAAATCCTCCGTTTTACCCGTGTTTACCCCCTGTTAGCCTTCTTTTTATTTTTCTCTTATCATGGCCCGGGATTAAACGAGGTATGTCTAAGCCATTGTCTAAAAAGAAGATGTTTTACCTGGAAAATCCTGCCTGAACAAGGAAAAATGATTGGCCCGTATTAAAAACTTGATCGGAGCAGAAAATAGCTACACCGTCTGTTCTTTGTTTTATAAGGCAGGCCGGATTTTCACATTTCGGCGATTACCTATGTCATACATAAGAATAAGCAGCACGACTGAACATTTCCTTTCTTATAACGTTCTTATTGTCCGGGAAAACTGGCTGTATTTTTTTACCGACAATATTCACCACTTCATCCGGCTTTTGCTTCCTTTCACCCATATGTCATTTGAAAGCATTCCACACAGAATTACTTTTACGTGGTAAATAACAGAAAATGGCACAGAGAGTATTTGAGAATCCACTGATAGAAGATAAAGTCACCCTGCTGGAAACCAGCAAGGAGACAAACGGTGCCTATACACTGGTTGAAGTTGAACTTCCTGCTGGCGGAGGCAATGGCCTGCATTTTCATAGCACCTATTCCACTGAATTTATTCCTGTGGACGGGGAACTGGAAGTTGACCTGGAAAAAAGAAAGTTATTGTTGATGCCCGGCAAAAAATTCACTATCCGCGAGGGCAAATCGCACCGGTTCTATAATCCGGGTTATAAAACCATCCGGTTCAGGATGAAATTTGTACCCGGTCATGAAGGTTTTGAAAACAGCCTGCGGATCACTTATGGATTGGCAGAGGACCATAAAACAACAACCGGTGTTCCCAAAAACCTGACTTACCTCAGTTTGCTTAATCATTTCACCGATAGTTCATTGCCCGGTTCTTTTTCCCCGATACAACCCTTTCTTGAATGGGAAGCAAAAAGAGCGATTAAAAAAGGTATTGATAAAGAACTGATCGAACAATATTGCTAACAGGAGATAGCTGTTCTCCCTCTATCAATATACCCTGGGCAAGGTAGTGTACATACCAGCACAATTTATTTATTTCGTAATAGCTTATTGCTATCTGTTATATAAATAATCCCTGTGCATACATTACACAATATCTCCCTGCTATTGATGACCATCTTCTTTTTTCTTGCTATCTATTTGCAGTACCGGTATGAAAAACCAAAAGAGGGCAGATTGCTAAGCTTGCTGGGATTCGTCACCGTATTCACCAGTTACACCTCTCTCCGCTATCTTTTCCCCTATCATTTCAGCGGCAAGGAAACAGCACAGGAACTGACCAAAAAGAAAAGGGCCAATTACTGCCTGTATTGTTTTTATTTACTTTGCGTAATGGCAATAGCATTAAGCTGACAGGGTTCCGCGCTAAACATTCCCCATTGCAGGATCGGTCGTACTGGGCTTACCTGTTTCCACATGTCCTGCATATCTTCTTGCAAATTTATCCAGCCCTGGTACCTTGATGGTGAAATCATACCAGCCAGCGCTTTTTTCAAGATCGAATGAAATGATCAATCCTTCATTGGCTTTATCGGCATCCGCAAGCTGCTTTTTTATAGTAGGGTTGCCATATGCATTGTCTTTTATTTCAACACTGGTTGAAATAAGCTGGTTGCGGTTCTTAATAGTTATTTGCAGGTTGCCATCCGGCTGCCCCGCATCCGCTTCCTTCCGGCTATACTCAACCCGGATATCCAAAGCGGGATCTTCTATCAGTTGCCCGTTGAATTCCCTATAAAACCCGTTCGGCCCATTCACCTTTATTGCATACGGTTTGGTGCGATCAAGTACCCAGCTATCTTCCAGGCTATCGCCGGGTTTTACTGCATAGTTACGTATCGTCATTCCTTTACCCGTATTGGCATATACATTAAAAGGTGAGCCGGCTGACTGATCGCCAAAAAAATCGGTAGCGGCGGTAAATCTTATTTTAAATTCTCCTTTGCTGGCATCCAGTTTTCCTTCCGCGTACAATTGATACGGCAAGGCTGCCGCGGTGCGTGTTCCTTTTTCCTGTTGTGGTAATACAGAAGATGCATGCGCCTGCTTATTCACCTCATTTATTTCCTGCGTGGTTAGTACCTTAAAACCCGAAGGATCCTTTTTATACTGCGCGCTATTTATACTTTTATAAACCGAGTCTTTTGTAACAAAAGAAGGCATCTTTATCTTTTCTCCATTATAAGGCCTGAATACAGCAGTCAGGTCTCCGCATACAGTACGTCGCCACTCCGAGATATTTGTTTCTTTGACAGGCTTGCCTGTTTTATGACTAAGAAATTTCTCCATGAATTGAAGGACCGAGGTATGATCAAATACCTGTGAACATACTACACCTCCCCTGCTCCAGGGTGACGCTATCACCAGTGGTACACGATAGCCTAATCCAATTGCACTCTCTCTTGCATCTTTTTCTTTTCCTTTTGTTCTACGCAGATCCTGTTGCAGTGTTACAAAATCAATACTGGTATCGATACCTTTTGAAACCAGGCCTGCATCTTTCTTGCCCGGATCCGGGGCGGTAAAGGGAGGTACATGATCAAAATACCCGTCGTTCTCATCATAACAGAGTATAAAAATGGTCTTCTTCCAGACCTCCGGTTTTTTGGTAAGTATATCCATCACTTCCGATACATACCAGGCACCGTACCACGGTGAGCCCGGATGATCCGAAAAATTAGCAGACCCAACCACCCAGGATACTGTCGGAAGTTTGCCGGTATTTACATCCTGTCTGAACTGGTACAAAACATCCCCTTTCGGTACTTTCATTTCCCGCTGTACACCTTCATCCGTATATTTAAACGTTGCCAGCTTCCGGTAATCAGGGTCTTTACTATTTGTTGTAAACGCTTTTGTATGCAGATTCTTTTCCCGCTGTGATAATTTGTTGAATTTTTCTTTTGAGAACTGGTGCCTGTCAAGCGCCCGTGCTAATAATGCCTGTTTTGATTCCAGTTGCCGTTGTAGTTTTTTTCCTTCATCACTTGTCGCATCCGTTGATTGTAGTTTTGTTTTTACTGCTTCTATTTCAGCAGGCAACTGTTTTTCCATTTTTTCAAGATAACGCTGATGCATGACGGAAAAACGTACATTGAATTTGGTAAACCACTCGATCGGGTTATCGGTAAAGTTGGCCAGCCATGCATCTTCATCATCATCCAGCCCCGATTCTATGCTTAACTCATTCTGGTATATTTTCCAGGAAATATTATTATCCTCCAGGCGTTCGGGAAAGCTGGTCCATTTAGCCTCTTTATCATAATCAACATCACTGTTGGTTACGTTGGCCTGTGAGCCGGCATGTTGTTCTTCTCTTATAGTACCAGTCCACAGGTATAGCCGGTTGGGTGTAGTACCGGTGAGTGAAGAAGAAAAATTCTGATCGCATACGGTGAACGCGTCTGCCAGTGAATAATAGAAAGGAATGTCCTGGCGATTATAATACCCCATGGTCAATGGGGTATTTTCAAACCCCGTATGTCCCGATGGTTTGGCTATCACCCACTGATCGGATTTCCCTCCATTGCCCGCGTCTACCTGGTTGGTCCATGAATGCGGTAATGAACCCAGGAAAGTAGCTTTTGTATCCTTCATATTAAGTCTGAACGGAACAAAAGCCTCCCCTGCGGCATTTCGCTGTAACCATACAAGATCATCATTGGGTAACCGGATAGCCCTTGGATCATTGAAGCCACGCACACCCTGCAAACTGCCATAACAATGATCGAAGGAACGGTTCTCCTGCATGAGAATAACAATATGTTCCGCGTCAAGGTAAGTACTCCCGAGTGCAGGATCAATAGCAAGGGCCTGCCTTATTGAAGGTGGCAGTGATCCGAAAATGCCGGCACCGCCGGACAACATAGCCGCTTTTTTAATAAAATCTCTGCGTGTATCCATAGTAGTAAGCTATATGTAATGTGACAAATGTAACCAATGAGTAGCTTGATTTTGCAAGCGCTAATATCACTATTGTATTACCATTTTTACCAACTTTTTTTTAGGGCCATTCCCGCTATTAGTTGTTGTTTATTAAATCCATGCTTTAAGCCCGTTGTTTACGTATATTAGCCCACCAAAAAATTTCTCATGAACAAAACTATCACTGCTTTACTGGTTTGTGTTACCCTGTTCTCCATTTCCCTGCAGGCTCAAACCGGTTATAGTAATTTTTCCCAGCAGACCAATCGCCTTAACGCATTGGCCAAAAACTATCCGCAATCGGTAAAATTAAGATCACTGGTCAAAACAGCCGGTGGCAAAGACATCTGGCAATTAACGATTGGCACCGGCAACACGGAAACCAAGCCAGGTATTGTGGTTGTCGGTGGTACGGAAGGTAATCATATTCTCGGAGCAGAACTCGCTATCGGCTTTGCAGAAAACCTTTTACAGGGCAGCGCAAACGATAGCGTAAAAGCATTACTGAACAAAACAACTTTTTATGTTTTTCCTAATGTAAGCCCGGATGCCATGGAGCAATACTTTGCTGCTTTGCAGTATGAAAGACAGGGCAATGCTACCAGCACTGATGATGACCGGGATGGAAAATCAAACGAAGATGGCTTTGATGACCTGGATGGTAACGGTAAGATAAGCTGGATGCGGGTAGAATCTCCTGTAGGAGAATATAAGATCAATCCAGACGATGCAAGATCCCTGATCAAAGCCGATATCAGCAAAGGAGAAAAAGGCAGGTACAGCATTTATACAGAAGGTCGTGATAATGATAAAGACGGAGTCTTCAATGAAGACGGCGAAGGCGGCGTCTGGTTCAATAAGAATTTTACTTTTAAACACCCTTCCTTCACGCCGGGATCGGGAGAGTTTCCTGTTTCTGAAACAGAGACCCGGGCGTTGCTGGATTATTTATTTGAATTATATAACGTTTATTCCGTAGTGAGTTTTGGCAGCAACAATAACCTGAGTGCCCCTTATGCGTATAATGCAGCCGGTGCAACGCAAACGATCATTACTGGTTGGTTGCAACCGGATGTAAAAGCGGATAGCATGGTATCCGACATGTATAATAAAGTGATCAATATGAAAGACGCTCCGAAAACTACCCCGGCAGGAGGAGATTTTCTTTCATGGGCTTATTATCATTATGGTCGTTATAGTTTTGGCACACCGGGCTGGTGGGTACCAAAAACAAAACCAGATTCAACCAAAAGCGAAAAAGCATTTACTACAGAGGACCCTATTGCCAACTACCTGCGATGGGCCGGTCAGCAGGGCATCACCAATACATTCACTGAATGGAAATCCATTCAGCATCCCGATTTTGTGAATCAAAAAGTAGAAGTTGGTGGTATCGATCCTTTTGTACTGACCACTCCTCCCTATAAACTGGTTCCTGATCTGGTAAAAAAGAACAGCCAGTTCCTGGTGAAGCTTGCGGGCTACCAGCCTGAACTGGATATTATTAATATCAAATCGGAAAAAATAGGAGATGGTTTGACCAGGGTAACTGCAGACATTATCAATAAAGGGGCGCTTGCATCGCATACTAAACTGGGAGAAAGATCCTATTGGGTAAAACGGATCAATGTAAAAGTGAATACCGGCAACAACCAATCGGTCATCAGCGGTAAGAAAATACAAACCCTGGCTTCTTTGGAAGGTTATGCCACGCAGCAACTCAGCTGGCTGATAAAAGGTACAGGAAAGCTATCTATTGAGGCGGGCAGTCCTACAACCGGTAGTAAAACGATCGACCTCACTCTTTAATAATGTTATTCAAAATGAACTATTCATAAAAAATATCCGAGCAGCTTTATACCAGTAGCGATGAATATTTTTTATGCTATATCCTATCTGGCCAAAAAAAATAAAAAAAAGACAGATGAAAATCTATATAAAACAGTTCACCGCCAGCCTTGCTTTTGTAATGGCATTGTTTTCAGCAGAAGCACAAACTGCCGAACAGTTATTTAAAGCGGCAGGTTCGCCCGTTAATCCTAAAGTCGCTATCAGCTGGAATCGTTATAATGACCATGCAGGCATTACAGAGATCTGTAAAAAGATCGCTGCGGCTTATCCGGACCTTGCCAAACTGGAATCGATCGGTAAATCCTATAAAGGACGTGATCTCTGGTGCCTGACGATCACCGATTTCAAAAAAGGTAATCCCGATAAAAAACCGGGAATGTACATCGATGGTAATATTCACTCCAATGAAGTACAGGGCGCAGAATTTTCGTTATACACTGCATGGTATCTTACTGAAACCTTCAAGGACACAAAATATATACAGGAGTTACTTGCGGACAAAGTATTTTATATCGTGCCTACTATTAATCCTGATGGCCGAGATAGTTATTTCCATGAACCGAACACAGGCAGCTCCCCCCGCTCAGGTGTAATAAAAGTGGACAATGATCGTGACGGGCAAGTGGATGAAGATGGCTACGACGATCTGGATGGCGACAATGAGATCCTTATCATGCGTCGTAAAAATTCAAATGGCCGATATCGTGTTGATCCTTCAGATCCGAGAAGGATGATACAGGCCGGACCTGATGAAAAAGGTGAATATGAAATACTGGGGCTTGAAGGAAAAGACAATGATGGTGATGGTCTTGTAAACGAAGATGGATATACATTCGAATACGATCCAAACCGTGACTGGGGATGGGGATGGCAACCGAATAATATTCAGAACGGCGCTTATAAATACCCGTTCTCCTTACCTGAAAACAGGGCGGTAATGGAGTTTGTAATGAAACACCCCAACATCGCAGGCGCGCAATCCTATCACAATGCCGGCGGTATGATCCTGCGTGGTCCCGGTGACCCTACAGATCTTGTAACATACAATCCGCAGGATGTGCAGGTGTATGATGTAATAGCCAAAAAAGGAGAAGAACTGATGCCGGGCTACAGATATCTGGTTGTCTATAAAGATCTTTATTCCGCTTACGGAGGTGAACTGGATTGGTTTTACGGCGGTCGTGGCATATACACTTACTCCAATGAATTATGGACGCCTTACCTGTTCTTTAACAAAGACGCTACCAGGGACCCACAGGACAATAGTTCATTCCAGTTTGACCGGTATCTTTTATTCAAAGACGCGTTTGTAGACTGGCACGAGTTTGATCATCCGCAATATGGCAAGATCGAAATAGGTGGTTTTAAAAAGAACTTCGGCAGAGCGCATCCGGGTTTCCTGCTTGAAAGTGACGCCCATCGTAATATGTCTTTCACCGTTTACCATTCTTATCATACACCAAAACTGGCGGTTGATACGATACTGGAAAAAGACCTGGGCAATGGACTAAAGCAGGTAACAGCTGTTGTCTACAATCGCCGTGGCCGGCCAACGCATAACCACCAGCATCTCAAATATCAAAGCGAACTCTCGTGATATAGGATCCCGACAGGCGCAAAAGTACTGGCCGGTATGACCGTTCAGAATGCAGACCTGGACATTACGACCGAGCAAAAGAATGACCCTGCAATCATTGCTGTAAAAAATATTCCCGGCTTATCTGCTGTAACGGTAAGATGGATCGTGCAGGGAGCAGGAAAGTATACGGTGACGGTGGACAGCAGGAAGGGAGGAACAGTGAGTAAGGTGAAGTAATTGAGATTGACGAGTACGATGTGAATTCAAAATTAAAAAGTCAAAAATAAAAAATAGATTTCCTGGTAATTAGAAAGAGTGATTATTGAATAATGACCTCTATTTTAGTTTCTTCCCGTTCTAAATTAGCGATCCGGACCAGTAATATTTCAATCAGCAAAAATGCAAACAAACTACTAAGCCTCGTCGTATGATGAGGCTTAGTAGTTTGTTTGCATTTGGTTATATACACCTGCTACTACTTCTATGAATTTAATTGGCGAACATTTGCATATATACTGTCATCGTGTTTTATCTTGTCGTCTACGTTTAACCACCGCTTCACATGAACCGATTAACATTATTGATCCCCTTATATTTAACCAGAAATAGATTTTGTTCCCTGTTCTTTTAGCAGATTCGCAATTGCTTATTCATTAATTTTAAAAAATGAAAAAAGCGATAACCCTATTCCTGCTTATCCTTAGCATAGGATGCAATAACCGGGATAACCTTAAAAAACTGGAGCGGGAAGCACTACAACAGGATGCCTTGTTGAACTTTAAACAATCCGTAGTGCTATATGGCAAAATATTAGCTATTGACTCGCTTAATGTGCGGGCATTGACAAACCGCGGAAGAGCAAGGATCGATCTTGGAGATACGCTGGCCGGACTTGCTGATCTTGATAAAGCAATTGCCATACATCCACAACCTGAAACCATTTTATCCAAAGCAATGGTATTGTCGAGAAAGGACCCGGCAGCTTCTGTTCCTTTTTTCAATATGGCGTATAAAATGGACTCAACCAATAAAGTCGCTATTGGCACACTGGTAAATCTGTACAGCGAGATACTACCGCAGAAAGACAGCTTTCTTTTCTATGGCAGCAAGGTCGATCTGAAACAAAAACAGCTTCCCTGGATTTTATATAGTCTTATGAGCGGCTATCTTTTATATGAAAAACATGATAAACTAATAGAAATAACTGATCTTATCCTTGAAGCTGATCCCAAAGACGCATTTGCTTATAACAACAGGGGTTATGCGAAATTAAAAACCGGGCGGCTCGCAGCTGCTCAATCCGATATCTCCCGCTCACTTGTATATGATTCACTGAATTCGTACGCGTACAGGAATATGGCGCTTCTTTTCATCCGAAAAAATAAGATAGACTCAACCTGCTATGCCCTGCAAAAAGCAAGAGCCCTGGGCTATACTGAAAAATATGGACCCGTCGTGGATAGCCTTTATGCCCGTTATTGCAAAAAACCCGGCAATCGCCAATAAATAGTTTCACTGACTAAATTCAACAATAAAAAAATCAATACGCAATACCTCATTAACCATTGTTTGACAGGGATAGGCCGTTATTTTTTAATTTTTACTTTTGAATTTTGAATTCCTTCTCCCTTCTTTTAATTTTGTCCGTTTACCTTTTTTTTCACAACTTTAGCTCTTACCTCACTCCTGAGATTCACGCCTTCCGTTTCATTCTAAACCAAGACATGATCATGAAAAAAGTATTTATTACCAGTTTTTTTATTTGTACAGCTTATTTTCAACTTGTGGCACAACAGCCTGGTGTAAGAGAGCAACGTACCTCCACTCCTTCACCTGTAGCTGCACCAGCCCCCAAAGAAGAAAAAACGGGTGGCCCCAATATTGTTTTTAATCCTGATAACAATGTAGTCACCACCCATGAAACAACGATCAAAGGGCAGCGGATCTCTTATAAAGCGACAACCGGCACCATGCCTGTATGGGATGATGATGGCAAATGTATCGCCGGTATATTCTATACATTTTATGAACGTTCGGGTATTACCGACCGCTCTACCAGGCCGCTGGTCATCTCGTTCAATGGCGGACCCGGCTCAGCCTCCGTTTGGATGGAAATCGCTTATACCGGACCAAGACTGCTGAACATTGACGATGAGGGGTATCCTGTACAACCTTATGGCATTAAGGAAAACCCCTACTCAATTCTTGATGTAGCAGATATCGTTTTTGTAAATCCTGTCAATACCGCTTATTCACGCGCAATGAGTAAGGACGTGCCTGGTACCAAATTTTTTGGTGTGCGTGCAGACATCCGCTACCTCGCAGAATGGATCGGCACATTTGTTACACGCAATAATCGCTGGTCTTCACCTAAATTTTTAATTGGTGAAAGCTATGGCACTACCCGTGTATCAGGTCTTGCACTGGAACTCCAGAATTCACAGTGGATGTATTTGAATGGAGTGGTACTTGTTTCTCCCACCGACCTGGGGATTGAACGTGGTGGCCCAGTAGAAGCAGCCCTGCGTTTACCTTACTTTGCTGCCACTGCATGGGACCATAAAGTATTGCCTGCCGATCTGCAAAAGAAAGACCTGACCGATATGTTGCCTGAAGTAGAAACTTTTACGATCAATGAATTGATCCCGGCCATCAGTAAAGGGAATTCTATAACCGATGAGCAAAAAAAATATATCGCCGATAAGATGGCGCGGTATTCAGGTCTATCTTCCAAAGTGATCCTGCAACATAATTTTGATGTACCACCCTCTTTTTTCTGGAAAGAATTATTAAGGGATAAGGGGTTTACCGTCGGACGGCTGGATTCACGTTACCTGGGTATGGATAAAGAAGATGCAGGTGATGGGCCTGATTATAACGCGGAACTGACTTCCTGGCTACATTCTTTTACACCAGCTATCAATACCTATATGAGGAATGAACTGAATTATAAAACCGATCTTAAATACCTGATGTTTGGGAATGTAAATCCGTGGGACCGTACCGGTGACAGAACCGGAGAAAACCTGCGCCAGGCAATGGCCCAGAATCCTTACCTGCATGTAATGGTGCAATCCGGTTATTATGATGGAGCCTGTGATTATTTCAATGCTAAATACAATATGTGGCAGATGGACCCCGGTGGCAAATTAAAAAACCGGATGAGCTGGAAAGGCTATCGCAGCGGACACATGATGTATCTCCGCAAACAGGATCTTGAAACAAGCAACCAGGATATACGGGAATTCATCAAAGCATCATTGCCCAAGCCAGGAGAACCCGCGAAGTATTAAGAATAACTGCTTCAGACTGACAACACTTATAAAAAGAATGCCAGGGAAAATTTAGTTTTCCCTGGCATTCTTTTTTACCGGCCGGCTATTGCACCCAATATTATTTCAAAGAATAGCAGTATCTTTTAGCAACCAATTAACCAACCAAAAGAACCACCATGAATAATTCGGAACGCCTGCTTCAATGGTATGAAGAAGTGTGGAATAAAGGCAATGAGGATTTCATTGACCAGATGATGCATCGTAATGTGATCATCCACGGATTAGACCCTGTAGGATCAACAGAAGGGATTGAGAACTTTAAATCATTTTATAAAAATTTCCGCCTTTCATTCCCTGTTACTAAAGTGGAATTAAAACCACTAATAGAAGACCAAGAATCCGCTGCCGGTTATTGTCTTATCACTGCAACAACGGAGAAAGGAAAAGAAGTTGTATTCACTGGTTTGTCCGTAGCAAAATTCAAGGACGGAATGCTGGTAGAAGGATGGAATAATTTTGACTTTTTGAAGATGTATCAGCAACTCGGACATATACTTGTGTCGCAGATCGAATCCTGATCATGGGATTAATTCAAAATTAAAAATTAAAAAATAGCCTCCGTATCTTCTGACGAACTACAGTTTTGGATTTTTATTATTTAATCATTATTGTCTGTGTGAAAGCCCGCCCTTCGAATATAGCTTCACGTATCGTAAGTATTTAAAAAAATCATTCCAAACACAAAGAACAAAATCAGTCTTAGTACAGCATTTTTGAATTTTTACTTTTGAATTTTGAATTTACCCTCCATCCTGCCAAAACATGCCTGACGAATTAACAGGAAACTATTTTTGACCATACAGGCATGGTAACCACTCCCCTACGCATCTATCGTAATTTCCCCTATTGCAAAATGCTATGATACACCGGTTTTCCGAGGTATTTTGTGCCCTGTTAGAGAATACATACATACCCAGTACTCAGCGCCGGACAAATGAAAACCTGAACGTCCGTACCCCCGGCAGCAACACAGTACCTACTTCCCAATATACTATGCTTAAATTCCGTTCCAATCATCCTGTGCTGAATTTTTTATAATCCAAACCTCAGGGTCGGCATTGTTTTACCTAAAATGAAAACGATGTTGAACAGAAGATTTGTAAGTGCAGTTCTTATTAGCACCACGCTGTTTGGTAGCACAACTGTACTAAACGCGACAGGTATACAATTACCTGGTGACAGTATCAAAAAACCGGCAAATGACAGTACCGGCGAACTACTACATTTTAATGCCAAACTCTTACAGGTTAGTGGCACCTATAAAATGGATGAAGCAGCCATTCCAGTAATAAAACTCAATAGCCAGGCTGTTAAGTTCGTAGATGAATACCTTGCAAAGAATGCCGGTATGTTACAAAAGATAAAGGAAAAGAATCCCGGCTATTTTACCATCATGGATTCCGTGTTCAGCCAGTATGGTTTGCCGGTAGAAGTAAAATACCTCGCCATCATTGAGTCACAGTTAAAACCAACAATCGTTTCACGTGCAGGGGCAGTTGGAGCATGGCAGTTAATGCCGGTAACAGCTCGTAATTTCTCACTGAAGGTGAGTGCAAAGTATGACGAGCGTAAACACTTTTATAAAAGCACCGTGGCTGCAGCAAAATATCTTACTTACCTGTACGAAAAATTTGATGACTGGTTATTAGTGATGGCTGCATATAATGGTGGACCCGGCACAGTTTATAAAGCGATAAAAAGATCAGGCAGTCGCAATTTCTGGAAACTGCAGGAATATCTTCCCAAAGAAACAAGAGCGCATGTAAAAAAATTCATCAGTACCCATTATTACTACGAGCAGGAAGGCAGTATTGCCACATTGACCAGGGATGAAGTGCTTGCATACCGCGAATTAATGACCGCGTTTGTTGCAAAACAAAACAGTTTACAGGAATTAAAACAGCCTGCGGCAATAACCACACCTCTTACTGAGCGCAATACAGAAGAAGAAAAATCGGTCACGATACAAACCGCAGTGGTAGCAAAAGCCCATGAAGAAAAATAAATCGTAAGCTAACAGGATACAGGTTTACGTTGCGGGATTCTTATACCACCTGAGCAACCATAACGTAGAAAAACAATTTCAGCTCCGGAGGAGCTCCCTGTTTATAGCTACCTCCTGAACACGCGCTGGCTCCAGCGGAGCCTCCTGGTAACTAAGGGGGCTCCGCTGGAGCCTTATTATTTGCTAGCAATTTCTGGCTATAAACAGGGAGCTCCTCCGGAGCTGAGTATCTATTGCAAATTTAATTTTCCAATTAAAAGAATAAAGTAGTAACCAGTCGTATATTTTCCTATCATTAAAATCAATATCCAATACGGGCCATTCATCTATCATTTGCTTTTATCTTTCCAACGAAGTTTGAAAAGCTGAACTCTACAGTGAGCTTTTATATGCAGACACCCTATTTAATCGAACTGCGTAATAGTCAACCTCAATGCGAATAAAACATACGATTTATTTTCATCCACGTTTGTAAATTCTCCTACTTATATGAACTATTAAAACCCGCTAGCTTAAAACTTTTGAGAGTGTCTAACTAATCCTTCTTTTTTTTGGCTATCTTGATTTTTTAAAACAAGATAGTATGAAAAGCGTTTTACATTATTACAAGAAAATCACCCGGTTAACCGCTTTTACCTTTTTTCTTTCTTCTTCTTTTTTACCTTCCCAAGCCCAAACCCCCATATAACCTCAATTCGCAAAACTTTTCACAACGACACTTTAATATTACACAACCCCCC
>CAZGSG010000131.1:0-15077 GCA_964528095.1 uncultured Terrimonas sp.
CTTTATTTCAACCGATAATAAATGTATAAATAGCCAGACTATTCCTTAGCTCATTATCTCTGTTAGCTCTGTGTGAAACCTGTTACCGTGTTAGTGATGCAGGAACAGGAAGAACAATTCTTCACTCTCTGGCATAGTTTCAAAGGAGCTAACAGAGATAATGAGCGAAGGAAAATGATCTCTTGGTTATACATTTAAATAATAGAAAACCCTCCGCTACCAGATACGCAGCCGCCGTTTGTAGCCGCAAACCCACCGCTAATAGTTTTGAAAATTTGCAACATCTTTCCGGCCTAATTTTGTACCCATAAAAAAACGGACATGAAAAAAACAGCCCCTTCCTTGTTGATCATATTATCGGTAGCCCTCTGCACCCTGGCTGCCTGCAATGCCAAAAAACTAAACGCGAAAGCAGAAGAAACCGCCACCGCGTTTTATACAGACCTGCAGAAAAAAGATTTCCAGTCGGCTGTCTCCTTATGCAGCGACAAAGGATTTACGGGCGATTCAAAAAAGGGCTGGATAAAATCGATGGAGCGCAATAGCACCCTGCTGGGCGAAGTAAAATCCTTCTCCAAAACCAATGGTTTTAATATCGCCACCTCCACTTCTTCCGGCACTACAGTTGCTTTTACATATGATGTACAGTGGCAGTTTGGTAAATCGCAGGACTCGATCTATTTTATAAAAGAAAAAGATGGCAGCATGAAAATATACCGGTATGTATGGCTGCATAAAGATGCGGACTATATGATCGGGATGGACAATAGTGAAAAAGAATCAGGCCTGTATATGGATGCGCTCAAAAGCAGCGATTATGAAGCGGCCACGGCACTTTGCGCAAAGGAGGCACTCAACATTACTCCAAAAGAAAAATGGGCTTCTTTTCTCGACAATGCAGTTTCCAAACTGGGAAATGTATCGGCCTACACGGTGCTCAGGGATAGTTCCCGTTATCATATCGATGCTGAAGGTGATGCTGGCAAAGGCAATTACTATGATATCCTCGTGCGTTCGCAAAGAACCAGGGGAGATGTGATGGAAAAACTGGTTTTCTTTCAGAAAGATTATACTAAACCTGTAAAACTTGCGGGACACTTTTTCCTGTAGGAAGTTTGTTTAAAGATCTTTTTTACACGGAGGCCACGGAAAAAAATAGTTCATTCTTTCTTTCTGAATTACATGTCTGGTCTGTACAGTAAGTTATACGTCTACCCGAATTGGAAACACGGAATAGGCAGAGTCTGCGTATTCCGTGTTTCCATATTTTGAGGTCAAACGGGAGTAAATAATCAGCGATAGAGTGATTGTCGGAAAGAAAGAATGAACTATTTTTTTCCGTGGCCTCCGTGTTAAAAACAAATAGCAGCCTCTTCCCCACCTCTTACATTCTTTAAAATCCTTTTAACACATAGTATTGAGCTATCGAAATATGCTAATTCCATATCTCTGTGTTAAAACAAATAACAAACCCCACTACCCATTAAAAGGAAATATAACCACCAATCTGCAGCCCTCACCCTTCTGTGAAACAAAATCGGCTTTGCCATTATAAGTGATCGCCCGGCTTTTTATATTAGCCATGCCAATCCCTTCTTTTTTTGTACGCGGATCAAACCCCACTCCATCATCCGTAACAGCAATAGTAATGGAATCCATCTTTTGTGAAAGGGTGATCAGCACATTTTGGGCATCAGCATGCTTTAAGATATTATTCAACTGTTCCTGCACTATCCGGTAGATGTTTATCTTGAACTTATCACTCACACTTCCCTCCATAAATGTTTCCATCATAGAGGTGATTTTTATTGGCGACACTTCCATCGTATCTCTCGACAGGTTTTCAATAGATTCACAAAGCCCCAGATTCGTGATGCTATCCGAGGTCAATTCCTTGGTGAGTTTGCGGATCTCTTCAATAGCAGAAAGTGTGTACCCCGAAGAGCGGCTTATGTACATTTCACTGTTCTCGCCCCCCCTTTTTGCCATTTCCAGGTAAAGTCGCGAAGCGCCCAGCAACTGGTTCACATTATCATGTAATTCCCTTCCAATAGAGGTCCGGGCAGTTTCTTCCGCTTCTTTTGTTGCATCCGCGATTTGTCGTTCCTTCAGGCTGATCTCAACAGCCAGTCTTTCTTCCAGTACGGTTTCCTTACTGATATCATGCATAGCTCCGATCATCCGGTAGGCTATGCCTGCACTGTTTCGCAATACAATGCTGCTGCCCAGGATATTCGCCACTGTGCCATCAGCCTTTATGTACCTGCAATTGTATTTCCATTCTGCTTTATCGGACGCCAGCATCCGGAAAAAATCTTTTGTCAATGCTTCCCTGTCGTCCGTATGAATATGATCTTGCCAAACCTGTGCCGGTGTCATCTTGCTGTTGATTGGATACCCATATTCCTTTTCATAGGCATCGCTGATGATTACCTCATTTGCTATAAGATCGATATCATACAATACATCGCTGGATGAATTGATAATAAGTTTGAAATTTTCCTTGAATTCTTTACCCTGGTTGGCATTATTGATGATGGCATTGTTTAACTTTTCTTCCAGTTCTTTCATCCTGCTAACATCTTCAGTGGCCCCGATCACATGCAAAGCCATGCCCTTCTCGTTTCGTACAATAGTTGCACGGCTTGAAGTCGCGGCAAGGGTCCTGTCACGCCGCCTGATAAAGTAATTATCCTTCCAGGTTTTTCTTTTGGAATTAAGCGCCTTCCATATTCTCTTTTCCACACCATCGCGTTCTTCAGGAATGAGTTGATGTGCAAAATCAACAAACCTGATCATATTACCCTTCACTTTATAACCAAACAACTCTTCTACACTATCACTCACATATACTTCACCGCTGGAAAGATCCCAATCCCACATCACATCAAAAGAAGCTTTTCCTATATGCTTTTTCCAGGCACTATTTTCTGCCTGCTCCATAGCGGCCTTTTGTTTTGCCAGGAGGATATCCTTTTGCACCTGCTTCTCCTTTCTTAAATCTGTTTTCTTTTGCAGGGATATCGCAAGGCTGATATTCTCTTCCACGATCCTTATATTATTGGTATCGATATCTTTCTGAACCTGGATGCGTTCGGTCATATCAACAATCGTAGTAATGGCATTCTCAATTCCATCGGTATCGGCAAACACGGCTGATGTGATCTCGCAACAAAGCTCCTTACCATTTTTCCGGATGGCATGCACCAGTCCTTTAGAATGTCCTTCCGCAGTTCGTTGCTGCATCATTTCTATAAAACTATCGTCGTTGATATTAAAGATGGTAGACCGGGTCCTGGTCAGTATCTCTTTTTTTGTGTACCCCAGGAGTTTGCATGCCGCTTTATTAGCGAGGATGATCTTGCCGGAACTTACCGTTGTAATAACATTTGGCTGCAGCGAATGATCGAATGCAAGATGGCGTAGCGTGGGTTCTGTTGCCTTGGTATGCATCGGGGCAACCACAGGCTTTTTTTTACTGGTTTTTCCAGGAAGTCTATTCATATAAGATAAGGTTGGAACAGCGAACTTATTCTCGGTCAATTGTTTTAATGAAACTGTATATACAATGGTAAACCTGGTAAAACAGTCAGGTGAATATTCAAAGGCTTCAACCAATATACCGAAATCTTATTCCATATCAATTATTATCGTGTCAAAACGACCATACTTTGCTTATTTCTTGATTCATGTAATGTTTTTATAGTCTTTTGCCGTGTATACCCTTGTGCGCTCAACATGTAAAAATGTATCATTTTATATGGCGTTTTGTTACAGGATAGTGCAAATAGTTTACAACATTCACACTTTTTGTGAAGCTTTACGTCAGTAACCGGCAATTCACAGATTTTATCTTTATATTGTCCCTGTTGCAACCCCCAGCCTCCACCAGGCCCTCCTTCGTAAGACATTACTCTTATCAACTAAACAAGTCCTTTGAAGCTCTATATAAAAAATATGGTTTGCATTCGATGCAAAATGGTAGTAAAAGAAGAATTAACAAAACTGGGACTACAATATAATTCGGTTGAATTGGGTGAAGCAGATCTTATGCAGCCCATCACAAATGAACAACAGGAACAATTCAGGGCAGCTTTATTAAGATCAGGGCTCGAATTGATGGACGATAAAAAAAGCGTACTTATCCAAAAGATAAAAAATGTGATCATTACGCTTGTGCATTACTCGGAAGAGCCACTGGCTATTAAGTTTTCTGAATTCCTGAGCCAGCAATTGAATCATGACTATACCTATCTCGCTAATCTTTTTTCGGAAGTACAGGGCACTACGATCGAAAAATTCCTGATCGCGCATAAGATCGAACGTGTGAAAGAACTATTGGTATATGACGAACTCAATCTCACAAAGATCGCCTACCAGATGCACTACAGTAGTGTAGCGCATCTATCTGCCCAGTTCAAAAAAGTGACCGGTCTTACTCCATCGCATTTCAAACAATTAAGAGAGAAAAGGAGATCAATGCTCGATGATGTGGGAATTATATAACGAATATGTGTAGCTGTGTAATGATCCCTTACAAAAAGAATGACATCTTTGGCAAAGGCCTGTCAACCCCGTTTTTTAAAATCAACAATTCTGAATCCCCACTTGATCCTGGCCCTATTTAAACGTTATTTTTCAAATTTCAGTATATGGATAAAAAAGGTGAACAACCGGTTGGCGCAGAATTGGAAAAATCCAAGTCGCATATCATTGTGGAGATCATCGAATATGTGCCCAACTCTGTGGTGATCAAAACGATCATCCGGAAGTCTACCGGCAATATCAGTGTGATGTCATTCGATTCCGGGGAAGGATTGACCGAAAAGACCTCTCCTTTCGACACATTTGCACAGATCATAGAAGGCAAGGCCGAGATCGTGATTGATAAAGTGTCCAGTGTGCTCGGCTCAGGAGAAGGGATCATCATACCCGCGCATTCCCCGAATTTTATCAAAGCAAACGGACGTTTTAAAATGATCCTTACCATTATTAAAAGCGGGTACGAATAAACTGGCAGAGCAGGCAAACCCTGTTCATTCACCCTATAATGTGAGTTATGGCTGTAAAATCACTTTTAAAGGCAGAAGATGTGCCGACATACAATGGCAATAACGGTTATCCCGGGATCTCCATTACTGAAACCATCATCAATGGTTTTTTCACGGTAGATCATCAATGGACCGTAAGATCATGGAACAAGGCCTGCGAAAGATTATTAGGTGTAAGGGCCCAGGATATCATTGGCAGAAATCTCTGGGAACAATTCGCCGATACCATCCCGTTGAATTTTTATACCGCTTATCACAAGGCATTCCTTCATGATATTCCGATCCGTTTCCAGGAATACTGGGCCGAGAAAGGCACCTGGTTCGAAGTAGTTACTTTTCATTCAGGCAATACCCTGTCAGTCTCCTTTAAGAGTTATAGCCAGCCGGCTTACGAAGCACCACCGCAACAGCAATTGAAGGTATTGAACGAATTATACCGGTATGTGACTGAAGTGACCAACGATTGTCTGTGGGAGTGGAACTTCTCCGCCAAAGAGTTATTCTGGATAGACGGGGGGCATAACCGGCTTTTTGGCTACCAGGTTGAGAACGCGCTAATACCTCAGAGCTTTTGGGAAAGCTGCCTGCACCCAGAGGATAAAGTACGCGTATTCACCAGTCTCGATAAAGTCATCAACAAAAAAGGTAAAGGGGGATGGGAAGTCGAATACCGTTTTAAAAAATCGGACGGATCCTATGCATATGTACACGACCGCGGACATATCATCTGTGATGAAGAAGGTATTCCGATACGAATGATCGGGGCCACGCAAGATATCACCACCCGGAAAAAAGTAGAACTGCAATTACTCGAAAGCGAAAAAAAATTATCGCTTATCGCCAAACAAACGATGAATGCCGTGGTGATCACCGACCTGGAAGGAAAGATCACCTGGGTCAACGATGCCTTCATGCATATCGCTGAATATACGGCCAGCGAAGTAATTGGTAAAAAACCTGGCAGTTTTCTGCAGGGACCGGATTCGGATCCTTCCACAATTGCCTATTTGCATAACAGAATCACTGAAAGAAAAACATTTGATTGCATTATACTTAACTACAGCAAAACAGGCCGGAAATATTGGATGCAGATCCATGGCCAACCCCTGTTGAACGAAAAAGGAGAATGCGAGCGTTTTTTTGCCATACAAACGGATGTGACAGAAAAGATGTTAATGGAAAATGCGTTAACCCAGGAAAGAAAGGCTAAGTTGGAAGAGATCACCGCCGCCGTACTAACAGCCCATGAAAATGAACGCGCGATGATCGGCAGGGAGCTGCATGATAACCTGGGCCAGGTACTCGCGGTCGCGAAATTGTATGTGCAAATGGCCGCTTCGTATGAAGAAAAAAGGGTCGCTTATTTGGACAAATCCTGTGAATACATTGTTCGCGTTATTGATGAGATCAGGAAAATAGCCAACACTTTTATCATTCCAGGCTTGCTGGGATTGAGTCTTGTAGAGAGCATAAATGGCCTTTTGACCGAACTGGCGAATGTTACCAAACTGAATATCCGTCTGTATGCCCAGAATTTTACAGAAGAGGGCATGAATGAAAAATTACAACTGGCTATTTTCAGGATCGTACAGGAACAGTTGAATAATATTATAAAACATGCTGACGCTGATAATGCCACTATTACTTTGACTACAACAGTAAATACCGTTGAATTATCTATTAAAGACGACGGAAATGGTTTCGATCTTTCGACCACCAAAACCGGGGTAGGTATCATTAATATACGTAGCAGGACGCTATTACATGCTGGAAATGTTGTTATCCTTACTGCCCCTGGAAAAGGGTATGAAATGAAAATTGTATTCCCAAAAAGTACTACCGCTGACTGATAAGCCCCTTACCTCTCTCGTTACATGCGCCTACTAAACTAATTCACTTAAATGTGTGAATAGTATAACCTATTAGCAGATACCTGTAACAAGTAGCCTGTGCAATAGATATATCTTTAAGCAATATTATTCCAATGCGCGTGTATTCAGCTAAAACTACAAAAAATGAACCCGGCAACAACTTCCTCACCAAACAGCAGCATGTCCGGCATCCCGGCACCTGTAGACCTAATCGGGTCACTGATCCGGCAAAGTATCCTGAAAAAGGAGCCCGGCCCATTGATCGAAGCGCTGGCGCATGAGGTGAGAAACCCCTTGTCCAATATCAACTTATCCCTTGTATTACTGGAAGCAATCATAAAAGATAATGATATTAAAGTCTACCTTGATATCATCAGAAGGAGCTCGATCCGTATCAATAACCTGATGGTCGAAATGCTGAAACAGCGCCAGGAAGATGATATACTGGCATCAGTTCACTCAGCCCATGACCTGCTTGATGAAGTACTGGAAATGGCGAAAGACCGGATCCAGCTTAAGAATATAAGCGTTACAAAAATATATGCCTCTGAAAATTGCAACGTTTTATTGCACCGGTCTACTATGCAGATCGCATTGACGAATATCGTTATTAACGCGATCGATTCGATGGAAGCGGAAAATGGCCGGCTTACCATTATCACCCAATATGAAAAAAGCAAGTACACGATCCATATCAAGGACAATGGTTGCGGCATCAGCAAGGAAAACCTGAATAAGATATTCAAATCACACTATACCAATAAACCAGGCGGCCTCGGCGTCGGGCTTACCGCAACCCATAAAATTCTTTTGGCAAATCATGTGGAAATGAAAGTGGAATCCGTTGAAGGTGCAGGAACAGATTTCTTTCTTTTTTTCAATACCATACAACAACAATCTTCACACAAAACACATGAGTCCGAACTGAGTGAACAGGTATTTAAAAACAATCTAGCTCACTCCCCCTTTCAAAATGGAGAAGAAAAAGCGGTAAACAAAAGAACAAATATGCTGAAGGAATATAATAACCTTCAATTAACAAACGCCCTTTATAAATAAAATAATAGGGTCGCGAAATTCATTGCCGGTAATTCTATTTCGATATCCGTCAAAATAGCCCTTAAACAAAACAATTGCTTAAAACAAACTGCAGGCTTTACAGGGTAAAGCAATATCGGTTCCGGCATTATCGCGGCCCGTCTGGATTAATAAGCTTAGCTTACATGGGAAGCACCTTTAAAAACACAACACATGTCCGCCCCTTTTTATTTCCTGCTCGCAGCCGTAACGCTTTCAATAGCTGTTATCATTTTTTTTGTAACAAAACATTACAAAAAAAATAATCGCACAGAATTATACAGTGAAGGCATCCGCAATGAGAACAATGGGCTTTACGAAAAAGCGCTGCATAACTACGAAGATGCATTAACCGAAGTTCATAAATTAAAGGTGGACAAAAAGCTGGGAGAACGGATCGAGCAAAAGATCAAGATCCTTCGCACCACTATTGACTATGAAAAAAACTTCTCAAGAAACCAGGAAGCATAACGCTCCCTGCCATTGGAGAAGATCAGCGCCAACTCATCCGGTTGTCGCTGGTAAAAAAGAAACATAAATATATACGTTATGAAAGTTTTGATCATTACTACTTCCAATGATAAGCTGGGCACTACCGACCGCAATACCGGTGTATGGCTGGAAGAACTGGCCACCCCCTATTATCTCTTCAAAGAAAAAGGGGCAGCAATCAGCATTGCCTCACCCAACGGCGGCGAAGTGCCACTGGACCCCAAAAGCCAGTCGATCATTATCGCCACCCAGTATTCCAAACGTTTTTTAAAAGATGCGGAAGCGATGGATTTTATCACCACTTCCATTCCCTTCGACAAACTGCATTCAGCCGACTTTGATATGGTACTGGTTACCGGCGGACACGGCGCGCTCTGGGACCTGTACGATAATCATTTGCTGAAACGCCTGCTTGAACAGTTTAACGAGGAACAAAAACCCATCGGTCTGCTTGGCCAGGGCATCGCGAGCCTGCTCACCTTACAGACCAACGATGGAGATCTATTAATAAAAAGCATGCATCTCACCTGTATCAGCGACCAGGAAGAGGAATCATCGGGTCTGTCCGCTATAATCCCATTTCTGCTGGAAACCCGTATCAGGTCAGCCGGCGCTGTATACACCAGAACAGTATCACATACCAGCCACCTGGTCACAGACGGCAATTTCATCACCGGTCAAAACGCTGCTTCTTCCGAAGCCGTTGCCAGAAAAATGTTGCTTGCGATGGCAGGCGCCGGGCATCGGCACTATACCGGAATTTCACCAGTGGAGATTATGGAAGAAGGGTTGCCGCTTACGAATAATTAAACAGGATGTTCGGGGTTCGATGTTTGATATTGGATGTTTGATATTGGATGTTAGATGTTGACGCTTTGATGTTTGATGTTCTTCAAATTGCAGGAGCTTAACTTGCTTAAGATAATTTGTTCGGGGGTTTTTGAACATGATGCCTGGCAAATCTTGTCTGCCGCTTTACGGCTTACCGACCCCTGCTTCTATGGATAGATTTTAGAATATACTAACTAGCTATTGGGCAGATTCATTCTTTTTTTGAACCTGTAGAAGAAGAGCAGCCCCCATCTCTAATAGTAGGGCGGATCTTGCTGCTGACTTTTCGGAGATATCATAGGCGTTGAGGGCCTTTCCCTCTGAAAAATACCATTCAAAGCGCTTTTCGTTGTACCCGTCGCTTATTGACTCTGTTACTTTAATAAGCTTATCGTGGTCGAAATAGAATAAATTACTGCTATTCATTGTGCCTGTCGAATCATCCATTTTTCTTTCACTGAATGTTATGTTAGAAAACTTTCTCAGTTTTTCTCCATCAAAATAACCTTCAACAAACACCCTGATTTTCAAACCCATCGCAGGTTGATCTCTATTCATTGAATCTCTTTCCATCCGAAAACCCGCATTATCAATAGATGATACCAATGAGTCTATTTCTTTCATCTTTGAACTATCCTGGCAAAAGCCAGTCATCTCCCATGACAAAACAAGAAGCAGTATAATCGCTTTTCTCATCTGTCAAAAATAGTATCCAATTCGCGAACAACCTTCAAACAGTCTGCTATTTTCACGCAGTGAAAATTCTCCTTCGCTCAAACAGGTGCAAATAGCTCAACTCTTCCTTAGCTCATTTACTCCTTAGCTCTGTGTGAAACCTGTTGCGGTGTTAGTGATGCAGGAACAAGAAGGACAATTCTTCAATCTATACTATAGAACTGAACCCCACCAAATGGAATTACATAATTCTCCCGCAAGCTTAAAACATATGTAAGGGCTTTCACACAGAGCTAAGGAGTAAATGAGATAAGGAAGAGCTGAGCTATCTGTTTATTCTTTATTTGTATGAACGGATGAGCCAAGGAGATTTTTCACTGCGTGAAAAAGAACCCGCTGATCAGGGGACTGTTTTCAAGTCAGTGAAAACGCCCTGTTAGCTCTTTATTTCAAAAGATAATAAACGTATAAATAGCCAGACTATTCCCTGCCTCATTTACTCCTTAGCTCTGTGTGAAACCTGTTACCGTGTTAGTGATGCAGGAACAAGAAAAACAATTCTTCAATCCCCACCCTGTTTGAAATCTCCTGCCAACATTTTGAGCTCACCGACCCAAAGAGTATTTTCTCCGACCACCCCAGCAACTAACGAACTATTTATTAAAGGTTTCGCCTCTCTATTCATTTTTTTTAAAGTAGGTTTGCATTACCTAATTCTCCTTCAATGTCTTCGTATTTTAAAGATAAAGTGGTAGTGGTCACCGGTGGCACAGATGGCATCGGGAAAGCGCTGGTAGAAGAACTGCTGATGGCGGGTGCCAAAGTGGCTACCTGCGGCCGTGATCATGATAAATTATACCTGCTACAGTCTACATTCCCTTCCTCACCCCTGCATACAATGGTGGCAGATGTGAGCAATGAAAATGACTGCCGTCGTTTTATGGAAACAACCGTTAAGTTTTTTGGCGGTATCGATATCCTGATCAATAATGCCGGCATTTCCATGCGCGCCCTGCTGAAGGATTCCAGCATCGAAGTGATCCGGAAAGTAATGGAGATTAATTTTTTTGGCGCCGTGTATTGCACCAAGTATGCCCTTCCTTCTATCATAGAACGAAAAGGCACCATCGTTGGCGTATCCTCCATAGCAGGTTATCGCGGACTACCCGGCAGAAATGGTTATTCCGCCTCCAAATTCGCCCTCCAGGGATGGCTGGAATCGATTCGCACCGAACTGATGGAAGACGGCGTGCATGTGATGTGGGTATGCCCCGGATTTACCAGCTCCAATATTCGTTTTGCCTCGCTCGACAAAGACGGCGATTCCAATGGCGATAGCACCATGAATGAAGGCAAACTGATGACCGCGGAAGAATGTGCTTCGCATATATTAAAAGCGGTGGAGAAAAAGAAAAGGACCCTGGTGCTCACCTTTACCGGCAAGCGGACCGTGTTTTTAAATAAACTATTCCCTGCGCTTACTGATAGACTTGTCCGCAAATTTTACTTTAAAGACGGGAAACTGGTAAAATAAGAAAAACCGCTCACTGACTTTTTAATTGATTTTTAATTTTCAATGCCTTTATTAACGCTCACATCCGATATTGGTCACCAGGACTACCTGGCAGCTGCAGTAAAGGCGCAGTTATTAAAGCAGAATGCGGAGTTTTCAATTATCGATATTTCACATACCATTGTTCCGTTCAACTATCCGCAGGCAGCCTATATCTGCCGTAGCGCCTTCAGAAACTTTCCAGAATTCACCTACCATATAGTACTGGTCAATCTCTTTGAAAAAAAACCGGAGCAATTATTACTGGCTTTTCACCAGAACCAGTATATTTTTTGCGCCGATAATGGATTACTGAATATGATACTGGAAGGCAACCCCGAAATGGTGATCGGCATTCCACTCGATAAACTGGCCATCCGCAATACGATCTATTGCGTGGAAGTAATTGCTAAAACGATCGACAGGCTGGTAAAAGGAGAATCTATCCAGCATATCGGTATCCCCGATGTATCTTATGTAGAAAAAAATCACTTACGCCCGCTGCTGGATAATAACTGGATCGAAGGACAGATCATCTTCATTGATAATTTTGAAAATGTGATCGTCAATATCACGCATGAGCAGTTTGAAGAACAACGGAAAGGAAGAAGCTTCAAGATCGTATTCAAACGCGATGAGGTGATCGAACGCATCAGCGAATCCTATGCGGATGCGGGAGAAGGAGAAAAACTCGCTTTATTCAATAGCGCCGGCTATCTCGAAATCGCGATCAACAAAGGCAACGCGGCCGGACTTTTCGGACTCAAAGGGTATTCCGAAAAAGCCAACAAAATGTCGGGCATCATGCAGAACCAGCTGTTTTACCAGACGGTAAGAGTGTATTTTGAATAAGATCGTCCGCCTGTTTCCTAAAAAAAAACATAAAGAAAAGATAGCCGCCATCGATCTACGATTCAATTCGTATATTGCAGCAAATCTGCATAATGAGAAAGCCTGTATCCCTCATCATTCTGTTATTTAGCTCCTTCATGGCCTCCGGCCAATCGCCGCAGGAATTGATTTCGAAAGTGTTCCTGGCGCAGCGGGCTATTTCTACTATTCAATATACCCTTGAGCGTGCCGATACCTTTGTCACCGGCACTACCCGTGTGGGACGGGGAGAGGTCAAATTAAAATCCCTGCCGGCTGATACCGTGCTGGGTTTTGCTTTCTGGGCGAAAAAAGACGGCTTTGATGCTGAGACGATCTATGATGGGCGAGCTGCTTTCAACATTGATCATTCAAAAAAGAGCTATGAATCCACCAGCTCCGCAATGGGGATTAACGCGTATCTCGGCAACCCGGGTGGCCAGGTGGTAATGAATGAAATAATAAAACTCGACACCGCCAATGCAACAGGCTTTACCCTGAAACAGGATACAGACTATTATTATCTTACTATGCGACTCCGCGATATAAAGGAGTACGATGTTACCAACCGTAGCACGGTGTACACGATCGATAAAAAACTACTCATACCTGTACAGGTAAGAAAACACCAGGAGACCCTGGGAAAAGTGCAGGACCTCAATTACCGGGTCCTTCGTCTCCGGGTAAATGATCCTGCTACTGCTTATGATTTTTCAGGTGAACGTTTCCCTCCCGATTATACCCGCCAGCAAAGAACAGCCAATACAAAATTGCTTTCCTTAAAAGATCAACCGGCACCGGGTTTCAGTTTAATTTCATTTACAGCAAACCCTGTTTCATCCGGACAGTTTGCTGATAAGGTAGTGCTGCTTGATTTCTGGGAAGTATGGTGCGGCCCCTGCATCGCATCGATGCCAAAGGTGCAGGCACTGGCAGAAAAATATAAAGCACAGGGACTCGAAGTATATGGTATGATGAGTGAAAAAGACCAGTTGGAAGTGGCCAAACTACTGGTAGAAAAAAGAAAGATCAGTTTTCCCATGCTTGTAAGCAACCAGGAGGTGATGAAACAATATGGTGTAGTAGCCGTACCGACCTATATTCTTATCGACAAAAAAGGAAATATCCGGTTTACCAGCGAGGGATTTTCCGATGAAATGGAAAATGAGATAAAGAAATTACTCTGATAAAAATGAACAGCTTTGTTTCAGCTGAACATTCGAACACCCGTCGCTTTAACTTCTGTTTAACAGCTTTATTCCCATGCAAACTGATGCGGTAAAACGCTGGCTGATGAACCACTAACTACTAACCCTGAACTCCTGGCGATGAACTTGGGACTTTGAACCGAATATCCCTATTTTTGCTTCCTTCAAAATAATTGCGTTTTATGAATTTTAGAAAAGTCAATAATCTCACAGGCTGGGCCGTATTTCTGGTAGCAATGGCCACTTATATGCTTACCCGTGAAGCAAGAGGTAGCCTTTGGGATTGCGGTGAGTTTGTAGCCAGTGCCGCAAAAGTACAGTTACCCCACCCTCCCGGTGCTCCGATGTTTGTATTACTTGGCCGGTTCTTTATTATCATTTTTGGAGACAACGCAATGACAGCGGCCAATGCAGTCAATTTCATGAGCGCTTTTGCCAGTGCCGCTACGATCTTATTCCTTTTCTGGAGCATTACGCATTTTGCCCGCAAAATGTTTGTTACCACCGGTGATAATCTTACCGGTAGCCAATTGTTTACAACAATGGCAGCAGGTACTGTAGGCGCGCTTGCTTATACGTTCAGTGATTCATTCTGGTTTAGTGCAGTGGAAGGTGAAGTATATGCTTTGTCGTCTTTTTTCACTGCGCTTGTATTCTGGGCCATGCTTAAATGGGAGCATGCGGACGAACAGGCGGGTGACGATCCCGGTGCAAGAGCCCGCAGTGATCGCTGGATCATTTTCCTTTTCTTCATGATGGGTCTTTCTATCGGTGTGCACTTATTGAACCTATTGAGCATTCCCGCTATCGTAATGATCTATTATTTCAGGAGAAATTATAAAGCCGCTGCGTTTAAAACAGATGCCGCCGCTTTTGCAAAAGACAAAATACTGTTATGGACAACCATCGTTACCATTGGCCTCATATTCCTGCTGGTACTGGCCAATGTGGCCAATAAAGAAACCGACCTGCTGGGCATCGCTATCGTATTTGCGATCATTGGCGTGCTCATCGGTCTTATCCGTATTTATTTTAAATACAGGGCCATCGGCAATATGGTGAGCGCTTTCCTGCTTGGATGTATCATTACCGGTATCGTGCAGGTGGGTGTGATCCAGTACTCCATGAAGGCGGCAGGTATATTTGACGTGTTCTTTGTGAATTCATTCGGCCTGTCTTTCTTCTCCGGGTTTACTGTTTATTTCCTTGCTTTAGCTGCTATCGTGCTGTGGGGGCTGAGCTTTAATGAAAAAAATATCACCCGTGGTAAGGTCATTACCTGGTTTGTATTATTCCTTGCACTGTCTACCATTCCCTTCTTCAATGGCGAGGGATCAGGCGCGTTGAATTTCTTTAAATTTATTCTTATTGCCGGTGTGGCCGTATTAATCGGTTATTTCGTTAAAGCAACCGGTTTACGAATATTGAAGCTTGGTTTATGGTGTTATAT
>CAZGSG010000132.1:0-14998 GCA_964528095.1 uncultured Terrimonas sp.
GGTTGACAGGCCGGGTCTGGTGATTCGATTCCTCTGCGTGTACGATAAGGCTTCACACAGTGTATTTTAGAATAGCCATTCTGTTTCGATTAATATAACTTAAGTTCTATAGTAGAGATTGAAGAATTGTTCTTTTTGTTCCTGCATCACTAAAACAGTAACAGATTGCACACAGAGCTAAGGAGTAAATGAGCCAGGGAATAGCCTGGCTATTCATACATTTATTATCGTTTGAAATAAAGAGTTAACAAGGTGTTTTCACTGACGTGAAAACAGCACCCTGATCAAAGACTTTTTTCACGCAGCGAAAAATATCCTTAGCTTACCCATTCATACAAATAAAGAATAAACAGATAGCTCAGCTCTTGCTTAGCTCATTATCTCTGTTAGCTGTGTGTGAAAACCCTTACATCTGTTTTAAACTTACGGGAGAATTATACAATCACATTTGGTGAGGTTCAGTTCTATATTAGCTAAGGAGTATATGAGCCAAGGAAGAGCTTGTTTGTTTGTATACTCTTTCTTTGTAAGAAGATATGAGCAAAGCAGCATTTTACCGCGTGAAAATAATTTCTTAGTGAGATAAAACTTTATTTTGTCGAATGATGACCCAATGACTGGCTTTTAGATACCACTTCTATGCTGAAGGGCCGGAAGCGGTCACGCCTATTGCGGGTAGGTTGTCTCCTGTTTTTCGAGCATCGTAATATAATTCTTTATCTTCTTAACACGTGTCTCCGCTTTTTTTACAAGCCCAATGCGAAGAAGAATAGCGTAGCGATTCTGGGAGCTCAGTTTGGCGAAAAATGCTTTTGCTTTTTTATTCTTATCAAGCGCTTGCTGCAGGTCTGCAGGCACTACGATCGTCCGCTGTGATTCATAGGCACTGTCCCAACGGCCATTCTTTTTAGCTGTTTCAATAGCGGCAAGGCCGGCTTCCTGCATCTTTCCTTCCTTAATAAGTAGCGCTACTTTTTTCTTGTTGATAACTGACCAGGTGCTATTGGTCCTGCGGGGCGTGAATTTTTGTACAAAATAAGTCGTATCTACTCCGCGACGAAGGCCATCGATACACCCATAACAGAGTGCCACATCAAGCGCATCCTTGTGATTGATGCTGGGGATACCTGTGCCCGCTTTCGCAATTTTTATCCAGATACCATCTGCTTTTACATGATTTTTCGCGAGCCAGCTTTCAAATTGCGGGCTTGTCTTGAATACCCTGATTGGATATGTATCGTTTTTATTTGTTGTTGCCATCGTGTTTAAAAATACCGATTTTTTCTACAAATAGGCAGCTCCTTCAGGCATTACTCTTTTCTCCTGTCTATATTATCGAAGGCATAGTTCATTTACCCGCGATTTTTTTCGGACAACAGGTCCAGCACTTCTTTTCTTTTTCTTCTTGATACTATTGCCGTACTTCCATCGCTTAGCCAAAGTAATCCTTCTTTGTCGAGCCGGACTACGTATTGCATATTTACAAGATAGGATTTATGCACCCGCATAAAACCATGATCGGCGAGCACATCTTCAAAATCTTTCAGGGTTTTTGATACGATCAAAGGTTTATGGTTGATAAAATAGAAATGCGTGTAGTTGTCATCCCCTTCACATTTCAGAATATCTTTTGGGCCATAGAAGAAAAAGCCTTCCATTGTACTAAGGGCCAGTTTAAAAGAGGAGGTATCTTTTTGTTGCAGGTTATTAATCAGGTTGTCTACCAACATGCCCTGTTCACGGGGTTGCAGATCTTTGCGAATAATATGCCGGTTGATAGCATTTTGCAGATCGAGGATATCAATAGGTTTTAACAGATAGTCCAGCGCACTAAAACGAATAGCTTTAATCGCGTAACGATCATATGCCGTGGTGAAGATCACATCAAAATTCCAGTCACCAACCTGGTTCAACAGATCGAAACCGTTGATATGCGGCATTTCGATATCAAGCATAAGAAGGCTGGGTTTGAATACCGGTATGATATTTATGGCATCTTCGGGAGATTGACAGATCTGTATCTCTTTTTTACCAGTTATATGTTTTTCGATCAGCAACCGGAGGATATTGCCAGCCGAGGGCTCATCGTCTACGATTAATATTTTTATCATCTTCGGTGTTTTCAGGTGATGAAATAGCTATACGGACTTCTGTTCCTGTTGCATTTCCGTCTTCGCCCTTGCAATCGGTTATTGTTATTGTAGCATTATTTACGCCGGCTGCTTTCAGGTTCTCAACCCGTTGTTGTGCCAGTTCTGTTCCTTTTGACTCTAAGTATTTTGCCCCTATTTTCTGCATCTTAATAGCCAACGCTTTTTCCCTGCCTATGCCATTGTCGCGTATAGTACAAACCAGGTTGCCATTGATCTCTTCAAAATTAACCGCCAGTTTTTTTTCTCCTTTTTTTTGAAGTAAACCATGCCATACTGCATTTTCTATGAATGGCTGTACCAATAAGCTGGGGAAAAGCGTCGTTTCTGCATCAATCCCTTCATCCACATGAATTGTGTATTGAAAAGAATGTTTGAAACGTAATGATTCCAGTTCGATATATAACTGGCACATTTCAATCTCGCTGCTTAATGGTATAAAATTCTTTTCCGACATATTCAATACCATGCGAAGCAACTTGGAGAATTTGGACAGATAATGATAGGAAGCGGGATAATTTTCTGTAACAATCAATTCCTGGATCGCATTCAGCGAATTAAAAATAAAGTGGGGATTCATCTGGGCACGGAGCGCCTGCCCTTTCAATTCAGCCATTTGCTGATTGATCAGCGCTTTGTGTTTGATCACAGCAATTCTTCGTCTGAACAGGTACAGTACAAGTACAGTAATAGCCAGTACCGCAATTGTACGAAACCACCAGGTCTGCCACCAGGGCGGCAGTATGCGGAACGAATAAATAGCTTCATTGGAAGATAGCTTGCCGGTAAAATCGAAGGCCCTTACTTTAAAAAGGTAAGAACCAGGGGCAAGGTTATTGTATTTTGTATTGTTTATATTACCCGTTTTTACCCAATTATTATCAATGCCCTGCAACCTGTATTCGTATTGTGTGTGACCGGGGTTTACATAAGAAAGCGCAGTGAAATCAAATTGTACTTCATTATCGTCATAGGAAAGAATGGAATGAGCTCCTTTTGTATCTGTGGAGTCTTTTGTTCTGAAGGATGTAATGATCACCGGGAATTCAGGGGAAGAATAGCTGAGGCTATCGGGATGGAAGCTTATAAAACCATTGCTTACACCAGTCAATAATTCGCCGGTTTCCGTACGTGTAAGCGGGCTGTAAAAATCCGTAAAGCCCAGTCCTTTCGCGCGATTATACTGCGCAATGACTTTACCATCCGGGCCGATCTTTGTCAGTCCTTTAAAGCTGGTCGCCCAGGTATTCCCCGCCAGGTCATTTTGTAAAGAAAAAATATTGTTTTCTGCCAGTCCATCCTGTATGCTGATATGGGTAAAACCATTGTTGACCGGCTTTGCTGAAGCGATGCGGGAGATGCCATCAGCATAGGTGCTGATCCAGATCATGCCATTTTTATCTTTAATGATATCGGTGACCAGGGAGGTGTGAATATGTGACGGGTCTTTTTTATTCTTGATAAAACGGCTGATCTTATTGCTGCTAAAATCATATAGGTAAAGCCCTTTTTCAAAAGTTCCGATCCAAAGCTTATTGTATTCCTTATCAAAATAAAGAGAAGTCACCAGGGAAACATCAAAGCTATCTTTAGCAGAAAACTTCCGGCTTATATTTGTTGCCGGATCATACCGGTAAAGGCCATCATTCAAACAGGCGAACCAAAGCTGTCCGTTCGCGTCTTCAATTGCATCAGTAAACAAAATGTTATTGTCCTGCGAATGGAAGGCGGAGACGGTGAACTGTTCTGTAGTCCTGTTGTATTTAAAGGCATGCGCGCCTGCCAGTATCCAAAGCTGGTCTTTGCTGTCTTCAAATATGACGGAACAATGTCTTAGTGGAATGCCCTGGATATTTTTTATTACACGGGACCGTCCGGTGGTTTTGTTTTTAATGATCAGGCTATTGGTAGCAGGGGAACTGATATAATACTGGTTGTCGATTTTGCTATAAAAAACAGTGTGTATGGTCTGGTCGAAACGATACAGGTCATTTTCCGGCACTTCACCGCGTTTAGAAAAAGGAAATATTTCCGTAAAAGAAAATAAATTCATCGAAGGATTGAACTTCCCGATACCATTACTGGTACCTGCCCATACAATACCTGTGTTTTCACGGTATACAGTGCGTATGGTACCATCGGGAAGAGAATAGGGGTCATCAGGTAGATGTGTTATCAGGGTGGCTTCGCCTGTCGTTGAATTGATCTCTGCAATGGATTTCCCGGCAGGTAACCAACGCTTATCGCCTGTTCCACGATCGCGGTCACTGCTTTGCCCTCTGAAAGGGATCGTACTCCAGGGAATGTCTTTTTTGATTCCGCTTTCAGGTGATAGTTCCTGTAATATATTGACCGGGTTCTGTACAAAGAAAACAGTACGGCCATCCGCAGAAGTTTCTAATTGTATAAAATGATCAGCTTCGAAACTTTTATAATAAGTGAATGTATTCGAACTGGAAGAATAGCTGAAAAGACCGGCAGAAGTGCCAAGCCAGATTTCATTTTCCGATTTGTAATAGATCTTACGGATGCTATTGTATGATCTGCCGCGTTGGGGAAATAGCGTTCCCAGGTATTTTCTCCAGGGCAGGTAGATGAATATCTTTTTTTGTATATCATAATAACATAGTTCGCGGCCATCAGCGGCGATCCATACACGGTCTTGCCTGTCAATATAAGTATCCCAGATCAGATCGCTTGGAATGGTATATTTTTTACTGATGCTGGCATATTCTTCCGGTAAAAGAACTGAAATACTGTCATCCTTTTTGTCAATAACATTCAGTCCGCTTTGAGTGGAGACCCATAAGCGTCCTGCCCTGTCTTCTTCAATGTCATTGATATAGGGGTTGGAAATGGAGCGATGCGATAAACCAGGACGATATATAAGAAAGCTATGCCCATCGAAACGGTTAAGACCATTTTCAGTACCTATCCATATAAAACCTGTTTTGTCTTTAAGGAAACAGGTAACACGGTTGTCAGACAATCCATTGGCTTCCGTAAAGTTCTCAAATTGATAGCCGGGCTGACTGAAAGCCATAAAAGACAGGCAACTGACTGGGCAAATCAGCATACACACGAATAAAATGCGGTATGATAAAAATGATCTCAAAACTATTGGCATAATATCTTACAAAAATATAAGCAAAAAAACTGGCGTTTCTTCCGTTTGCTCGTTGCTATTTGCCTTTTTCTCATTGCTTTGCTCAATACCTCCATTCAATCACCAGGAATTCCCGTTTGCTTCTTTATGTATTACATCCTCCTATAATGAATATACATTGAGATTACAAAAGGCTCACATGACTGAAACGACCACCATCGAAGAAAAAGTCAGGCAGATCATTAATGAAATGAAGGCGGAAGGCATCTGGAAAAAACAAGCCCCCGAATGGGTAATGGATTATGAAAAAAAAATCATCGATAGCCAGCAGGATTTTTCTGATTGGCTCCAGTTTGTATTCCTCCCCAATTGCCTGCAGGGAATGTATAAGAATATTGTTACCCCCCGTCGGAAATACATTGTATTACAGGCCAAGCGGTTTTTAGCAAACGATATGCAAAAAGGCAAATTATTACAATTACTGATCGAACTGGACGCACTGGTTTAAAATAGCAGGATATGACAAACACAAGATCATCATTACTATTCTCCATTTTAGGCGCACTGTTTTTCCTGGCATGCAGGAAAAATAAAGATGAGGATAAAACCGCCGCTCCGCCACTGGTGAAGACATTTATGGATATCACCGGCGGCAGTGCTGCAATGTATGAATATGATGAATTGAAACGACTGGTGAGCCTTCAACTTATCAGCGGACAAAGAACCGATTATATTTATTCGCAAGGAGCAACAATATCAAAGGGGTATGATGCCAATGGAACGCTTATAGGTACCGATACACACGAATTAAACGCGGCTGGTTTTCGCAGTAAGGTCACTTCTTCAGGTGGACGGGTTTCCAATTTTGAATACAATAGTAACGGCTATATGACAAAAAGTTATTACACTTCGAACGGAACCCTGTTTGTAACTGACTATTACTATAATAATACGACTGGCTTGCTTGATAGCAACCGGAATACCGAGAACGGTGTTTGGCGGTCGTCCTCGATTAATAAGGAATATGACATGAGCAGGTCATATTCACTCACTAATGAAAACACAGGCATTCTGTGGTTTGGTAGAGGGTATAAGCATCCGCCAAAACAGAACATTAGAAGGGTCTTGGTTGGAAATAATGTGCAGGAGATCATCCTGAACCTTATTTATGAGTATGATACGAAGGGGCGGATAATAAAAATCATGACTACTTTTTCAAATGGCCAGGCGCCTAATAATAACCTGTATTCGTATACGGAATGACCGTTACCTCGACAGGGGTATGCTTTCACTCATCAATTTTATTGCAATGCCAATGAATCGGTAATTATAACCGTTTACTTTTTTGCAATAACAATAGGGAATATTACAGGGTAGTTTCATGCATGGTAGTTATAATCAGCTTATTGGAGTAGGATAGTTTCAGAATACTTTTTTAAACAATACCGCCGATATGGTGACTGGCAGTTTGAGCCGCGATGCCATAAATTTTTCTTGGAAAGATAATCCGTGGGATACTTATTGAAATGTAATAATAATGTCACTAAGCGGGATGGTAACCATTCAGAACCAAATAAAAATAACCAGTATGAGAATACAAATAAAGTATAGTTATGGGCTTTTTGTCCTTTTTATTTGCACAGCCTTCAGTATGCATGCTCAACAATCCAAAGGAAATCTGCCTGGCCAGGTCGGGAAGGGGAAATGGATGATCAGTCATAATATTTTTTCCATCGGCTATTATAATGAAAAGAACAAAAATTATGATGGCAATGATAATCTGATCGGCAGGGATAAGAGTGGTAAATTCTATTCTTCTGTTTCCCTGTTTTCTCCGAACTGGGGTAATTTAAGTTTTGGAGGTGGCAAAACCCATCGGTATGATGCAAATAATATCGAACTAGAAAATGTTAAGAACAGCAATTGGGGCGTAGGGCTTAGTCCATCCATCGGCTGTTTTATCCAGGACAGGCTATTGTTGGGCGCGCAGGTGCAACTTTATTTTTCAAGAGATAAGACAACTTATTCTACTGCCAATGGTTTCCAGGAATACGACTACAGGTATACCACATTTGGCATCGGCCCTGAGCTGCGTTATTACTTTGGTGAGTCTACTAAAAAGCGGCTTTTTCATGCAGGGCTTGCCACAAATATAATCTACAGGATCAACAGGCAAACTGGAACGAATTTTATTAACGGGTCTAATACTACTGTCATGAATACCTATAGGGCAAAACAGCCTGAATATAGGGTAGAGCCTTATCTTGGTTCCAGTTGGTTTGTTGGTAAGCACTGGACTTTTACAGGCTCATTGTTTTACACGGCCACATCCGTTAATTCTAAAGCACGCGCTACAGATAGCAATGGATTAAGTCAAAACCGCACAAAAACAAATAGAAGGGATATGGGAATCAGGGCTGGGGTCAATTATACTTTTTAGTTACCATTTTTAATTGTTCATTCAATCGCTGGCGGGCAGTTCTTTATTTAGTGATGAAATAACCATCAATCATGAAAAGTTCATATTCCCCCTTTCCTTTTTTTACTTTATTGGTTATGCTAATCCTGCATTTACACAACCACCGGAAGTATTCATGTGCGGATGGTAGGGGAACCTATAGGTGCATTTCACCGGATACAACAGGGAGCTTCAGATCACGGAGTGTTATCCCTGGTCAAGTCTTATAGCTATCAGCTTAAGTAAGTCCGGTTTGTTAAAGTACTCACCAAAAGAAATATAATTCTCCAAACAAAAGAACCCGGCCATAGCCGGGTTCACAAAAAGATCACTGCACAACCTGCAGCAACACGATAATAAATTTATTGTATGATCACTTTGCGTGATTCATTCTCTGCCCGCAATGAATACACTCCCTTCACATACCTGCTGGTAGGAACGGATAAAAGACCAGGCGCTGCCTGTTTCTTCCAGATCAGTTTTCCTTCTGCGTTATATAGAAACAGGGTCACTGGTTTTCTCACCTGGACCTGCAATACTCCATTCACAGCCGGGTTAGATGTCACAGTAAATAATTGCTGCGCGGAAGCGAGTCGTACCGGGTTTACTTCGCTGAAGTTTGTTTTACCATCCTGGTCCGTTTGCGCGATGCGGTAATAGTTCACCCCTTTGGCAGGCGATGAATGCAGGTAACTGTATTGTAATAGTGAGCTGCTATTACCTCCAGCAGGAAGTGTGAAAAGATCGACCCATGGCCCCGTTTCCGTTCGATGCTGCACGATGAAATCCTTTGTATGCTGTTCGGAAGCAGTGCTCCAGTTAAGCAAAACGCCATTATTCTGTTCACGCGCAGTAAAGGAAGCCCATGTTACCGGCAGCGTGCTTAAGGCCCGTACCCGGAAATTATCAATACCCCATTCTTCATTTCCTCCCTCACTATATGCCAGCAGGCGCAAGGACATAGTAGTGCCAGTCCCCGTAATAGGAACAGTAAAATCCTGGAATATATTGAGCAATTGAGTGCCATCTCCACAACTGTCGCCAGTGGTTTCGAGGAAAAGATATTTACCGGTTAATGCCCCGTTGGTAAAAAAACGAAGCTGGTCAATCCAGGGGCCTGCATCGATGCTGGATTGCAGGATTAAATAATCGGTATTGGTGGTAGCTCCACCACTACAGGCGTTTCGGTTATCAAAAGGCTGGTTAGTGCTATTGGCCGCAAAAGAACCGACAAAACTGAGCCCCATCCTGCCGGAGATATTGATATTGGTCCAGGTAATATTCTGCTGGCGGGCGTTCACTGTTCCTGCATTGGGAAAACCGGTGCCGGCTGCATCATGGTCTTCGCCGGCCCAGTAATTAGAGCCCTGGAAGCCAGTGAACGGAACGGACTGGCTAACTGTAGAAGTAGCCGGTGTTCTGCAGAAATAAGACGTAAAGGGCGGGCCGCCAACGCCGCCGTTATTTGAAGGCGTACGCACCCCATTGGATAAAGAAGCGGCTTCAAAATTATCTGTCCAAAAAGTAGTTTGTGCTGTCAGAGAAGATGCGGAGAGGAAGATAAATACAATAAATGTTAACAGGTGGAACGGTTTTCTAAGCATAAATAGGTGGTTATTTAAAAGTTATATGAAGATACCGGTTTTTGCGTGTATAGCTTTTGATGGTTCTTATACAGAAAAAATGATCAGTATGGAAGATCAATGATACCGGAGATAATGAATTTTTTGATAGGGGTTTACATTTAGTTTTACGCCGGGGCTTATCCTGCCGATGATGAACAGGATGCACTAACGTCCTTTCGCGATCATATAGGCCGGTCCATTGGTAACTTATGGTTGTTGTGTAATTGAAGACCCGGAGATATATGCTAAAATCTGTGATCTTATTAAAGTATAACTGTAATAAAATTCATTGGCTGTAGTAATTAACTTCCGCCATAAGTGAATCCTCATTTATAGAAGAATTATTTAAAGGGATGCATCTTTCCCAATTCCACCATTGCTTCGCAGGTACTCATTTATTATTTCTCCTGGCCTGGGATCACTTCGTTAGTTGATTCCCTCTTCTGGCCTACCACATTCTCATTTATGCAAACCCTTTTCTCATTATTATTGCTCCCGCCGCCTTTGAATCGTTACCTCTTACCACTTACTCCTTGCCTTATTTATACATACTTGCTGCTGTTTAGTTTTAAGGCGTGAGCAAATAAAGGATACTGTACAACAGATAATTCAATCACGACATATGAAACAATATATTTTTCTGATTTTCCTGTTAGCAGGCACGGCCCTTTTTTCCTGTAAAAAAAATAAGGATAAAGAGGTTGACAATCGCATGATCCAGTCTTTTTCGGGATTCAACTATACCACTAATTTTTTATATGACGACCAAAGCAGGTTGATCCGTATAGATTATAATGCAACGCATTCGGCCCGGTTTGAATACAATGCCACTGGAGTGATAGTGAAGTATTTTGAAGGCGCAGGCCTGGATCCCAGTGATCGTTATGAATTCATTATTACCAATGGCAAAGTCATTTCCTGTCGCAGGTTTCTTACAGGGGGAAATATATGGGATTTGTTTTATGGATATGATTCCAGGCAACGGCTAAGCGAAATAGGAATAAGAGAATCAGGTTCAAACGGGCAAATTTACCAGCGGTATGACTGTTATTTTGCCTATGACGCGCAGAACAATATGCACGAAGTAAAATTGAATGGTGCAAGGGGGGCCGGCGCGCCTTCCGACTCTATTGTCATTACCAGTACCTATTATGAGAATAAATCCTTTTTTACATTCAGGGATATCGGCTTCGATTACTTTGGAACGGTAGCTGTAGGTCTGGAATATCTACCCGTTTTAGCAAGGGAGTTCCTGGTACCCTTTCCTTTTGTGAAACGGTTTATTGGTACTTCAAATCCTTCCACTATCTATCCTTCCGCTCACCCCATTAAAGCATGGAGTTTAAAAGGACGGGCAATGGTTGAAACGGGGTCCTTTGCATATACATTCAGCCCTGTTGAGTTTAGTAGTGGATATAACGAAAATGTATATGAGCATGATCAGCAAGGCAAACTGGTAAAAACGAATGGGTATACAGTTGTATGGCAATAAACCTTATACTATGATAACGCTAAAAGATAAAATAATGCGAAGAGGGCTGGCAGCGACCGGGATCATACTGATCTTATGTTTTATTTCCTGTAAAAAAGATAAGAATAAATCGCCGGGTGATAACAGGCTCCATTCTATCTCCGATGGCAACTTCTTTACACATTATCATTCTTATGACAACCAGAACCGGCTTACCCGAATTGACTTCGACGCAGGTAGTTCACTCCGGTTCGAATATACCGGCGCTGGTGTGCTGATACAGCAATACAACGGCGAAACGCCGAATGCCAATATGAGGTATGATCTTACATTGGTCAATGGCCGCGCTGTATCAGGCCGCCAGTACCTGCCGGCTAATAAACTGAATGAATACTCCTATCAATACGACGGGCAGCAACGACTTTCCTATGCGGAAATTCAATTGAAAACAAATTCGGTTACTACAGAACAACACTACTATTCTTTTATTTATGATACCGATAACAATATTGCAGAGATCAGGTTCAAACGCAAAGTAGGTGCGAAGAACGAAGATTCTATTTCACTGGGCAAAACCTACTATACCGATAAGCCATTCATCACCTGGCGGGATATTGGGTTCGATTATTTCGGAGCCGCCACTGTCAGTGTCGACAACTTCGGTTATGGTACAAATATGCCCCAGCTTTTTGGTTATACGATAAGGCCTTTAGCACATGCGCCGAAAAGCATTACACATAAAATCTATATCTGGTCTAATAATGTTTCATGGATACAGCTAGGGGCGACTGGTGAACAAGCCATCCCTGCAACTCAGTACGCATACGATGATCGCGGGCGTCTCTCCAGGCAGGGATCACTGCTATTTACATGGCAATAAAACAACAAATTCCATGATATGAATAAATGGCTTACAATGTCGGTGCTTGTTTTTTTTCTTTCCTGCAAAAAAGAGGAGGGCAACAAGATGGAGCCGCTGGCTCAACGTGTAAAAACAGTAACAAACGGTAATACATTGCACTATACCTATGACGAACAGAAGCGACTGGTAAAAGCGGAAGCTGATCTTGGTTTTTACAAAGAAGAATATGTTTATGAGCCAGGCAGGGTCAGTTGGTCGCTTTCGGAAGCGTCTATTACTATTCATTCGGTCTATGAACTTGATGTTAACGGGTATCTAAAATCTTCCAGATATGTAAGCAGCCCTGATATTAGTTTTTATGAATTTACTCCTGTTGGTGTGCGGGTTAGAACCTATGACGACAAAAATCCCATCACCGAAACAAGATATTATTATAACGCGGGTACGGGTTTGCTCGATAGTACTCGTATGACAACCGGAGGTGTTTGGAAGAGCACTAACCTTTTTTCATTTTTCACAGATAAAGCGAATACGATTGCTGATATAAATTTTGGACGGGGTTTTTGGGGCCATCTCTCACCACATCCTGCTAAAGCGATAGTGACCAGGAGACCCGATGGGAATACGATCAATGTTAGTTTTACGAACTACACATACACCTATGATGACCGCGGCAGGATAGCCAGCCGCACATTCACCACTTCGGGAGGCCAGACCGGCACTGAAACTTATACCTACTATTAAACCCATGCCCAAACTCCTATGCTATTATTATCATTTTAATGCTTTAACTATGAGATCTATTTTTCTATTTCTTGTTTTATCTGTTTTATTGGCAGCTTGTAAAAAAGATAAAGACAAAAAATCTGGTAACGGGCTGGTGAGTTCCATATCCAACGGCGTTTCTTCGGCACAGCTATTTAGCTATGATGCGCAAAAACGTCTTATACGTACCGACTATAGTGCGGCTTTTTCACTCCGCTTCGAGTATTCTGGCGCAGGCGTATTGATACAGGGATATGATGGCGCTAATAATCCTGTAGCGGATAGCCGGTATGATTTTACAATCATCGGCGGCAAAATTGCCAATGGCAACCGATATAGGCCGGGCAATATAACAGATAAGTATTACTTCGAGTATGATGCCCAGCAAAGGCTGACCCAGGCGATCATCAGTAAGACATTTAACGGGACGGAAAATGAACAACATCGTTACTGGATTTCGTATGATGCGGGGAATAATGTACAATCTATCGGTTTTAGAAGGACCCTGCAAGGGAAAAACGATGATTCTATCCATATCACCAGGACCTATTACGAGAACAAGTCTTTTATCAGGTGGAAAGATATCGGGTTTGATTATTTTGGCAGTGCCGCAGTGGGGCAGCCACACCTGGGTTATGGTATTACCATGCCCTTATTCGTGATAAGCAATTATTATCCCAGCGAACATGCGTTGAAATCTGTTGCTGAAGAAAACTTTCACTGGAATATACTTACAAATAAATGGGTAGCGGACGCGCCTAACGGGTATACCCGGGACGAAAATCTGTATAAGTATGATCAGCGGGGTCGATTTATTGGGCACGATGGTGATACCATCGAGTGGGAATAAGCTATGCCTGCAGGTATTCCAATTCCTGCGCTGTTATTATCATCATTTAATTTATAATTTATGAGAATCTTTTTTCTACTTTTTTTTCTACCCGTGTTACTGGTAGCTTGTAAAAAAGATAAGGACAAACTACCGGGTAATCTGCGGGTGCGTTCTATATTGAATGGCACTTCTTCAGAACAGATATTTACTTATGACGAGCAAAAACGTCTTATTCGCCTTGACCGTAATGCTCTTTATTCGATCCGCTTAACGTATTCTCCCGCTGGCGTATTAATACAGGGGTATGATGGCGCTAACGATCCTGTCCCTGATAACCGATCTATATTTACAATTGTCGGGGGTAAAATTGTCGGCGGCAACCAATACAGGTCGAATAATGAGATAGATAAATACTCCTTCGAGTACGATGCCCAGCAACGGCTGAACACTGTAATTATAAGAAGGACGTATAATGATATCGAAGAGTCCACGAATCGATATTGGATCTCCTATGATGCACAAAATAATGTAGCCGCTATTAGCGTAAGGAAAGAATTTCAGGGCCAAAATGATGATTCTTTGTATATCGCCAGAACATATTATAATGACAAACCCTATTTATTGTGGAAAGATATTGGATTTGATTATTACGGAAGTGCTGCGATAGCACAGCTTAGCTTTTTTGGTGATGGGTTATCGCTGCCTTTGTTACTTGCGCGCGACTATCATCCCAGTGAGCATGCGTTGAAATCGCTCACTCAACAAAATTTTTCCTGGAATGCACTTACTAAGAAATGGATTGCCGGACAATCTTCTACCAAAACGTACGATGAAGGCATGTACAAATATGACCAGCGAGGTCGGTTTATAGGGCACGATGGCGACCTCATCGAATGGGAATGATCTATAGTATTTAAAAATATTAAATCAACTAACATGAAGTTTTTACGTTTCGTTTTCGCAAGTATATTAATAGCAACAATCTTTATTGCCTGTAAAAAAAATGATAAAAAGAACAACCCGGTTACCAGCAACCAGGTATTGCAGGTAGGGGCCGGCGGCGCACATACTGTGCTTCTCAAAGGAGATGGTACGATCTGGGGTATGGGTTCAAACAGTGATGGTGAAATATCAGGAGCCCCTGCTATTAGCAATCCCAGTCCGCTGGCTATCATGGGAGGGCTCAAAGCAAAGGAAATAGCCACGGGCGAAGAATACACACTGATGATAAAAGCGGACAATACACTTTGGGCTACAGGAGACAATCACTATGGTCAATTGGGTGATGGGACTACTATAAAAAAAGTAACACCAATAAAGGTAGCGGATAATGTGAAGGCTGTTGCCGCCATTGATTTTACGCTGCTACTAAAAAATGACAATACCCTTTGGGTCGCAGGACATAATGAGTATGGGCAACTCGGAGATGGCACTACTACGGAAAGGCATACGCCGGTGCAGGTAATGAGCGATGTAAAAGCGATAGCAGCAGGATTTACAACGGCTATGATCCTGAAAACAGATAATTCACTGTGGACGGCAGGCAACAATGTATACGGGCAATTGGGAGATGGTACTACGACCAATAAGGCCACGCCCGTAAAAGTAATGACGGATGTCAGGACGATTGCAGCCGGTTTGGGATTTTGCCTGTTTGTCAAAATGGATAATTCTCTCTGGTCGATGGGTTTCAATTCGAAAGGGCAATTGGGAGATGGCACTACTACAA
>CAZGSG010000133.1:0-14990 GCA_964528095.1 uncultured Terrimonas sp.
TCCGCGCTAAGTGCCCTTTCATCTGCCTCCGCTCTGGCAATAGCCGCGTTTAGCTCCGTTATTTTTGAAATGATTCTTTCCTGTAAAAATTCGAAGTCCAATACCTCGTCCTCTATCTTTTTAAGTTCATTCTCCGTGAGCAAATTCAGCAACAGGTTTGTGTTATCCGGTAAGAACATACACCGGTATTCCACTTTGTATCCGGCATTTTGAATCAGGCAGAAATTCAATGTCTGGGTTATTTTCAATGGCTGTAGCGTATTATTTTTTTCTTCTTCGGATTTTATCATGCAATCCTTCGATTCCGTATTGATACCTCCAGGAATAACGAGGATATGATCAGGTGAAGGGCTTGCCAGTACATTGGTCAGCGAGAATTTTTCAGAAGATGCCGTCAGGTACTCGTCGAAATTATTCAGTAATTTCTGGTAAACAGGATCAAACACTGCCAGCACAAATACAACATACTCCTCGCCCAATACCATGGCATTACCATCGGTGTCTTTGATCTGGTTGATCATGATTGGGCAGGTGATGGCTTTAAAGTCGAATAAAACAGATTTGTCAACTCCTGGTTCCGCTGATATAGTAAGTATTGGTGGTGCCTGTACTTTAAGATACCTGTCGGAGCCGGGGCTGAGTATCAGGCCTTCTGCTTCCGCGATAGAAAATACCGGTTGATTTACATTTTTGACAAGAAAGATATAATAAGAATCAACCGGGAAAGTCATCTTATCAGAAGTGAGTTGCTTTATTGCATCTGCTGATTCTCCCGCTTTTTCAATCACATTATGAAAGGGGCTGATGTAATTGTTGAAAATGACCGTATAGCTGTCGCTGGTCAGTTTTTTTTGAGGTACCCGCAGGTCAAGATTCAATTCAGCATTATTGACGAGAAAGGCTTTTTTAGCGGAGAGATAATCCGCATTCACATATTCCACCACGCCTTCCGCCACTTTTTCAGCGTCACTGGCCTGGGCCAGCCTATCATTTGTAGCAGCAACCCGGTTCGTTACATCATCAAAATCTTTGGTGGTGATGCCAAGCATGCTGGTTACAGCATCATTGCCGCTTTTTGCCTGGTCCGCAACGGTACTATAGGGCACTTCTGCTACAAGAGAAGAAGCTTCCATCGACAGCCTTGATGCCTGTTCTGCCTCATAAGCAGTACGGTTCATTTTTTCATAGGCGTTTTTACTTTGCTGATAAATATCAGTACCATAATCCGCGGCACTTACAATACTGAAAATGCTGCCCATATCACCTGCAAGCCGTATTATGGCATTGGTTGCTATCTGCACATCCGCGGCAGCGGTTGCTGTGTTGGTAACGGAAGCCGAAGTATATTTTTTCTGATCAAGCGCTGTGGCATTTACATTGACCGAAAGGCAATGGCAATCTACAGCCTGCTTTTTGATCCTTGCCTGCAGATCGTAATCAGACCGGGCCTGGCTAAGCTGCTCCTCGCCAATTATTTTTGCGCCCTGTGCATAATACAGGGTGTAAACGGAAGCATCCAGTGCAGCCTGTATGCTTTGAATCTCCAGTTCCTGTGTGTTCAGGCTATTCACAACACTGGAATGAAGGTTGTCATTGTAGGTATTCATGTTTGTTTTTTAAAATGGTTATGTATGTTGAATTAAAAATTCAAAATTCAAAATGCAAAAAATCCGAACTGTTTGAGGTCTTTTACTAACTACTGTCCATGCGTTTCGTCAATTTTATTTTTTTCATATAAATAAGTTAATAGGGCCATGAAACATGTATTGGTTTATCCATCCATCGTTGTTTGATGATCGAAAAAGAAAATGGTGATTTATGGATCAGTATATCATAGGCCCGTTTTTCTACTACCAGCTCCCATCGGTCTTCCTGCTCGGTCAGTATACCATCCCTGACAAGCCAGTTGCCCCTGAACCCGGCCAGTGAGCAATTGCCAATGGCCGGCCAGTAGCCAATAGCTGCTTTGATAAGACCATTGATTAGTTTTTTATTTTCTTCGGAAATCGCCAGGCCTTCCGGCACGGGATCTGCCAATGACAGGCCGCATAATATTTTATTCAACGGCAAAAAAGATTCATCGGTGTTGCTCATGCCGGTTATCACGTATTGCAAATAATGGATGGCTTCCAGTTGAACGGTTTTATCCCTGAATTTTTTATCCGCGTTCAACAAACCCAGGCGATCAAACAGCATTTGAAAATAACCGTTAAGTAAAACCACGCCTGCATTTCTCACGGCAATTCCCTGTTTTTGTTTATTATTTATCATTAATGGACGCAGCGGCTTTTCAATTGTTTTTAATGGCATCATTTTTTCCTTTTTATTATTGAAAGGTGTTTGCCTGCCGGTCAGTAATTTTAAACCAACCTGCATTGCCGGCGGAAAAATGGTCTGTGCTTTTTCCAGTTCAAACAAAAATGTGGTTTTTGAAATTCCGTGTTTAAGACAGGCGTCCCAGATCAATTCGTTCCAGATCGTTTCAGTTGAAATGATATTCCAGTTATTACCGCTCCATGCTTTCAGAACTTTCTTAAAAAGTATTGTCTGCAATGTCGCGGCGGAAATGTCTTCGATTTGCAATTTGCCGAGAGCAGCATAGAATTTTTCCAGTATGCTTAGAAGAGATTGTTTGTTTTTGTGGAGATTGCCAATCGATATGCATAGTTCTTTGAAGCTGACTATCCGGCTTAGCCAGTCCATCTGTGTTTCAGCATGCGAATGGTTTTTTATAGTCAGTAGAAAATTTACCGGGTATTGAATAACCAGTTCATTGAGCAGGAATACTGTATCGTTTATTGTTTCCTTGTGAAACCAATAGGGGATTTGCTTTTGAATAATTACTGCATAAGCCAGCTCGTTCAGCAATCCTTTTTGAGCAGTCGTTTGTAATTTTTCAAGCAGTTCCTTATTTGCTGATGTATTTACATGTGTTTCCGATGATAGTGCTTCAGCAATGTCCGGAATAAACCGGGTAAGGACAGGTATCAGTTTTGTATTCACCGGCAGTTCCTTATTCCTGATCTGTGTCCGGATGAATTCAGGGTTTACTGCTGTTTCTTTTGCAGTTAACTGAAAAGAAAAAGCGGCCATTTTTTCTATATGTTGTGAAAGAGTTTTGTTTGTTTTAAAAAGGACCCAGGTCTGTTTCCAGTATTCATGCGACATGCGGGCAGCGAGCGCTTCAGGTAATAGACGGCTGAAAAAATTATGTAAAGCACTTGTTGTTTCAATAATGTCTTTTAACCGGCCATGACTATCATTCATGATCCATGCGCTGAAGTTGCTGAATGAAACATGGTCTTTTAATAGCCCAAGTGATTGTTGCGAAATGGGGGAGGAAGCGAGCAGTTTCCTGACTTCCGCCGGCCTTATTTCAAGCCCCCTGTTGATAAGCTCACCAAAGTCAACAGCCTGCCCTTCGTTTTCAATAGTCGCGATGCCCTGGTCAAAACATTTTTGGATGAGGATAAAAATCTGTACGGGTTCAATACTGCCCTCTTCTTTTAATATGGTCAATGGTCTGCTGTTTGTTGCAAGAAACTTAACGGAGACCGGTTTGGAAAAATGTCCTGGCGGTACAGGAAAAGCATAGACCACGGCTGACCGGAAAGATTGTTTAAGTACATTCAAATTGCCCTGGTGATCTGCAAAATTCAAGAGGCATGTCCAGCATATCTCTGTTAGTTCATTCCTGATCGCTGTTTTCGGACGATGTTTTACATACCGGCTTACGTTATTTGTATATTCCGCTACCAGTCCAGTCATTAAACCGGCAAACCCCGGCGCCAGGTAATTAACCAGTTCTTTTGTATCCTCGTTCGCATTATTTCTGCCTTCTACGAATTGGTGTTCATTAAAATTTCGCAATAACATGGCTGATACGCTTGATTGGTGGCCTGGCCGAAGTTTGCTGATGTGTTTAACCTGCGCATAGGAAAAAGTCCTGTACGTTTTTTTAAGTTTTTCTGCCAGTGTACTTCTTATTCCCAGTGATTGAAACCTGTGGTCTGCCACCAGGTGTTCAATAAAAAGAGCAGCATGTTCCCATACCTGGCCGGGTGCACACTGTAACCACTTATACAGGGTTAGATTCAGGAATCTGGCTGTATCAAACTGTGGATACCGAAGCATGCATTCAAGGCCCACGCGTAACAGGCTTTCATTTAACCATTCACCGGGGAGCTTTATTGGATAGTGTTGGTCTGCCTGCATAACCATATCAGCCAGTAAAAAAAAGCGCTCACTTTTTTTAGTTTTGGCACTTCTGATAAGCAGGTGCAATAGTCCGCGATCAAACAGGAAAGCTATTAGTTTATTCAAAATGATCTTATCAGGATAATCTGCCATAGCTTTCAACGCGATCGCCGGACTGTTCCGGACTATCTTTAAAAAATAGGTTTTCGATTCGGCAAATGCTGTTGTTTGAAATGCTCCTGCCCTGAACTGACTGGCAAGTTTTATTATCAATTCAGTTGTTTGTGCTGGTAAGAAACCGGGATGCGCTGTTTCAATCCCCGTAAAAAAGGCGCTACTTAAATCACTGTAAATACTGAATGCTGAATCGGTTTTTGCTAAATGAGGTAATTGAGCGCTTACAAACTGTGCAAGTAGGTCCTGGTATCTTACCTGTCCTGCCTTGCTTATATGCTTAATACAATGGATTAAAAAAGCCTTGTTGTTTTCACCCGGATTTTTATTCGCGCGTAAAAATCTTAAACCGGCAGTCCATAACAGCTTAATTTCTATCCGTGGATTTATATTGCGCCCCAGCTTATCTAAAAAATATACACAGGCCGTCAGCTTACCTGCAAGCCCGGGATTAAATGCATAAAAAATGGTTTCCAGCGATGTGTTGTTCAGGCTTTTTATCAACTTATCCCATTCGTTATCGTCACATGCCAGTCCCGCAATAAGCGATCTGAACCTGGCTTTGTTTTCTTTACCGAGCCCGGCAATCAGTTCGTTCACTTCATTTATTTGCAGCGTCGACTGATCAGGAGACTTATTATTAAAAAACTGTTCAAGCTTTTGCCAGTGATCAACAACCGCTGTTACCTGTAGTAGTTTACTTTTCTTACTCCTGTTCTCCTTTGATAAAACCTGCAGGGTGAGTACAAAATCTGATTTTATCAGGATTTTTTTACCGGCCTCCTCCACAGCCAGCTCTATGAGGTGAAGAAGTTCTTCATATCGTATATTGTAATGGCCTGCCATTTGGCCAATACTGCTTTTCATAAAAGCGAGTTTATTAAAAATTGTTCCTCTTTCGTTTAACAAAAAATTCAGCACCCAGTGCATGAGATTTTTCTTAAAGTCAGTTGTACCTGCCTGCACAAGATGGTGACGGGTTTGTAACAGGCATAACTCGTTTGAGAAGTCCAGTACCTGGCCGTAGTTATTGGGTTCAAGTCCTTCTATTATACCGGAGATATTGGGCTCGGTAATTTGCCAGGCAATTCTTTTTCTTACATTATCATGATTGGCTGCAATCTTCCTGATCATTTCAATCAGCGACTGTCTGTTGTTTTCCAGTTGGTAATGAATAAGCTGGTTCACCGATCCAAAACCAGGCTGATAATTCCAGGGCATCAACCCGCTTTGCAGAAATACCTGCAGCATTTCCAGTTGTGAAGCGTCATGGTTAATAATTTCAATACCTGAACTATTATTTTTATTCGCATAAAAAATAATATCGACTATTTTTTCATACAACAGCGTACGCAGCTTAAGTCCCAGTTCGTTTTCCAGGTCATTAAAGCTGATCAGGCCGAGATCCAGTTCAAGTAAAGGAATTTTCCAGGTCTGGTCCGGCGGGCAGCATTTGTCAAAAACGGAGGTTATTTCCTGTTGCAGGTTAAATTGGCTATAGGCGCTGATCCGGTCCTGCAATTCAATAGCACGGTCCTTTTTGTTGAAACGGGTGTTCCAACCGAGGCTTGAAATAATATGACGGTTTGTTTCCTTCATTATATCGGGGAAGAAATTTCAATCAGTACATCCAGTAGTTCCCTGGTGCAACGTCTGCGATAAATATTTTCATTGATAATAAAACGCTGCGGGTCCATCTCTTCATTCGTTACAGGTATCGCGTTTCCGGACAGTGTTTTTTCTACTGGTGGCGGATGAAAGCGCAGGCTTTCGTGCCATTTTATAAACGCGGGAATTAATATGATCAGGGTTTTCAGGTCAACAAATTCCGGGCTGTAACTGGCTGTTACAGGAAGGGTATTTTGTAAGAATTTATCCAGGCGGTTTTTGAATAGCGCCGTGGTCACAGTGTCAACAAAACCAGGAAAGATCAATAGGAGGTCGCTATTGAAGAGCCTGCCAATTTTTTTATTCCTGTTTCCATTATTGCCGGGTATCGTCAGCGCTGCCAGGTAGCCTGATGTATTGAGCTGTTGATAATTTTCTTCCGGAAGCCATGCGTGTTCCTGTTTTATAAGTCGATAATGATAGCCCCCCGCTTCAAAACGCTCATCATTTTTTTCTGTCAACGCATGCATTTCGGCGGCGCTTTTTTTCTTTACTACTTCATTCAGCAATATTGATTTTGCGTAATCAAATTCGGTGATAGGTACTACAGGGCTACCCGGCCCGGACCTGCCCAGAAAGATTTCTTCCACCATCCAGAAAGGTCCTGTCTTTGCATTTTGCGTAATAATTAAGTTAAAGCCAAGATGTTTCCAGAGCAAAGCGGTTTCAATCAGTATGAGCCCTTTTCTTTTTTCAATAAACCATAGCGCCATCCTGGATTGTAGTTCAACCTGCTGTTTCAGTAATTCAATCAGTTCGTTCAATAAACCTTCTTCTATGATCTTTTCCATAACAGCTTTGATATCCTTCTCCAGGATAGTAATACCCTTGCCTTCCAGCAGATCCAGGGCTGTTTTTATTAAGCCCTTTATAATTTCAATATCCAGTGACTGGTCAAATTCTTCCTTTGCTTTGTCAAGTACTTCTTTTTGCCGTTTTCCGGCCCTGATAAATTCAAGGTAGCGGAACCGAAGGCCAAATAACAGGTTCAATTTTAGTTCGGTTGCCGAATAATTTACCAGGTCTCTTTCTGTAATCCTTTGCAGCTGATTAATCCTGTCGGAATTAAAAATAAAATCGGTCATCTCCTCATCCAGCATTTTATCGATGCGCTCATTATTCACTTCAGGGAGTTCTTTGTCAATTAGCGGCATGCCGGGGTCTGTATACTGGCCGGTCTTGTTCCCGATTTCATCAGCGCCCAGGTAATTATATGCTTTTTGCCTGTTGTAGGATAAGCGATAAAGGTTTTGCAGGTAGAGGCTTTTATAGATTACTTTGTCTTTTACAGTATTGCCTGTATAAGCAAATCCATCCGTCATTGCTTCAATAAGAAAAGGCGATTCGCCATGTCTTGCCAGTAGATGATCCAGCATTTCATTTCGCCGGTGAAGATTGACTTGCTCATCTTCTATCAATTGCATGAGGCCATACATATACGCGTTATAAGGATCCTGCTTATATGCTATCCATGCTTTTTCTTCAAGTTCTTCTTCGGAAGCCGGACCATAGCTGTATTTAAAAATAGCATTGTCTTTCAGCAGTGGTTTTATTCCAGGTGTAGTGTAAAGTGACTGGTAAAAATAACCGGGTGAAAAGACCTTATAAGGTGCAGGGTAGGGATTGTTTTCTTCTCCGGGTCTTATTCTCTCTGCATTAAAAGATTGCAGGTCGGCGGGCGCTCCAGTCATAGTATTTTTAAATGAAAACAGGTTCCCTATATTCGAGAGTTGAGAGAACTGGTTGGCTAATACCTGGTCGAAGAGGGTAAGATAACCTTTCAGTTGTCTTGACATGGCGATCTGCACCGGCGGGCTTGTTGCCGAGATAGCGCCTTCACCCAATGCGAAAATTTCGGGGAAAGTATTTTGAATGGAATAATAGGTGTTGATATCCCTGAACTCGCCTTTTGGCAGGTCTGCCCGTATGTTCACTTTGGCCCCATATACTATTTTCTGTTCTGTTTCAGGCAAACCTCCTAATGAAGTGCTAAGAATGCGGCCGGGATGAAAGGCGATCGCTTTGTCGTTACATGTCACGTTGAGGCATTTATGTGTTCTTGAGTCGACGATGTCTATATACAGGAGCGCTGTTTGTTCACAGCTGATATTTCCAATAAATGCTGCTGTATGTTGATATGGGTCGAAAACATCTTTTAAAAGACAGAACCCGTAAACAGTAGCGGCCACAACGCCGGGTACTGATTCGATGACAGGTCCCAGTTCAAATGCCTGTAATTGGTCTTTCTTCGATCCCAGTGCTTCATCGGTGATCCAACCATTTTTTAACAGGGGGCCGTTAAAAACCTGGTCGGCACTAATACCTTTTTCTATTAATTGATTGTATCCTGCCTGGTTAACCTTTGGGAAAATATAATTACTAATAGCAGCCTGTATGTTTAATAATACATTGTTTTGTTCCTGCTCATTTTCTATTTGTATGTCACCCCGCAGCAGGTAGGTCATTTTTTCAAATACATGCGGCATTAAAAATAGCTCGCCGAGGTTTCTGCTTTTATTAAGACTATAAAAAGCAGCTTTGCAGATCGCGGGATGGTTTGCTGAATTGATTGCAGGGTCTATACTCAGGTAAACCTGGTAACAACTATTAAGCGGGCCAATATTATGCGGATAAACAATGATAAGCGCATTTTCAACTCCTTCCACCGCATCAACAATGAACTTCCGGTAATCCCCGATAGTGAGTGGGGAACTGGTCAATATTTCTTCGGGCAAATAAAACTGGTCTTCTGTTTGCAGATTGCCATCCGGTCCGGTTAAAATTTCTGCAACGGGGAAAGCATTACAATAACCCAATTCCGTAAGTGCATAACAAACCTGGTCCAGTATTGTCACACCGGGGTCGCTGGCATTAAAGTTGGTCCATTGATATCCCATACATTGCTGAATAAATGCATGACCTTCCTCTTTCAGGTATCTGAAGTCCTGATCGGGGGGCAACGGGCTATCAATTATTTGGTAGCGTTCATTCATTCTGTACAATTATCACTATTGTTTATGCAATGATTTTCTGCACTGATAAAAATCGTGTGCCTGTTTCGTGGATGTATACTTATTTGATTTATTGCCGGGATATATTTACCGGCAGATTTGATTAAAAATTCAATTCGCTCAATTGTCTTCACACCTTGTAAGCCGCTTATAAATTTTGCTACCTGTGCTGCGCTGATTGTTTCGCCAATTTTGACCTGTGCATTTGCACTGATGATCCAGGGAGAAAGATAAATCTTCAACGCCTGGTTGATTGCTTCTTCAGCCAATGATCCAAAGCCGGGTTTTAATCCGATGTTTACCTTGAGCTTTATTGCTTCGAATTCGAAATTGGAAACGATTATATTGGCAAAAGCCGAAGATTTTTTTATTAAAAAATCCCTGATCGTGATCTCTTCACATTCTGTTACATAAGGAGTAAACGCATTGGCGGCATCACTGCCCGATACCGATTTTACCAGGTATACATTGGTGCATTGTTGAGCGAGGTCATAAAAAACGGTTGAAAAAAAGATTTCTTTGAATTCCTGCATTAACAGCCGATAATAATCTTCCGAACTCACCGCCCTGTCTTTTGTTTTTATCCTCGTGCTTACCCTGCTATTCATGGAGCGTTGGTTTTCGGCAGCCCTTCCATTTACAGAAGGGAAGGGCTGACTAATAGTGGATAGTTGCGGTATGGCGGTTTCGGGCTTTGTTATTGTATTGCTTCTGAGAAAGGGAATTTCTTTGTCACTCAAAAAAGAAGCGCCGCTACGTTGCAGCTTTATTCCATTGCTGTTTAAGTAAATGGTTTTGGAATAGGAGGAAAGGTTGTTGGCAACTGCTATGGCAATCCAGTAATTATTGCCGGGCATAAAGCCTGTATTGGCTGCAATATCTGGCGGTACGTTAAATTCAATGATGCCTGAGCAACTGAAATTCTTTGTATCATCATTCAGAACAGGTAATTTTTTCCAGGCAGTTTTACTTAAGTAATAAAAGCCGGGAGTTGTTTTATCTATTGCATTTCCAGTATTCCTGGCAAGTTGAAAATACAGGTTAAGTGTGTTTCCCGGAAGCAACTGAGATAGTTCAATAAATAAACTGCCATCAAAATTAAACGAGGTATAAAGAGGTAACCCGTCATTATTATTAGATGGACCTGTAATGGATGTTACTGTTTTTTTATAATCCAGGGAAGATGCCGGTGAATTATCATATACTTTATACCTTGTAAAAGGAGAATAATAAAAGCACTGCAGCGGATAGCCGCTGGTTGTCTTAGTAAGATCGTGGCTACTGAGTGCATGGTATGCAGCCTTCATTGTATTCACTAATGGTACAAATGGGGTATTGGGCGCTGGCACCAAATCCTCTTTTTTAGGAAACAACTCTCTTAAGACAAGGGCATTTTGCAGGGCAATATCAGTCACGATTTTCGGATAGACAGCCGAACCAAAGCCTTCATTCGGAGACTTCAGTTCCATTTTAAAAAACCCGGACCGGCTATCGTCTGTAAAATCCAACGGTGTTTGTTGCAAAGCAGGATCAGGATTTATTATCGACTTTTTCACCTCTGTTTCTTTTACCAGGGGATCAGGGAAACTGGAAAAAGAACTGGTTGGTGATGGTGGGCATGATATGGAGGGAAACCAGAAAAGATAACTTATTGGAGGTGCAGGCAGAGCGGGTTGTTTTAATACAGGACAGGTGACAAGATCACCAATTGGAGCGGTCCCGGATTTTCTGTGATCGATGTTTACTGATCCTGTATTGCATACCGGGGTTATAGTTCCGGAAGGACCTTTCATAGTAAAAGGAAGCCAACCCCCTGCCTCCAGTAGTTTAAAGTCCACCGTAAAGCAACAATTATTAAATGGAAAACTGTTATCTGTTGCCGTCTTGTTTTCTGGTTCCGGTTTGGGTGGGGGTTCAGGTTTTATCTCTTCAACGGGTTGTTTCCGAAACAGGGTTTTAAAAAAGAACAATACTCTTTTTGTCAGACCTTTTGGCCGGGTGGATTTTTCGTTTGCAACTATTTCGTCATTATGCCCAGGTGAATTTTTAGCAGCTGCTATCGTCTGCGCTTTGATTGAAGGACCAGGTTGAGGAAGATTGTTATTGTATTGCTGGTAATAATCCTGGAAATTATCAGGCAATGGGTCCCAGTCGAGCTCGATCTTAAGTTCAAGCAACGGTTTACTGAAAATCTCTGCATTGCCAATTATAAAACTGCTATCGAGCTGGGCAGTACTGCCAAAAAGCGGGAAGGGGGTCTTGGTGCTGAGCGCGCCATCATCGTTGTACAAAACAAATGATCGGATGTCTTTTACCCGTGCTTCGATATTGATTGATTCGATTGCCGGGGGCTCCTGTACAATACCGGGCACTTTGTTGAAAATAATTTTTAGCATAGGCCATTCCGCTTCTATTGCATCTGGATTTGCCAGGAAATTTTCAATACCGGGCTCCGTGGCATCAAGATCAAATGCAAGACGAAATGATTTTTCATTTGTTTGCAGGATAGGTAATAAAGGACACTCCTTTAATTGCACCTTGTACCAGTCGGTTTGTGTGCTTAAATAATATTCCGTGTACGGGGAATATAAGGAGTGTATAATGGATTGACTATTGGAATCTTTGCTGAATTTCAGGGTTATTGCCAGGTTCCTGTTTCCCTCTGGCAAGTAGAACATCGGCGATGCAAAAACAATTCCTGTTTCTATTTTTTGCTCCGGTGTAGTAATGGCTCCGCCAAAAGTTTCCCAACTGAGGATGTTTCCCGCTTCATCTTTTTTTATAATAGCGGTATCCGTGATCGTATGTAGGTAAAGAGATGCCAGTAAATGATCTGTCTGGTCAATTGGTTGAAACAGATCTGCCGCCCGGGCAAGTGTTTGCACACTTACGATAGCAGCGGGGTTCAGGTTTGTTTCGTTCACACTGGCAAACAGGATGGGATTTTGCTGCATATCGTTACCTGCATTAAACAACGTGTCTTTTGGTAATTGAAATACCGCATCGGGGTTGGACAGCTGGGCACAGATATATACTATATCAGGTTTTGCCGGCTGCTCCCTTTGTTTCAGAATATCCTTAAAATAAAATTCGAGGTGTTTTTCCGAGATCCTGTTTAGCTGTGCCTGCTGTGTTTTTAAAAGATATACAAAGGCCCTGATCAATGTTGTGTCGGGATATTTGCTTTTGCTGAAGCTGAGCCGTTCAAATTCAGCAGGGCTGTTGACAATAATGGTATTGAAAAAATCAAACAGGATGGCGCCTGTTTTTTTAAGCATATCAAAACAAAGCTGTTCGTTTTCAGGGTTATCCTTATTTATCGGATTTTGTTCATTGTACGAATCATCCAGTACTTCCCAGAATGGTTTTTTCGAATTATTTTCCAGCCAGACGCTATGGGTTGACTGGAAATTGATCTTAGCCGGGGCTTCTATACCCGGAATTATCTGTGAGAAGTTCAGGTACCCCCGCAATGCATAAAGGCTCAGGAAGATAGCGCTGAATTTTGTTTGTACCTGTAGCAGGGTATAATTTTTAAGATCATAACTTTCTGCCGATAGCTGCATAAAATAGGTCCAGTGCTCTATTTGTAAAAAGATCGCTGTAAGCTGATTGAATAGCTGGTTGAGAGAGAAAACGATATTTTGATCCCCGGTCCCTTTTCTCTTTTTTTCTGCAAACAACTGCTGCAGATTTATACAGGTAGCCTGGTAGCGTGCATACCGCGAAGCATAATCTGTTTTCGCGATGGATGCGACAAGTATAACGGGGTCTTTTAACAGGAAGGGAGCCCAGTTCCCTTCTATTGTATTGTTGTTATTGTAAAAATTAATGAGTGATCCAAAGCCAGCCAGAAACCGAAGCCTGTCCATTTCTGTCCTGGCATCAATTAAGTCAGTGGCTGGAACGAGTGCCTGCTCCAGTGATTTTATCGCGGTATGTTGATCAATTGTTTTCATTGTTTACCTGCGCAGGTTAGTACCTTCATTCAGGCTGAAGGGAAAAGTATAATTGTGGCGGGTATTGGTTTGGTTAAAAACATAGGCTATCATAATCTCTGTCATGCCATTCAGCAGATCTGTAAATCTCACGGTTACTTCTTTTACTGAAATTCTTGGTTCATTATTGAGCAATGCGGTTTGAATGGCATCAATCATATCGCTTTTTAATGTTTCATCCATTTTCCGGAATAGCAGTTGCGGAAGACCCGATCCAAAATCAGGTTCAAGTATTCGTTCACCTCTCCGGGTGGTTAAAACAATATGGATATTGTTATTGATATTGGTTTCATAGGCAGAAAGAGACAACTGGTAATCCGCAGCAGAGAAGTTTACCGGGAAAGCCCATCCCGAACCCAAAAAGCTATTTTCTATATTATCCACCGATCATTACATTAAATGCGCCTAACATTATTTGCCCGCCATGTGCCGTTGTATCACCCATTCTTGCTGCCGGTTTACCTCCGATCATTACTGTAGCCGAACCTTTTATAATCGTGTCAGGCGGGCCTACACATACAAGCATATCACCCAGGGTTGCCGCAGGTAATTTTCCAATTAACACAGTCGGTTGACCCGCCCCTGTTATTGGCCCTCCGACATGTGGTATCGGCGGCAGGCCCGGTGTTACCATGGGACATTGATGAAAGTCTGTTATTCTTGCTGCAGGAGGCATGGCTTTTAGTTTATCATTATCATTCCACTCTTCAAGGTCAGATTCGCGCCACTGCTTAATTTGGCCATCTGTCCGCCATCCAGTGTATACTGTACGCTTGCTGTTTCTTTTATGTTTAATCCTTTTACAGTGACATCTCCGCCGGATGATTCCAGGTCGATGCCCTGGGTTCCTTTCAGTATTATTTTCTGTCCGGCTTCTATTGTTATGTTTTTACCACTCTTCACCGCAATGCCACTGTCAGACATGATCATGCTATTGCCGTTTTGATCATTCACGGTTATTTTTTTATCCTTATCACTCAGCACAATGGTGTTTTTGCCGGGAGTAAGAATAGTAAACACCTTATTCTCGTCATCAAACTGTATATAGATCCCCGATTTGGAAACGATCGCTTTGACGGGATTTTTGTCTTTGGGGTCAAGGCCTGCAAAAGGTTTCATTTTTGTACTGCTATATAAGCTGCCAAGAATGATTGGATAGCGAGGATCTTCATTTAAGAAACCAAGTATGACTTCATCTCCTACTTCCGGTAAAAAAAATACACCAGCGTTATTTGTAGAATAAAAATTGGCCAGCCTGGCCCAGATGCCTTCCCCGTTTTTATCAAACAGGGGCACCTCAACAAGGATCCTGTATTGCGAATCAGGATCGCCGAATATTTTTTTTACAGTACCGTTAAATAAACCTCTTGCTCCTGGCAAAAGACCGGCAGCCGACGGAGCCATTACATCCGGCTCTTCAGTAAACCAGAAAGGTGAAAGACCAAGAGAAGCTTCTGTTATCCAGTTTCCGTTTGATATGTTATGTACAATGCCTGAAACAAAATAATCCCCATTAAAACGATCACCAAGACCACCAAGCGTCATGTAATTTGCCGGTTCAACAAGACTTGTTCCCTGGAATTTTACTTCTCCGATAATTTTTGAAAATTCACTTTTTATCAGCTGCGCTTTAGACCAGGCGCTGAGGTCTGCCGTTTCGAGTGATGCCGCAGTCTGCAGATCGTATTCCGCAAGACCTATCACACCGGATAATTTCTTAGTGGATAGATTGCCGGGGCCTGCTATATTGGGTGTTGTATCGGCGCTGCTTATAGCCTGAGTTTTATAATCCCAGGTACTGGCTTTTACATTGCCCAGCTGGTTGATCGCATTGAGATCCGCATTGAATTCTATTAAATCGTTACCATATTTTACAACCAGTACAGGACTTGTATTTTCAGTAGGCGAGGTCACAGCGACTTTATTATTAATGGTGGTAATA
>CAZGSG010000134.1:0-14871 GCA_964528095.1 uncultured Terrimonas sp.
AACCAGTCGATCGCCAACTCACCGTCTTCATCCAATTGTATTTTTCCTGCTTCTGTATCCAGGTTCTTTAATAACTCATCGGCAATTTTTGTTATGATAGCTGCAGGTATATTTTCCGTAGCTGTTTGCATGTTCTTAAGCGGCCACAACAACAGATTTCTGAACCAGGAGTATACATCGCCAAAAGCGGCCTGGCCAGCTTCCAGTCCGATCATACCTGGTATAATGGAACCATCTACCTGGCCACAAATTCCTTTTACAAATTTGCCACGAAATTTATCTGCTGGTACCACCAGCATATCACAGGTAGATGTGCCAATGATCCGGGTAAGATAGCCGGGCTCTATCTGTGCGCCGATAGCGCCCACATGCGCATCGATAGCGCCTATTCCTACCTTTACCGTAACAGGCAATCCCAACCGCTGTGCCCATTCTTCGCTTAAACTACCCGCAGCCTGGTCAGCTGTATATACTGTCGCGTTCATTGTTGCAGCATATGTTTCCAATAAGGGATCAACTGCTTTTAAAAACTCAACGGCGGGAAATCCTTCGTGCTCTGCAGCCCACAATGCTTTATGACCTGCCGCACATACATTTCTTTTTAATTGCGTTGCATGATCCTGCCCTGTTAATAAAAAAGGAATCCAGTCACAATGTTCCACCCAGGTATAACATTGCATTCTTACTGCTGTATCTGTTCGTAATATGTAAAGGAATTTTGCCCAAAACCATTCGGGAGAATAAACACCACCCGCGTACTTTAAATAATCAACCGGCCATTTAGCCGCCGCTTTATTAATGTCCCGGCTTTCCTCCATCGCCGAATGGTCTTTCCAAAGCATGAACATCGCGTTCGGGTTTTCGGAAAATATATCCTGCAATGCCAGCGGCATCCCTGTTTCATCTACCGCAACCGGTGTGGAACCCGTGGTAGTGACACTGATAGCGACCACTTCTTTCGCTACCATAGCGCCTGCCCCGGAGATACATGCTTTGATCGTATGCTCCATCCCTTCTATATAATCAAGGGGATGTTGCCGAAACTGGTTCTTCGCCGCATTGCAATATAGACCCGCTTTCCAACGCGGGTATTCAAAAACAGCGGAAGCCTGTTCTGCTCCCGTTGAAGCATCGACCAGTACGGCGCGCACCGAATCAGTACCAAAATCAAGACCGATGCAATATTGCGTAGTTCCCATAAGAGTTGTATTGTTGGCGCTATGGCCTTATTAATATTATATGAAACAGCACCTGGTCGCTTTCACAACCAGGTGTGCTGTTTGATGGTTGGCTATACCACATGAATTAACCGCTTATCTGTATAAAGAACCATAGGTTTGACAAGCCCTGTAGTCGGCGCCTTCCGCATCCATTCCAAATGAATTCCATGCCGAGGGTCGCATGATCTTTTCTTCTACAATATTGTGCATACATACCGGTATCCGTAGCATCGAAGCCAGGGCGATCAGGTCCGCACCGATATGACCATAACTGATAGCACCATGATTAGCACCCCAGTTCAACATCACACTATATACATCCCTGAAACAATGTTGCCCGGTGAGCCTCGGAACAAACCAGGTAGTAGGCCAGGTCTTATCAGTACGATCATCCAGTATATGATGTACATTATCCGGCAGATCAATTGTCCATCCCTCTGCTATCTGTAATACCGGCCCCTGTCCTTTTACCAGGTTCAGGCGGCACATGGTCACCGGCATTTCTCCCTTCGTTAAAAAATTAGAAGAATATCCACCGCCCCTGAAGTAGTCACGATTGGCCGGATACCAGGTAGTGGCATCAAGACAATCCTTCGTTTCTTCCTTGCTGATCTCCCAGAAAGGCTTCATGACCGGCTGGCCATTTTTACTTTGACGACCGGTACCATCCAACGTGGCTGCACCTGAATTGATCAGGTGAATAAAACCAGCTGCCGCTTTTCCAGCAGCCTCCCAACCTGTTACACGCTGTACCGCATCGGGACTCCAATACGTGCGCACATCAGCAAATATCTGCGCGGTATTCGTTAGCAAATAATTAAACAACATGGATACTCCATTCAGCGCGTCATTTTCTGTTGCTACCATATATGGTGAGCGAATTCCATTCCAGTCGAAAGAAGAATTCAATATCGCTTCAGAGAAATCACCGTTTGGTAAAAAATCTGTCCATTGACGTTGGCCCTGGAAACCGGATACCAACGCATTGTGTCCCTGCGCCTCTTCTTCATAGTCGATCGCTTTGAGTTTTTCGTTGCCGATCATCAGGTCTCTCATGATCATGGTCATCTTTACTACAAACTCCCAGTCCTTATCTTTTTCTTCTCTTGTCTTTACCTTATGCGCCTGGTTGAAATCAGTACCTTCCTTGCAATTGGCTTTTGTCCAGCTGATCGCTTTTTCAAATTCTTCTTTGTCATATATACCCTGCTCGATCCGTCTCAGTACTTCCATAGAATCCACATACTCGGTACGCATGCCCAGGTATTCCTGGAAAAAATCAGCGTCTACGATCGAACCGGTTATTCCCATCGATACCGAACCTATTGCGAGGTAAGATTTTCCTTTCATGATGGCGGCAGCCAGTCCTGCTTTTGCAAAACGTATTAATGCTTCCCGCACATCTGCAGGTATAACAGTATCACCCATATCCTGTACATCTTTTCCATAGATGCCAAAGCAGGGCAATCCTTTTTGTGTATGCGCGGCCAGGGTTGCCGCCAGGTACACTGCTCCTGGTCGCTCTGTACCATTAAAACCCCAGATGGCTTTTGGCAATAAGGGATCCATATCCATCGTTTCTGATCCATAACACCAGCAGGGCGTTACAGATAAGGATACCCCTACATTACTGGCTGCGAATTTCTCTGCACAGGCCGCCGCTTCTTTTACTCCACCAATAGTAGTATCGGCGATAATGCATTCTACTGGCGAACCATCGGGGTATCGCAGTTCAGCCGCATATAATTCCGCAACCGCCCTGGCCATATTCATCGTTGTCAGTTCCAATGATTCCCGTACACCGCCAAGTCTTCCATCTATGATCGGGCGGATACCGATTTTAGGGTAATTCTTCCTATCCATATTATTCATTTAGTAAGTGTTTTAACAACAGAATTGTTGATGCTCATTACATATACACATGCGTGTATCAGCATGTATACGTACATGCTATTGTAAGCCCCGGCTAAATTATAGAGGGATCAGGCTGTATTTTTGTAGCATTCTAACCAGCTGTTATAGTATGTTACCGTGGGGAGTATTTCTTTTTTTAAGGGATGAAAACAGCACACCCGTAAGAAAGATCGTTAGTGTGCCTACCACGATGATCATGTTTGCGTGCAATGGATTTCGTAAATAACTATATTCATCGGGAATAAGTTTGGACAGGGTCATCCATACGATGACCAGGATGCCGACAACAGTAGCCGCAAGTGCTGCCGAATTGCCGGTTTTTTTGCTGATGATACCCAGCAGGAACAGACCCAGCATACCACCGGCAAAGATGCCTGACAGTTGCCACCATATATCCAGCACACTTTTTACTCCGATCATCAATACACCCGCGACCATTCCCAATAAACCAAAGACCACGGTGCCTACGTGTAAAAGTTTTAACTCCTGTTTATCCGTCGTATTCTTCCTGTAATATCTTTTATAAATATCTTCTGCAAATACAGTGGCAGATGCATTCATACCCGAACTGATCGTACTCATACCGGCAGATAATATCGCGGAGATGATCAGGCCTACCAAACCTGCCGGTATCATGGTGACCATAAAATGCGGCATTACTTTATCACCATAGTCTTCAGGACTAAGGGCAGCGGCCAGTGAAGATATTTCAGCGGAAGAAGCACCCGAACCCAAACGTTCAGCAGCAACCTGTAATCTCACCGGATCAAGCAGGGTAGGGTTGACCTGGTAATATGCATACAGGCAGGTACCGATGATAAAAAATAATAGTGATGCCGGTACATAGATCCAGACACATAACCAGATAGATTTGGAAGCCTGTTTTGCTGAAGTAGCCGCATGATAACGTTGTACATAATTCTGGTCCATGCCAAAATTATTCAGGTTAATAAAGAATCCATATAACAATACCACCCAAAAACCACCTTTGGTAAAATCAAGGTTCAGGCTTCCTAAACTGAATTTATCATTCGCGCTTCCTATTTCCGCGATCCTGCTCATACCTCCGTTTACATTAGACACCACCAGGTAAACAATGAGTACAGCACCCAGTGTTTTAAGAATTCCCTGTACTACTTCGGTCCAGATGACCGCTTCTATACCACCCATTACCGTGTACAGGATAATACAAACGCCTACTACCAGCATGATCATTTGCATATTATAACCGGTGAGCGCCTGCAAAGTAAGAGAGAGTCCGAAAAAGATAGAACCCATGCGGGCTATCTGCGTCAACAGGAAACAAACAACCGCATAAGTTCTGGCCCAGGGACCAAAACGTTTTTCGAGATTGGTATAGGCGGATACTTCACCGGTATTCCTATAAAACGGAACAAAATATTTGACGGCTACCCATGCAGCCAACGGCATCGAAATACTAAATGTAAAAGCGCTCCAGTTTGCACCAAATGCCTTACCAGGAACTCCCAGGAATGTATTGCTGCTTAAGAATGTTGCATAGATGGATAAACCAATGGCCCAGCCAGGTATATGCCCGGACGCCGTGGTAAACTGCCCCGCGTTTTTATTCTTCCTGGAAAAAAAATATCCCACATACACCATCGCTACGAGGTACAGGAAGATCACACCCAAATCTATTAACGGCAATGTTTTCATATCGAATTGGTCATTTTTATTTCCAGGAAACCCTATGAACTAATAAATTTTTTATGTCTATTTTTTCTTAAAAAAGACTACACAAAGACGTTTTACTACATAATTCTCTTACTGCCATCTTTCTAAGTCCAATACTCTCTTTACCTCTTTTTCTCCTTTAACTCTTAGCTACAAACATAAGAACAACACCAAAGGTATCGTTATAGAATATTCTCATTCTATTATATGGTACTACCAGTCATTCATCATTCCCCTGTTTTGGCTTCTTACCATCATAATTTTAAATGATAGAAAAATCCATCTTCCGCACCAATCAGTATTTCCCGTTTACCATCCCCATCTGTATCTATCGTATTGGGACTGGTGGCATGTCCTGTTAGGATCATGGTATGCACCGGCCCTTCATCACGAAAAATAGTTATTCCGTTGCGGTTTCCCTTATTCCGGTAGATTGTGGCATTCTCACTGTTCACCAATAGATCAAGCCGGCCATCGCCATCCAGGTCTATTGCAGACAGTTGCCGCCTGCCACTGCCGCCTGCTTTTTTTTCATTCATTCGCAAAGCGCTGTCCTTTCCTTCTATCCTGAATACACGTTCGCCTGGCAGTAATTGCAGCCCTGACTTTGTTTTCTCACGACGGAATAAAGCAAGATACCCTTCGTGATCGAGCATGACCAGGTCTGTCAGCCCATCACCTGTCCAGTCGATAGCTACAGGAGAGGTTCTCCATTGTGTAACCAGTTCTTTATTGACAGGATTCCACCAGTTCCATTCCGGTTTAGGCGGATCGCCTTTCCATTCAACCGTTATTGATTTTGCTGATTTAAGGATGGGTTGTTTTTTGCTGCCTTTGTTCTCATACCATATTATTTTACCCCATATCGAATTAACGATTAAGTCCGGCAGGCCATCCTGGTTCCAGTCCGCAACGGACAAAGTAGTATATCCCCATTTTTTTTCCGCAGGCCCCTGGATGGACCCATTGTCTCCTGCCTGAATACGGATTGTTTTTCCATCAGCTTTTAATAATTGGGGAGCTGCCCATTTAACCGGTTGTCCGCCCAGGTTTTCAATAAACGCGATCTGCCCTGCGGAATTTCCTGTCACAATATCCTCCCGCCCGTCTCCATTCCAATCAATGCCTACAGGGGTTGCCAACACACCAAATTTTACCTCATCCGCTTCCTGTTTAAAATAGTACGGTGATTTAAAAACGGGCATCCCTTTTTTTATTTTACCTGTATGCTCAATTAATGCTACCCGTCCATCTTCATCACCCACTACGAGGTCGGTAAATCCATCCTTATTCCAGTCTACCGCTACCGGTATGATCATCTCCAATTGCATAGTGATGATACCGGATTCATTTTCCAGGTATTTTCCTGGTGCATACACCGGCTTTTCTCTTGTGCCGGTATTTTCAAAATAAGTAAGCCTGTCTATAAACTCTCCACATATAAGATCCAGGTCGCCATCGCCATCAAAGTCTGCAATATTGGGTGTTGGTGCTCCGTATACATCCAGGTCCCTGCCCCGCACCTGCAGGCGGCCTTTATTTACATAAATGCCTTTCTCATTTTCTACCAGGTATACATACCCATGTAACGGACCATTTGTCCATATTCCCTTGCTATTATATGCATTGTCCCAACCATAGTCGGTCCAGTCATCCACGCCGATCAGAATATCTATATCCCCATCATTATCGTAGTCCACCAGTTTCCATTGATTAAAACGATTTTTTCCTTTTATATCTTTTAATGCAGTGTTGGCCGGGAACAGTTCTTTTTTTACACTATCCATTTTTTGCAGGAATTGGGTAAGCTCCGCCCCGGGAACAGTGATTCGTTGTTTTCCATCAATATAGGATACCTGTATATCTTTTATAGAATTTCCCAAGCGTACTGCTTTTGCAAAAACAGGGATCTTATCTCCGCTGGTGTTTTCAAACAGGTATGTGCCGTTGTAGGGTTTGCCCTGGCTGGATACAAGCAGGTCCATATCGCCATCGTTATCATAATCCATAGGAATAGGCCAGGCCCATAAGCCTACACCCAAATCCACTACCAGCCCGGGATGATTATATTGAAGCCTTTTCATTTCCCTGTTTGCAGGCTGCGAATTCGCCGGTAAGATCCAGGAGAAAATTAACAGTATACTTATTATTCTACTCATATCATGTACATAATGTTTATGCAACATTTATTATATCGCCGGTATTTTCAACACAACCAAAAACATCGTCCCGGCATAGTAGAAGCCATCTCAGAAATGTTTTTTAACAGGGCTGTGGCTGGCTGTTTTCACGCAGTGAAAATACTCCTTAGCTCAAGTTTTTCCTTCGCTCATTTTCCCTGTTAGCGCCTTTGAAATCCCTATCAAAATATATGAGCTACAAATTTATTTCGCACACCACTGGTAAGACTGGCCATTTAATGAAAAAATATTTTTGAGATAAGTTCTAGTCAAATGTCTCCGTATAATCTATGTCTTTATCAAATGTTTCTTTTATCCCGCTGAGCGCCCAGCACGCGAGCCCGAATAAGATCAATCCTACTATTGCAGCTCCTGTGATCATGGAACCTGTCCATTTGGTGAATAAATGGAAAAGGATGGTGGATGGCACCAATGCGCCCCTGGCGAAATTCGGCGCTGTTGTAGTTACTGTCGCCCTGATATTTGTACCAAACTGCTCGGTAGAGATCGTCATAAAGATCACCCAGTATCCTACTGAAAAACCCAGCAATCCGCAAAGCGGGTAGAACCATGTTAAACTAATACCCGAACCAAAAAGATACACTCCTGTTGTAATGATCGCTAAACCAAGAAAGCCTGCTACCACTTTTATACGGCTTCTGAGCAATTGACTGATCAGGCCACTCACTACATCGCCCAGCGCCATTCCTCCATAACACCAGGCAATGGCCAGTCCTCCGCTGATCTCTCCTTCCACACCTAACAGTCTGCCAAACTCCGGAGATAATGTAACCAATATACCAACAACAAACCATAAAGGCACACCGATCAATATACAGCGCAGGTATTTAAAAATATTTTTTCGTGAACGGAACAGTCCTAAAAAATCACCTTTGTTCGCAGCCGTCTTGATCTGTGTGAACATTCCTGATTCGGCCACTCCTATACGTAATAACAATAATAAAAGTCCCAGCCCGCCACCAATAAAAAATGAAGTGCGCCAGTGAAACAGGTCTGATACAAAGTAGGCTGCCACTGCGCCGGATATGCCAACAGATGCAACCAGGGTTGTAGCATATCCCCGTTTCCCTTTCGGCATTAGTTCCGCTACCAGGGTAATACCAGCGCCAAGTTCACCGGCAAGTCCCAGTCCCGCTATAAAACGCCAGGTGGCATAGCCGGTTACACTATTCGTAAATCCATTGGCCACATTGGCCAGCGAATACAACAGGATGGAACCAAACAATACGGAAAGCCTTCCTTTTTTATCACCCAGCATTCCCCAGGCAATACCACCGATCAGCATGCCGATCATTTGTATATCTAATAAAAGAATGCCTGTATCGGTAAGTTCCTGTCCTTTTAATCCAAGGTCTTTTAAGCTCGACACCCGGATAATGCTGAACAACAACAAATCATAAATATCAACGAAATATCCAAGTGCCGCTACAGTAATAGCGGTAATCAGTTTTGTTTTATGCGACATATTTACCCAGCTTATTTTTATAATCCGTTTTCAATTCTTTTTTCGAGCGCGATGATCTTTTCGATCAGTGTGTCTGCCAAAGACATATGAACAGCATCAAAATCAAGTATCGGTTTTCTTACGTTGGCGGTAGCATACATGCCCTGCTTATGTAATAACCGTTTAAAGAAATGAACGGATATATCGAGATGTTGATTGGAAAAAGCCAGTACCGGCAACATTTCCAGGAACAATTTTTCTGCCGCAGCATGATTACCCGCAGCATACTCACGATAGATCTTTGTATACGTAAAATGCATGCCGGTAGGCATAAATGCATGTACGCCACGTTGCAACCCTTCGATCATTTGTGATACAGCCCAGCCACCGCTTACATGTAACCTGCCATCGGTGAGCTTTAATATTCTTGAATATTTTATGCCTGCCGGGATCGTTTCTACTTTTAAACAGCGGAACGCCGGCACCTCATCAAATAACTTACAGACCAGTTCATCAGGTAAACCATAACCTGAGGCATCCCAATCCTGTAACATGATCACCTGGGGTTGAAGTTCTGCCAGCTGCATGAACTGAGCATAGAACTGGTCTTCCCCTGTATAGGGTATTTGAAATAATACATGTTTACAACCCCGGTCAATATATAACCGAAGTAAGTTTTTCGCTTTCACCGGGTCTGTTTCACCTGCACCGGCGATCACCGGTACTTTACCATCTACTTCTTCCAGTACCGTATCAACCAGGCAAAGACGTTCATCTGCCGTCAGCTTATATACTTCTGCCGCCATAGCAGGCACCAGGAATCCCGCCACGCCTGCTTTTAACGCAGCACGTACATTTTGACGTAAGCCGTTTATATCAAGACTATCATCTTTATTGAATGGCGTGTTCAGTACGGTAACGATACCAAATAAGGGATAGAGTTGTTTCATGAATTAGCTTTTTGCAACTCCTCCTGATTTTCTGGTACTGAAATACAGTTCGTAATAAAGTATGCAGGCTTCTCCACGAAGTATAGCATCACCATCGCTACGGCTGGTATATAGAAATCCGTTTGCTTCGAGTAATTGTTGATTTTCTTTTGCATGCCCGCCGCTGAGTGTGTCTTTAAATTGTTTGATACTTACACTGCCTGAAGAAGGAACTGACAGTTCGCTTTCTTTTATACCAGCCAGCTTATTGAATTGCTGATGCCAGTTGCGCCAGGTTTCAACGGAGAGCGGTTCACGCAAGCCGGCTTTATATCCATCAAAAAAACCTTTTGTGCCCAGGAACTGCATTGCTTTATAGGCTTTGTCGCCAACCGGCAGATCATCTACATAGGTGAGCACCTGGTTATACTCAAGCAATTTTTGCTGAAGCAGGTCCATAGGCACATCACCTACTGTTGTTTTTTCCCGCAAGGCCATCCACGCCGCTGTGCCTGCTACCTGTCCAAGACCCATCCACAAAGGTTCCATTCTTACTGTAGAATAAGCTACATGCGTGGTAGACACCGCTACCGGCACAATCAATCCTTTGATCTTTTCAGGTATCAGTATGCGATAAGGTATCTGGTAGGGCGAGATCGGCAACAAACCTATATACCCTTCCAGCACTTTTCTATCCGCGGAAGCTTCTTTTGAAACAGGGAAACTATCTATCGGAAATTCCCCTGCAATGATACTGTCAGGGAATATATTATTACGGCCCGACTCTTTAAATTTCACATCATTCTCATTGAGCATATACCTCCCTTTTAACCGGCGGCCTTCCCGTACATAGAGCTGCCAGGGAAAATGCCCGTTGTCTTTAAACTCATCCAATGGCAGATGGTATTGATTGGCCAGTTTGCGATGTGCTTCCGGTATCTCCGGATCATTCTGCACAAAATATAATAATCCAAGTGTAAGATTACGATGGTGCTGAAATACTTTTTCACGCTGTTGCCAGTCAGCTTCTACATAATTGGTGTTTTCTTCCGGGAAAGGAAAACCCAGCGGGCGGGGATTGATGTTCACATCATATTTCCTGTTGGGTATCTCCGCAAAAGAAAATGCACGCACCATGGTATTGAAATGCGCCGCATAGTATCCATGTCCTTCCCTGAATACTTTTGGTCCTGCCAGTCTTCCTTCTTTCAAATCATCAAAATAACGCGCGTACCTGTTACGATCGTAATCTTCAGGTGGTGCTGTCAGTTTATAACTGTTTGCCGGGTCATCTGTCAGGCATAAACGATAGGTATAGGCTGGTAATTTTTTATCGGCTTCTCCTGTGCTTCCTGCAAGGAACACTTTATCGTTATAGTCAAAAAAGATCTTGCCGGCATGTTCTTCTTTCAATTCATCCTTCCCTTCTCTTCCTAATGCAAATGCTGCTCCCGCCAGTGCGTATACATCACCCTCATAGGTTGCATCTATAAACACGGTTGCTTTTATAGGTACTATTTCATTTTTTTTACGGTCCTTTAGTCTTACTTCTGTTACTGTATCCCCGTCAACGATCACTTTTTCAATCTGGTGGTTTACCAGCAGGTGAATATTCTTTTCGCCGCCGATCATCTGGTTAAACACCTGTTCCGCTACAGAAGGCTCATAATAATACCCTTCTTTGCATTTTACCACTTCATTTGAATCCGCGCCATATTTATCAACATAATATTGTTTGATGCGTTTGGTGAATTCTTTGAAGAGGCCCGCTATCGCGTCCTTGTTCTCTATATCGCTTTTACCGAGGCCACTGGTAGACATACCACCGATATGTCCATGATATTCCGTAAGCGTGACCATACTTCCCAGCCGCGCGGCAGCAATTGCGGCCATAATACCTGCGGGAGTAGCGCCAATTACTACTACATCACTGTTAGCGCCCTTCGATCCGGCATTTACACAGGAAATAAGATTTGTTCCGTAAACAATCGAACCTAATGCACCGAGTTTTATAAAATTTCTTCTTTTCATTATTTCGTTTTATCGTTCGCTATAAATTATTTGGTATGCTTTTATTTGACGGATATATTTCTCCAACCTTTATCCAGTAATTGTTTCATTGCAGCAGTAAGTTGTTCGCTACCCTTTTTCTCTATTAAGTTATCATAGCCCAGTGGATCTTGAGTCACATTATACAATTCCCTGTCCAGCACTTTACCGGTAGCCAACTCTATATATTGGTTATACCGGTAGGTAGCTGTTCTTACGGTATATCCCATGATCCGGTTGGAAGATCTTGGATAGCGGCTAAAGACGGCCTCTTTCCATTTACGTCCCGGGTCCTGCAGAAGCGGAACGATGCTCAATCCCTGTAAATGAGCAGGAACAGCTATTCCACACAACTCAGTTAATGTAGCATACATGTCTACTGTTTCAACAAGGGCTGGTGTTTTTTGACCAGCTTTACTCATACCAGGTACAGATATGATCAATGGTACGCGGGTAGCATCATCCGTCAGATCATTCTTTCCCCAAAGACCACGCTCACCAAGATGAATGCCGTGATCGGCCCATAAGACTATAATTGTATTTTTCGACAGGCCAAGTGAATCAAGGGTGTATAGTAATCGCCCTATCTGTTGGTCGATATAACTTACAGAAGCATAATAGCCATGTATCACTTCTTTCATCTTCTCCAGGGAGAGCGGCCCTTTTTTTGGAATATCGGTATACGGTCGCATCTCTCCTTTGTCATCTGACCAGGCATAGCGCAGGGCCGCCTGCGCTGGTGTGCAGCCAGGAAAAGACCTGTCAGCAGGTACGGGAATAGTTTGCCTGTCATATAGATCCCAGTACTTTTTTGGCACTGAATAAGGAAGATGTGGTCGTTTGAATCCTACCGCTAACAGGAAGGGCGCATTTTTTATTTTACCCAGGGTTTCCATGGCCAATTGGGCTACCTGTCCGTCCTGGTACGCGTTATCAGGCGCTTCTACTCCTTCTGTTGCTGTTCCTTTTTCCATCCGGTCAATAAATCCACGCAAGCGATTGGTCGGTAATAAATATTCATCCCGTTTCGGAATATCCAGTAATTGCTCCGGCACAGACCATGATATATCATCCGGCTGTGCAGGGTGCGCATGACTTACAAGACCAATTGCCTGCGTGTAATAACCTTGTTGTTTGAATAACTGTGGAAAGGTAACGGCACCAGGTACAGCCTTTCTAAAATGTACATTTCCCGAAGTGATCTTTAATGTATCCGGTCTTAACCCTGTCATCAACGATGCCCTGGAAGGAGCACAGCTTGCTTCCTGGCAAAATGCATTCTCAAAAACAACACTTTGTTTGGCCAGCCGGTCGATATTGGGTGTTTTGGCAAACTTGTTACCATAGCATGAGAGCATATTCGGTCTCAGGCCATCCACCGCAATGAACAGTACATTGTATTTTGTTTGCGCGCTCAACTGCAAAAAAACAACTGTATAAGTAATAATAAAAAAAGACCGTTTAAACTTCCTCATGGTTTGTATCAATTTTGCGGGATCATTTTTATACTATCGAGATCGGACAAACGCACTTTCATTACTTCCACCGATTGCTTTTCTCCTGCAAATGCAATTAGAAGAAACCCATCATGCTCTATTACATGCGGATAATCAATATGTCTTCCGCCAGTCAGGTAATACATTTTATTGAAAACAATACCATCATCACTCAATGAGATCACCATTGGATCACGTTTAGCCGGGTTGGCATTTGATACCAGTACATATCGCCCGTCTTTTAAACGGGTACTGCTGAATTTAGAACGCGCGTCCGGGAAATTGGTACGTACCGGTTTGCTCCAGGTGCGGCCATTATCTGATGAGAAAGAACGGAATAAAAAACCGCTTCCTTTATTATCACGGAACAGTGCGGCCAGGTTTCCATCGGGTAACATCCACCAACCTGGTTCTTCCGCTGTTAATTCATCTGCTGAACCGAGTACAGGATAAGATTGCCATTCAGTGATCTTATTTTGCCCGCCGATAAGAAACTCAACACCTGATTTTGTATAGTCGTATTTTCTTCTCGACATCATCCACTCACCGGTCGCTATTTTTTCCGGAGCAAAATTGTTGATGGCATTATCGAAGATCACACCAATGTCTTCCCATTTTTTATTGAGTGTGTCCAGGCGGTAGCCCCTGAGCTCAAGACCGGGCCCAAAAAAACCAGCAGCTTCATCCAATGATGCCAGTGCATATAATTGTCCATCACGCTCCCAGAAACCACGGGCGATATAACGAAAGCCTTTATCGGTGCGCGTACCATACCAGGATGCTTTTTCAGAACCGGCCGGTGGCGGTGTCATAAATTCAGGACTTGTCCAGTTCAACCCATCGGGGCTATTCGCATACTTCACCCGCTGGCCTACGCGATCTTCCACACCAGGACCATCACTCCACATCAACCAGTATTTACCAGCATAAAATGCGAGATAGTTATGTTGATTCACTCCATTTGTTTGATGCACATCATTCACTACCCTGAAATTGCCGGGTACTCTTGGCAGTTTATCATAATCGATCTTATGTGTGTCCGTTGGTACCCAGTCACCCGCAAGCATTAGCGGTGACCCCGGATTTTTAACAGGGTCTGGCTTATCGATAACTACCTGCGCCGCTTGTTTACTTTGTTTGCTCTTTTTATTCTGCGCTGTTACAGGCAACATAAAAAGGCTCATGACAATTGTAAAAATGAGAGTTAAGCCTTGTTTGTTGACCTGTGGCTTTTTTACTTTACTGGATGACGAACTATTCATACTTGTAATTTAACGGTGAATTAGAATTTATTTTATTTCGAGCGGAGTAGAAGGCATTTTTATTTTATCGATTTCCTTTAAGCTCACCCGAATGACCTCCACACTTTGTTTGGCGCTTGCAAATGCGATGAACAGGTAACCGTCGTGCTCCATCACATCCGGATAGTCAATATGACGACCACCCACGATATAGATCATCTTATTAAACACAATACCATCGTCGCTGACAGCAAGGGTCATGGGGTCGCGTTTTTTGGGATTGGGATTTGATACCAGCACATACCGGCCATCTTTCAAACGCGTATCGCTGAATTTGGAAGCCGCATCCGGGAAATTTGTTTTCACCGGCTTACTCCATGTTCTGCCCATGTCGGAGGAAAACGATCTGTATAAAAATCCACTCTTGCTATTATCCCTGTACAACGATAAAAGATTTTTGTCGGGCAATACCCACCAGCAGGGTTCTTCCGCTTTGAAGTCTGTACCCTCGTAGTCTACTACCGGCACAGATGTCCATTCATTGTAAGCTTTTGTAGCGCCATACAATAAATGAACGTTTTTCGAACTGTCACGTCTCGACATCATCCATTCTCCAGAAGGTAATTGCCGGGGTGGAAAATTATTCATCGCGTTATCATACACTACTCCCAGCTGGTTCCAG
>CAZGSG010000135.1:0-14867 GCA_964528095.1 uncultured Terrimonas sp.
ACATCGTTGCTACAGTTGGCGGTAAAGCAATCGGCGACGAAATCAAAGTTAAACTTGCTAAAGTAGTACCTCCTGTAACTGCTACTGTTGAAGTTAAAGACGTTAAAATCGGTGTACAAGATCAAGCTACTGGCAAGATCACTATCACTGAAGCTGCTGAAGAAATCATTGACGAAGATGTTGTTGTAACAATTGATACAGAAGACGAGTTGAATGATGTATATGCTCCGGCAGCTTCTACGGCCAGGGTTATTGATAACTCGGCAACGGATAAGGAATTAATGCCGGCATCACGGGAATTAAGATTAATTGATGCGATCAAGGAAGGGCTTTATCAGTCGCTGCAACAACACCCGAACCTGGTCATCATGGGCCAGGACATTGCAGAATATGGGGGCGCATTTAAAATCACGGAAGGGTTTGTCAATGAATTTGGAAAAGATCGAATCCGCAATACGCCTATCTGCGAGAGTGCTATTGTTGGCGCAGCGTTGGGTCTGAGCCTTGAAGGCTATAAGGGGTTGATGGAAATGCAGTTCGCCGATTTTGTAACCGTAGGATTCAACCAGGTAGTCAACAATTTGGCAAAATTGCATTATCGCTGGGGGCAGCATGCAGACGTGGTGATCCGGATGCCAACAGGTGGTGGCGTAGGCGCGGGCCCATTTCATAGTCAAAGTAATGAAGCATGGTTTGTACATACGCCGGGACTAAAGGTTGTCTATCCGTCTACACCGATGGATGCAAAGGGATTACTGATCGCAGCGATAAATGACCCGAATCCGGTATTATTTTTTGAACATAAAGCGCTATACCGGAGTATAAGTGGTCCGGTAGCGGAGGAATATTATGAAATTGAAATAGGCAAAGCAAAACATGTACGGAAGGGCGACGAGGTAAGCATCATTACCTATGGTGCAGGTGTACATTGGGCGGATGATTATGCGGCAGAGCACCCCGAGATATCAGTTGATATACTTGACCTGCGCACTTTATTGCCATTGGACTACCTGGCAATACGCGAAGCGGTAAAAAGGACAGGCCGTGTTTTATTATTGCATGAAGATTCCCTGACAGGCGGTATTGGCGGAGAAATAGCGGCGTGGATTGCTGAGAATTGTTTCGATCTGCTGGATGCGCCGGTTATGCGTTGCGCAAGCTTGGATACGCCGATCCCATTTAATATAGAGCTCGAGCAGAATTTTATGGCAAAAGGCAGGTTGGATGAATGTATACAAAAGCTGGTGGGGTATTAGCCTGAACCTTATAGGTTGCGCTTAAGTAAGAGGAAAATTGATTTGTTGTCAGCGGAACCTATAAGGTTCGCCTGACAACAAAGGCAAAAACAGCCAGTCAATAGTTAACTATTAGGCATTTCTTAATGTGGCTCTAAACGGAACCTATAAGGTTCACCTGACGAAAAACTAAAACTTTTTAGCCAAAAGTCAAATATTGGCTGTTTTTTAATGAGGCTTTAAACGGAACCTTATAGGTTCCGCTAACCCAATCATCACAATGTTGAATGCTCTAACGGCCGTTCCTTATTGAAGGGCATACTTTTCACCATTTTTACAATCAACCCGATCTGTCCCAAATGATACATATCATGATGAATAAGCCCCCGGATATAATAGTCATATGTTTCATGCGTTCCCTTTGCAGACTGTGATAAAAATGAATCATCCTTGGTGTCAAGCAAATGAACAAGGTCCTGCTGGCTGCTGTATAACTCTTTCTTTAATTGCTCCCATCCCTTTTCCTTCAACAACTCATTGGCTGGCCAGTTTTCGGGATCTTTCATTGTTAATGTTCTTTTACCCCCATTTAAAATGGAAAGAACAGATTTACGCCAGGCGGTCAAATGCGCCACTACCTGCGCCACGCTATTATATCCAGGCAGCGGACTGATAAAAGCCGTCTTTTCATTTATCTCCTTTAGCTTTTTATCGAAATTTTCGTCGATCCATAGTTTCCCATCCTCCATCATTTTTAGTTCTTTTATGTAGGCAAGAAGTAACATGTGCGTGTTTTTTGATTATGTACTGAAGCTACAAATGATATGCCTGTATAAAAGACCCGATTTATCGTTTTTATACAGCAATTTTCTGCTGTGACATAGTTCAACCGCTGGACCCGGGGGAATTCATTGCCCAGGACCTGTTCTTTTAACAGGAAAACCCGCAGAACTGCAAAAACCTTTACTCGGTTTTACACGTATCTTAATAATACATGAGGAGCGCTTTTTCCATATTGGGCATCACGACCCTTTTTCTTATTCTGCTATCCTGCAGTAAGAATAAAGGGTATACACAACCGCCACTATCTAACCCCGGTACAAATGTTCCCGGGCAGAAACGATACCTGGCGCTGGGTGACTCCTACACAATTGGCCAGAATGTGCAGCCTGCCGAACGGTTTCCCATACAGACAAAAACCTGGTTGAATGCCAATGCCGTACCAATGAATGAACCACAGATCATTGCTACAACAGGCTGGTCGACCATCAACCTGCTGAACGCTATCGCGCGGGAAAACCCCATAGGCCCTTTTGACGCTGTGAGCCTGCTGATCGGGGTCAATGATCAGTACCAGGGTCTTGATACTGTGGGCTATCGCTCCAGGTTTACACTATTATTGCAAAAATCTATCGCGCTGGCAAATAATCTCCCTTCACATGTATTTGTAGTCTCTATTCCCGACTATAGTGTGACTCCCTATGCCCGGAATTCGGATACTGCCAGGATAAGAAAAGAGATCGATGCATTCAATGAGATCAACAAGCAGATTTCCGTCGCTTTAAATACACAATATCTCGATATCACACCCTCTACACGCGAAGCAAAAGATAATCCGGCGTTGCTTGCCTCCGATGGACTACATCCTTCAGGACTTGAGTATAAAAAATGGTCTGATCGTCTTGGACCTATGATGAAAACGGTTTTGCAGTAAGGGCAGGTAGAATGCTTTTTATTTCGAAAAGAAAATTTATATTCATAGCATAAACCTCCCGCCTGATGTCCTCTACCATTACCATTGTCATTATTCTCATAGCTATTATACTCCTCATCATTGGACTCATTACCGTATTTAACCAGCTGGCCAAACAACGTATCCTCACCCAGGAGGGATTTAGTGGGATAGGGGCCAACCTGCAGCAACGGAACGATCTTGTTCCCAATCTTGTGGAGACGGTAAAAGGATACGCGGGACATGAGAACCAGACATTTACTGAAGTAACAAAATGGCGCAATCAAAGCGTCGCCGCTACAACTGTTGAGGAACAGAATCAGGCATCAAGCGGGCTCAAACAATCCCTGGTGAACTTACTGACGATTACAGAAAATTATCCCGAATTGAAAGCCGATGGACATTTTCGTGAATTGATGACACAGCTGGCCGCTATTGAAGATAAAATAAATGATTCAAGAAGATATTACAACGGAACAGTGCGTGAATACAATCAGTCAGTAGCTGTATTTCCGAAAAACATGATCGCATCGGTTTTTGGATATAAGCCTGCCGTCTTCTTTGCTGAAGATATAGAAGCGAGAGTGGCTCCTAAAGTAAAGTTTCAATAAACAGCTATTCATTCAACATATTCCATGTCGTTGATCAACCGCTAAATGAAACAGGTTTATGAACAGGATCCGGCTAAGCATGATGCGAAAAATAGTAATAGTATTAGTAATACTTGTGCAGGGTTTATTCGCCGCAGCACAAAAGCCAATTACTTATTACTATACCAAACCCAGCGAACGATATTTTTCAGATAGCGAAATAGATTCACTGCTATACTCAACCACCTCCGATATTTTTAAAGAAAATAAGATACCAGTTTCCCTGTTCGAAAAAAAATTTCCTGAATTAAAAAACCTGCTTATAGCGGTAAGTAAAAAGGATATTGTTCAGTCCTTTATATGGGTAGAAAATACGGGAGATCAATCGATCAATGCAGCAAAAGGGACCCCAAAGTTTGAAGCAAACAAAAAACTATATAAAGAATATTTTGTAAAAAATATTAACCGGGCTTTTTACAATAACAAGCAGCTGAAGATGTACCTGTCATTTGATAAGAGTGACCGGATTACTTATTTCAACAGCACAGTATGGATAGGTACAGATGGAAAATTATTGGTTCAGGAAAGAATAAGTATTTATAATGGTAATGGTAGCCCAAATCCGTTGTATGGCAATGATGCATCGCTTGAAGAAGCCGGCGGTATGAATGATGAAATAAAAAGAGGCATTGTGCGTGCTTTCCCTCTTTATTATATCAATAAGAATAAGCTTTTTCAAAACACAACTTTTAGCGTAAAAGAAGTATTAAAAAATGGGAAGCCGGAAAACTATCATACAGAAAAGCATGAGAACGGGATCCTGCTTTACACAGGCAGCAGTAGTGTTTATCTTGAAAACGGGTATTATACTTACTCTATCACCTATGAAACGGATCATCAGCTAAAAACGCTCAAGGACTTTGACGAATTGTATTGGAACGTTACAGGCAATGGCTGGTCTTTCCGGATAGATTCGGCAGCATGTACTGTTATTTTTCCAAAAGGCGCGAATATTATTTCCAGTAAATGTTATACGGGTGAGCAAGGTGCCAGCAATGAAGATTGTTCGTTTAAAAACATCTCCCGGGGCGATAGTACGATCCTGTTTTTTAAAACATCGGGACCTTTATTGCCAAAACGGGGCATAACCATTGCCAGCTCCTGGCAAAAAGGGCTGGTGGCTTCGCCATCATTTTTTACAAAACTGGGAAATACGATCTGGGATAATAAAGGCGTCTTCTTCATGCCAATAGCTGCTATATTCAGTCTTCTATTTTGTTTTATATACTGGTTCAGGTATGGTCGTGATCCCGAAAAAGGAACAATCTACCCACAGTATGAACCTCCTGCAGGATATTCACCCGCAGCACTGGGATATATATACCATCAGAAATTCGAAAGGAAACTAACGGCCGCCACTATTGTCGATGCTGCTGTTAGAAATAAAATCGGGATAGAGGTAAACAGGAAAGGACTATTGATCAAACATAATGCATACACGATAAAAAGCAGTGATAAAAAGTCGATAGCCCCCTTTACTAATTACAACGATTATGATAATGATATAAAGGACCTGATCGGTACTACTATAGAAAGAGGGAAATATAATAAGGACCTGGGACGCCTCAACACATTGCTTCAAAATGATTGTGAGAAAAATTATAAGAACAAGGATGGTAAAAAACAAAAGAAACAGGGTGGCTTGTTTACATTGAATACATCTTACACAACCATTCCTATCCTGGTTTGTGTTATAGCGGCAGTATGGGGTTTTTTTGGAGGCATTGTCATTGCCCTGAAACAGGGCAATCCCTTACAGCTGGCTTATTTTGCAGGAGGCCTTGCGCTCTGTATCATCGTATTAAAAATATTTTCCAGGATACTAAGCGCATACAACCAGCAGGGGCGACAACTAATGGACAAGATAGAAGGTTTCCGGATGTTTCTTTCCACGGCTGATGAAAAAAGATTTGATCTGATGAATCCACCGGAAAGAACGCTGGCCCTTTATGAAAAATATTTACCCTTTGCCATAGCCCTGGGCTGTGAAATAACATGGGGTGAGCAGTTCGAAAAAATCATCGAAACGGCTTATCTCGATGGCACGGCAACAGCGGTATCTTCTTTTTCACAAAGTTTTACCAAAGACAGCCAGAGCTTCAGCTCTTCTTTTGCTTCATCCTTTTCCGGCGCTATCTCATCGGCAAGTACACCTCCATCCAGTTCTTCAGGTGGTGGTTCTTCTTCGGGAGGTGGTAGCAGCGGCGGCGGCGGTGGTGGTGGCGGTGGCGGTGGCTGGTGAGTAAATGCTTGTGTAATGCTGCAATAAAATGCATCTATGAGAAAATGAATGGTATGAAGTATAGAAAATCAGTTGCATTCGCAATAGCTGTTATGTTTTCAACAGCGGCGTATACCCAGCAAACACATAAAGATTCTGTAAGGTTATTGGAAAATGTTATTCTGAGATCAAATACGATCACAGCATCCGCGATTGGGTTTGCAGGAGCGCCGGCAGCCGCCTGGTATAGTTTTGCTTACCTGGTTAAAATTGCTACCAAAGATGAGTTGCTTGCGATGTCGTATAGTAAAAATCCGGCCCTGCGATTGTATGCATATACAGCATTACAATATAAAAATTATGATGACATTTCCATACTGCATAAGCGCCTGGCATCAGATACCGCGGCCGTGCATATCTTTTCGGGATGCCTGATCAGCATCACTACTGTTAAGGACGCTGTTGAGTCAGGTACCGATCAATGGTATTCCAAAGAACAGTTAGACCGGTTTATGGCATCCTTGCAGAAGGATAAAAAATACAGGAAGGAATTGTTTAGTGCTATAGTTAATAATAAATCAATCCCCCGTTATAGCTAGGAGTAAAAGAATGAAAGAGATAGACTTTAAATGGGGATCTCTATATCATATTTTTACAATACTCTATTTATGACCAGGGCCATATAACGATTTGCCTGCGCGCACGCCTGTATGTGTTGAATGATCTACTGTCAGCTCCCCGTTTACCAACACATACTGAAAACCTTTTGAGTAGGCATGGGGTTTGGAAAATGTGGACATGTCCTGCACTTCCTTCTCATCAAATATTACGATATCGGCGGCCATACCTTCTTCCAATAAACCCCGCCCTTTGAGCTGAAATTTTTGCGCAGGTAAGGAGGTCATTCTTCTTATCGCCTCTTCGAGTGAAATTACTTTTTCATCTCTTACATATTTGGCCAGTACTCTCGCATTAGTGCCGTATCCGCGTGGATGCGGCATGCCGCTGTTCAACACGCGGATAGACGCGTCACTGGCAAACATATTGAACGGGTATTGCATGATGCGTTTGATGTCCTCTTCACTCATTCCATGAAATACAGCGCTGGCGCCACCGTTGATCATGATCTCTATAACTGTTTCAGCTTCCTCTTTCACTTTATGTTTTTTGCCACGCATCAGGTTGATCTCTTCAATACTTTTACCATTATAGCTACTATCTTTTGCATAGCTGGCCACTACCGCATAACTAAAGTGTTTTAGTTTTCTTTTCTTCAGTTTTCTCAGCATTTCGGCGATCACCTGTTTTCTTATTGCGGGGTTTTGTAACCGCGCTTTAATGGAATCCTGCCCGTCTGCAAGAATGTTATCAGGGATCAATGTGCTGATGCTGGTACTGCTCGCAGTATAAGGATATTGGTCGATCGTAACCTCGATCCCTTCTCTCCTGGCCGCTTCTATCATGGGCACTGTTTCTTTGCTCCTGCCCCAGTTATGTTGGCCGCTCAATTTAAAATGAGAGATCTCAACAGGGATCCTGGCCTCACGGCCAATGGTCAGCGCCTCCTCGATGGCTTGTGTCACGCTATCTCCTTCATCACGCATATGGGAGGCATATACGCCATTGTATTCGGCGGCAATCTTTGCCAGTGCCACGATCTCCGGGGTCTTGGTATAGGTACCGGGAATATAGATAAGACCGGTAGAAAGACCAACAGCCCCTCCTTTCATTGCGTTATCGACCAGGGTTTCCATTTTTTCCATTTCAGCAGGACTGGCATCGCGATTGGCGCGCCCCATCACTGCTTTCCGGATATCATTATGGCCTACCAGGGTAGCAACATTGATAGACAGGCGTAATGAGTCTATCCAGCCCAGGTATTTTTCTACATCTACTCTTGACGAGCCGCAGTTGCCAGTAACCACCGTGGTCACGCCATCATAAATAAAACTGGCAGCCGTTGGATCTTTTGCTTCATCGTCTTCAATATGTGTATGTACATCTATAAAACCGGGCGCAACAATTAATCCTTTCGCGTCAATGATTTTTTTAGCCGTTGGATTTATATTACGACCCACCTGCACAATCTTTCCATCTTTAATGGCCAGGTTGCCATAATACCAGTTATTACCCGCGCCGTCAATGATCTTACCATTAATGATGAGAATATCACAGCTTGCATTCTGCGCAAAAACTGAAAAAGGGAACAGAAGAATGATTAACCATTTCATGCTGAAAAGTTACTGAATAAAAGATTCGGATAAGACACCAGGCTTTCTGAAAAAAATACGGTGATTTTCTTCGTTTTGGTTCCACTCCTCGTCCATCCCTCGTCCATCGTTTCGGTCCACAACCGATGGTAGCAATGTGGTAGCAAAGTGAAGGCAATGTGTACGACAGGCGATTTCGCAGGGATTTATCCGGGGTTGGCCCTGGGTTTAAAACTGCAACAGGTGGCCGCCCTTATACTCCCTAAGCCAATTGAGCAAACATGACTTGAGGGCAACAAGTTAAACTCGGCAGGCCTAGATTCTGTTAGTTACCGATTTCGGCAGATAGCGGCTGATTTATTTTTTCTTAGATGCATGAAACCTGTCGACATAAGCAGGCAGTTCCAATAACGGCAACGCACCTTCGAGATCTTCTTTTTTTACGGGCATATTATGAAAATCATAGTTATTCACCTTTGTCACACAGTCATACTCTCCGAGAACGGCATCCAATAACAAAAGCCCGGTGTACGCTACCTGGTTATAGTTTTCTTCTGTTACGCCATCCACATAGATGATCACATCCAGGGAACCAGTATTGACAACAGGGTAGAATTTCATTTTAACAGGGTCCAATTCCAGGTTCTGCAATTTTACTTTCATGCCGGCTATCTTATCGGCAGGAACTCTTTGGCGAAAGGCAATGAAATTCCAGCCTTTAATCCTGGGGGCTTTTTCAACAATATTTTTAACCAGCGGAAAAAGATCAATATCGCCGTCCGCAGAAACGGTCATGTTGATGACGCCATTAGCAGGTGGTTGTAATTCGATGGCAAGTCCATCCCGGATTTTTTTTACCTGCTTCAATAATTCATCCAGGTATTTGCCAGGGTCTGACTCAAACTTTTTTAACCGGCTTTCATTTTCTCTGAACCAATTCCAGAATCCTGCAACAGGATCCTGTTGTTTAAAAAACTGATGCGGTCCGGATTTTTTATTTTGAAAAGAAATAGGTGCGGGGTTTTGCAGACCGAGTAACAGGGCTAATGAAATGAATAAAAGAGGTTTCATATGCTTACGGTTGAAGCCAGGTATATGGCCGGGATAATTAAGATTGCAAGTTATTGAAGATATGTACTATCCGATGCAATCAAAGCCGCGGTTTATTTGTCGATCGTTTAATAACCACACTTCCGGCTACCATGTCATGAATTGCCCTTTTTTGAGGATCACCATGCATTGTAATAAACGAAAGCCAGCCCAACAGTACTTTTATAATATATCTAAGAAAGGCATAAAGAATATTGATTCTTTTTGAAGTGTCAGCGTGGCGACGTACACGAATGCCTTTTACATAATTCCCAATTGTAAAGCCCATCGAAGTACATACAGGTTCATACACAGCCCACAATCCAAAGAACAATGCTATCCTGATCCAATCGGGAGCATTTTCATATTTGTCAAGAACTGATGCAAACACAAACATCAGGATGACGATAAAAATGGTATCAATAAAAGTAGATTGAACCCTGTCGGATAGTGTTGGATATTCCACGGGGTTTAGCTGTTCGGCAACTGGGGATGCTGACATATGGGCTTGTTAGTTTGATCGATTTTCTGCTGTCGAAAAATACAACTTTGTTTAATAAATATCAATATCATATTTATCCAACAATCCGGTAACCGCCGGGAAAGAAAACTTCGCTTTTTTTATTCGGTTCAGTGCAGGATCAATTGAATAGTTAAAAGATGTACGCAGATCTGCCTTTTCCAGGATTGTATTCTCAAATCTCGCTTTTGCAAAATCGCAGCTATCAAAAACCGAAGCGCTAAAATCGGCCTCTATAAAATCCACCTCGGTAAGTACACATTTTTTAAATGAAGTCTTTTTAAGCTTCAGTTTATAAAAAGAGGCGAGATGCAGGTTGCAATTTTCAAAGTTAACAGCCAGTAAGAAGGGATCGCAGTATTCAAAATGTAATCCCAATAACTTAGAGTTGGAAAACCGCGTATCCCGGAATGAAGTTTTTATGAGTTTTGCCATGCTCATATTGCATTTGTCAAAAACGCATTCGGAAAAGCAGCTATCAGAAAGGTCCTGGTTAGAAAAATCACAGTTTACAAAACTGCAATTCTCATACTCTGCCACGGGCAGCCGGGTTTTTGTAAAATCTGTTTGATCAAACTTTTTATCTTCAACGTAATTCCTTTCCATATAAATACCGGGTATAAAAAATGATGTACAAATTTATCATATTATAGTCCATCGGTTAACAAATAGAACTGCCAAAATATTCACGGATCAACCGAAGCTCTTTTTCTGATAATTTCAACTTTACCTGGCGCATAGTTTTTGTTATGTTGCCCGACTTTATTATAAACTTTCTGAAATTAAATGAATGCGGAAGTGAGGGCATAATCGAAGGGATCATATCCCAGGAGCCGTCTAATTCCAGTTCGTATGGAATCAGGGTAAATCCATCTGTTGCTTCAAAAGATACTTTGCGAATAAACAACCCAAAAAAGAAATACTGCCTGGTGTGTAGTGCATTCGAATGAATAGTTAAACCAGTAACGGGGAAAATAGCGATAAGCGTTAATATAAAGAACAATACAGCTGCATAATCGGATAACCCGGCTTTGAAAAGATAAACGATGGTAAAGGCAAGAACAAAAAAACTGATCCTGAAAAGGAAAAGCCTCACAACGATATTTCGTTCATATAAATTTATTGACATTGGGTAGTCCTGGTATGCTCATGCCGAAATTATCGAATATTAAAATAAAGATGCCGGACCTGTACTCAGGCCCGGCATCTTTTTATTTTCTTGTTTTCAGCGCTTATTCTTTTGATGCACCAAACATCATACCCATTGCCCGGCTTGAACTGATAAAATAATGAATTCCATTCCGGTCAGTTTTGGTAGACATGTTCATTATATCAACGTCCTTGTCTCCCAACAGTCCCAGGGCTTTCAGTACATCCACCCTGTTTTCAGGTTTGATAGAAGGATCAACTGTTGCAATGATCGAAAGCATGCATAACATGATATTACCACCAGACTTAGCAGTCCCATCTCCAGATCCGATCATCGTCACACCTTTTACGCTTCCATCAGATTTATTGATAGTGCCTATCAGGCCTAAATGGTCGGTAAACATGTATTGAAATGTATTTTGTACCTCTCCTTCCTTTACTTCCAGTTCATCGATTGTAAAATCGAGATTGTTGGAGCTGGTATAAGCGTTAAAAGCATTTTTAAAATGATCGGGAGTTTCAGCAATAAATAAAGTTGCCTTTTCTGCCTTGTCTTCTTTCTTTTCACTTGCAGTTGTAGGTTCAGACGCTGCTGGAGTAGCAGTTGCTGTTGAGGGGTTTTCTTTGGAGGGATCGTTAATAGCAATAGCGCCAACTACAAGGAATGCGACTAATACTGTTCCTGCGATTTTCCAGGTTTTGGAGAATTGCTCAGATTTCCACAAAGCATAAAGTCCTACAGGGAAAACGAAAATGCAGAGAACGATAACGAGCCAGGTTTTGTCATACCATTGCTCTGGTGCGGGGGCAATCGCGGTTGTCATAATAATTGGTTTTAATAAGGATTGGGTTCTATGCTCCGTATACCATGCGCTTTACAGGCCGGTAAAAGAGCTGACGGATACACTAACGCTAAAATATTGTACTTATTGCGGGAATTTAGCCCTAATTGCGGTTTGGGAACGCCGGATAAGCCCGCCAGGTAGCGCTTTCGCCGCTTGGGCAAGCTGCTTTTCCCGGTGCAATTATTCCTCTTTTCCACCCTTTTCGCCTGTAAACCATTGTTCCTTATTCTTAAACAATACATTGAAGGTGGTCAGTGAACCATAGCAACGGGTGATGTACTGTTGAATATTCACCTTCTCTTCGTCGTTTAATTTTTTATGGCTATTGATATTTTGTTCCAGTACCCGCAACCTGTCGCGTAACATCACGATCTTATGAAAAAAATCTTCCACAGGAATTTCCTTAGGTTTCAAACTTTTATCTGCTGGTTGTAATAACATCGTGCCGCCTTTCCAGCGATCGCCCAGCGGTACCAATTCAGAAAATCCATTCCATAACCGCAGTATCTTCAGCAAGGATCTTTCTACTTCGCTGGTAGTTTCTATCTCCACACTTACATTTTCAGGAATAATCTCATCCAGCTTTTCATCAGTCTTGTCTATCTCCTTAACACCATGATTGATAAAAGAGATAAGATAGGTTGCATATTTAATGCCTACGATCACACCGGGACCATACTGCGTATGCTGTAACCTGGTGCCGATGCCTAAAGTTGTTTGTTCCATTGTTTGCATTTTTAGAAATCAGGCCGTTAATGGGGCCAACGACTTCAAAGATTGGCAAAGTTTATCAAAATCGACTGGTTAAGAACCGGTAATTATTTAGTGGCTGATTTCACAAATTCATACGGGGTAAACTCCACGAAATCCGCTACTGTTACTGTCACCGATTTTACTTTTCCATTCTCTGTTTTAAATGGCCATTCTTTCTGACCATATAAGGGATCATTGAATACTGCCTGAAAATTATTACCTCCCAACGGGCTAAGCACTGCTACCAGTCCTTTATGATGTTCGAAGCGTGCAGCCAACTTATTGTTCTCTATAGTGATGGTCATCTTACCGTACACATTATGTACATATGCTCCCGCGTAAGCCTGTAGTGCGAGGCTCGTTTTTGGGTTGCTGGCAATGGTCTGTTTTATTTTGTCTAAATCCCGCTGTTCCCGGGCTTCATTTTTTTTCTGGTTAGCAAGATCAGCGCCACTGTAGTTGCGGTAGGGCAGTTTAAGATAAGAGTCAAGGATTTCCCATTTCAGTGATTCAAAAAAATTATTGCCATCTGTATTCGTCAATACAACGATGCCGAGGTTTTCTTCGGGTACCAATGTCACCCCGGTTACAAAACCATTTACACCTCCTGTGTGCTCAACAAGCTTGCGGCCGCTATACTCCTGTAGAAACCATCCCAGTCCGTATAAGTAGAAGTGAGCGCGATTATAAGGATGCCCACCATTACCCAGGATAGAAGCCGGCACTCTTGTTTCGCGGATCACTCCCGCATCAAAAATTTCCTTACCATTCATCTTACCGGTAGCCAACTGCATTGTCACCCATTTACTCATATCATTGGCAGAGGAAGAGATGCTGCCGGCAGGAGAAAGATTATCCAATTTGCCATAAGGCACTTTTTTTATCTCCCCCTCTACAATACTATGGGCAGTGGCTTTATTGCTGGCGGCATAGATATCTTTTGATAAAGCAAGACTGCGGGTCATTCCCAATGGCGTAAAAATCCGTTCTGTTATAAATTGCGCCCAGGTTTTCCCTGTTACTTTAGGTATGATCTCTCCGGCGGTCATGAATGCCGCATTGCAATAGCCCCATTTACTGCGAAAGCTATACATGGGTTTTACCTTGCCCAGCTTTTCCATTACTTCAGCTGATGTAAGATCAGAGTTGAAATACATAAAATCTCCCTGGAATGTTTCAAAACCCAGGCGATGACAAAGCAGGTCGCGCACAGTTACTTCCTTTTTTACCCAGGGATCATACATTTTAAAATTGGGTAACCATTTCAATACTTTATCATCCAATGATAATTTTTTTTCATCATCCAGTAAGGATAAAGCGGTTGCTGTAAACGCTTTTGTATTACTGCCAATCATAAAAAGCGTGTTCTCATCCACTTTGTCGGAACCACCAACCTCTTTTACTCCGTATCCTTTCATCAATACTACTTTTCCATCTTTTACTATACATACGGAGAGTCCGGGGATCTTCCATTCGGCTAGCCCTTTATTGATATACTGATCAAGGCTGTCTCTTACAAAAGATGGCAGACTTGTATCAGCTTGTGCAAAACCATTTGTGAGCCATACTGAAAGCAGGAGAAGCAGGGTTAATTTTTTCACAGCAGTAAGTTTAAGTTGTAAAAGAAATAGGAGAAGAAAACATTGTTTTCCTTATTATAAAAATTAATAGTAAGAATCTGAAATAAGATCCGAAATACAATAACGAGCGCATAGCCTCTTGCACGCGTTATCTATTTTTTAGTTTTCATCTTCCTCATCTTCGGTTCTGAACAGGAATGGAACGGGCGGCAATCCCCGCTTGAATCGTTCGTAAGAGTCCTTGATATATTTCTGAAAAGTATATTCATCACTCCGTAGCGTGAACAAATAAGTAGGGCGATAGACCAGCATAAAACTATCCCTGACTTCGCCGGTAAGACCGGTGAGGCGGAGGACCAGTGCCTTGCTGAAACGATGCGCCACAAAATTTTCCTGTTCCTGTCCCAGTAGTCTTTTCTGGAAAGAAAGCATGCTCCTGTTTCGTTTGAAACGGAACATATTAATGATCTCGTCAAGATCAAAACCCGCTGCCTGCCCATACGACGGAGATACTGTAGTGAGTCTCGGCTTCTGGTAATTGAAGATCTTTGCATAGTCCTGGCGGTTCTGGATCGAGTCCTGCCGGTAATTACGCGGTTTGATCTTTACTTCTTTTAATACAGTCACGTTTATTTTAAGGGAAATATCAAAGGCCATCGGGTTGGCGATCTTTGCCACGGGAAATTTTACAGTCGGTTTGTTCAGGTAGCTGAACCAGATCGAATCTTTCTCGCTCACTTCTATTTCATAATAACCGTTTTCATTGGTCAACGCGCCTTTACCGGCGGTAGACAATACAGTTACCAGCTCAATAGCGTAGTTACGGGAACTGTCATACACATTTCCCCGGATCTTGTATTGGGCACTGGCTGGAGTAACCTTC
>CAZGSG010000136.1:0-3356 GCA_964528095.1 uncultured Terrimonas sp.
AATATCAACTACGATTATCTCTACAATTATTTCTTTGAACCCGAAAAAATAAAAGGCATCGACTACAAGCCGAGTAATGAGGCGGAGATGCTGGCAAGGCTGGCGGCTTACCGAAACAAATACAAAGCACCGGCAATGGACGCGAAGGCTCCTACGAAATTGCCCGCCAATGTTCTATTGTATGATAATTTTTCAGCAACCGCTGCGGGTACAATGCCGGCTGGCTGGTATGCCCGAACCTTTGGCAAGAAGGCGGCTGTAGTAAACATTGTTGATCAAAAAGGCAAGTGGTTGAGATTAGGTATAAATAATCCCGTGCTGCCGCTTACATTGCCCAGGCCGCTGCCCGCGAACTTTACGTTGCAGTTTGACGTGGTCACGGATAAAAGCTTTAGCGGGTATACCGGCGGCGCCATCAACCTGCGTTTATCTACCGCGTTGCTGGCACCGAATGGTGATGAAGAGTTACCACCCGACAGGCAAACCATCGATATAAAAATAGTGTCCGGTAATGACGCGAACCTGCAGGCCGCCTCTAATTACCGCGGCGTGCTGCAGGCCGAAATTCATAATACAAAAGGCAATAACAGGGATAATGGTAAAGAAGGTCTTTACTTCAGTTCCTCTTTAACGCAGTTCACGGATAAAAAAACGATAGTGCACATTACTGTGCAAATGAAAGAAGGGGAATGTCGTCTTTCTGTAAATGATCAACCCATTGGCGAGTCGGCTACATTTAAAATGGCCTTTGGAAAAGACTGTATCCAGTGCGGTGTGCCGGCAACAACGCGCTTCAATACTATTTACTGGAGAAATGTAACGGATGATAGCGATAATGTGAATGTGTATATCAGCAATATCCAACTCATGAAAGATTAAAATGTATGAAAAAGGTATGAAAATAATTATTCTTCTTTCGGCAATGGTACTGCTGGCAGCGATTTCCATTGCCCAGCCAAGGGTCTTTGATGTTCTCCGGTTCACCCCACCAAAAGGCTGGAAACAGGAGGCAAAAAAGAATATGCTTATCTATTCAAGCATTAATAACAAAACAAAAACCTGGTGCCAGCTTTTATTCATAACGGCAAAGGCAGGCACGGGTAATATAGATACCGACCTGGATAGTGAATGGGCCGAACTGGTAGTAAAATCCTATAATGTAAAGGACAGCGCCATTGCTAACGAAACATGGCAGCTCGATGGATGGAATGTAAAGAACAGGAGAGGGGGTTTTGTATTTGAAGGCAGGCCGGTTGATGTGTTGCTTACTACTTATAGCGGTTATAACCGCTGCGCAAGTATCGTCACCTTGTCGAATAGCAATGAATATACGGCAACGATCAGCAATATGCTGCAAACAGTCCGGCTCTTAAAGCCGGACACCGTTAAACCGGTAACAGGCAATACTATTACAACAAATAAATTCACATTTACCACCACCAATTTTGATGATGGCTGGGCCAGCGTTGAAAACCCCGATTGGGTAGAGACAACAAAGGACAATATTAAAGTATTGATACATTATCCCAATAAAGCGACAGATGGGTATAACTCCGTGTTGAAGGCAGGCGATATGAATGCCTGGAACCTGCTGGTTGCCCCTCACTATGTAAACATCCACAACCTGGAGTATGGTTCTATCCAGAGTTTTCAGTCTGTTACTTTTATTCGCGCCGATGCCACAGAAACAAATTCAGGAAAGGCTGTGCATGTTGTGCTTTTCAAATTGCACGATTATCAATCAACCGGGCGTTATCTTGAATTCGTTACGCCGACCAAAGCTGTTTATGAAGCCGCATTCGGCGCTTACCATAATACTGAGTTTGGTTGGGATAGAGTAGTGACCATGCAGTACCGCAATAAATTTGCCGTAGCCTCAGCCGACCTGGTTGGTCGCTGGAGCAGTACAGACTTTGCTTCCTTAAGTTATTATTATGCCGCCACAGGCGGATATGCCGGGAGCACGGCTACCTCACTAGCAGACGAATTTACATTTGTGAACGGCACCGATTATGCAAGTGAACACAATGGCGCATCGGGGCAGGTGGGGGCGGCGAAGTTTTCGCAACAGCAATACAAGGGTAAATACAAAGCCAGTAACTGGGAACTGCAACTGACAAACCGGTTTAATGGCAAGACAGCTATTTTCGATTGCAGGTTTGAAGCCGTAAAAGGCGGACGTATTTTATTTCTTTCGGAAAAGAAAGAAGGGGGTGGATCTGCATTGTCCTATTCGCTGGTAAGGCCGTTCTAAAGAAAGGACTTGTTTAATATATTCTGTTGTGCTTAATGCTCCAATTTTTATTGTTGTCTCCCAAGCTTTTTACTAGATAAAAAGTGTTTTTATAAGGTCATGTAGTAGCGGCTTTTTCACGTAGTGAAAATACTCCTTAACTCAACCCTGTGCAAATAGTTAAATTCTTCCTTCGCTCATTTTCTCTGTTAGCTCCTTTGAAATCCCTATCGAAATACATGAGCTGTAAATTCATTTCGGGAGCCCACTGGCTAAGCTGGTCATTTAATAAAGAAATACTCTCGAGATAAGTTCTACTCATAAAAGCATGGAGTTATTGTGAGGATGTCTCCAACTCCTCACCGGCCCCGAAGGGACTGACAAACTTCGGTCATCGGGATGTTTTACCCAGGCCTCCGGTCCCACAACAATATCTAAGATCAGCATACATCTATTGCAGTTAAAAAAAATGTTGCGGGAAGCTACACAGGCTGGAAATGACAGGGCATTGTGAGGGAACTCTCCAATTACCCAAAAGCCAAAGAAATTTATATCTTGCGCCCGCAACAGCTGCCCGGTGCCCCAACGGCACCCTAACCAAAACTAAAGTGGGCACCAGTTTTACTTCGTATGAAAAAAATACTGCTGGCAATTGTGAGTGTAACCGGCCTCTTACAGGCATTTGCACAAACCCCAGATGCCGAAAACAAGAATGTGGTGATCAGCATGGCAAAACGCGAATTCAGGTTTGTAAAGGGGAATGATGCCAATCCCGTCCTGATAAAAGAGGAAACCAGCCGCAGCTATTTTTGCACTAGCTACCGCACTGAACTACCTGTCGCGGAGTTTTATAGTGATATGGAAAGGATCGATGATGTAGATATACTGGTAGACCAGTCAAAAAAACATGGCATTACCCCGGTTTATGAATTTTACCGTTCAGCAGACATCTTTTATTCCGATGCACGGGTTTGTCATTTTTCTCTTCCCCTTGTCAAAAAGGGCTCTACTTCAAAAGTAGTTATACGAAAAACGATTCTCGACCCACATTATTTCACCAGTGTACATTTTATGGAATCGGAACCTACTATAGAACAGGAGATAAAGATCTATGTTCCCTCCT
>CAZGSG010000136.1:3366-14798 GCA_964528095.1 uncultured Terrimonas sp.
CTCCCCCGGCTTTGCCCCGGTGGAATACACCGCCCGGCATAGCCTACCACGTGCCACACCTGTTGCTAATGAATCGTTCGGCCGATACAACGAATGGTAATCTCACTTATTTCAATACACTGAAAGATCAGTATAACTGGTATCATAAACTGGTGTTGGAAATAGGGAATGATGAAAAACCCATCCGGGAAAAAGCAATAGAAATCTCGAAGGACCTGAGCAGCGAACAGGAAAAAGTAAAAGCTATATTCCTTTGGGTGCAGGATAATATCCGGTACATCGCGTTTGAAGACGGTATTGCAGGATTCAAACCGGAGAAAGCACAGGAAGTGCTGAGAAAAAAATACGGCGATTGTAAAGGCATGGCCAACCTCGTAACAGAAATGCTGCGCTCCATTGGACTGGATGCAAGGAAATGCTGGATCGACACGAAACATCTTGTGTATAATTATAGCACACCTTCCCTTTCAGTAGATAATCATATGATCTCTGCATGGATGAATGGAGGAAAACCCATGTTTCTCGATGCGACCGAAAAGTATATCGGCATGGGCGAAGTAGCAGAACGTATACAGGGACGTGAGATACTTATTGAAAACGGAGCTGATTATATTCTTACCAAAGTACCGGTGGCGAGTTATCTTCAAAACACCAGCTATGAGAAAAGACAATTGTCTATAGATGGACCTAATTTAAAAGGCCATATAGAACAAACCTGGAAGGGAGAGAATAAAGAATGGTTATTGTCCGGATTAAACAGGGTAAACCAGGAAAAACAGGAGAACGCGTTGACAAGATACCTGTCTGAAGGGAAAAATAATTTTCTCATCAGCTCGATGAAAGTGACAAACCTTTCCGACTATAATAAAGATCTGAAAGTAGACTACGATATCGTATGGAAAAATGTGCTTACGGAATTCGGGGATGAAACTTATCTTGAAATTAATAACCGTCGTAGCCTGGAGAATTTTAAGATCGATACCTCCCTGCGCAAACTGCCTTACTGGTTTTACTTTAAAAACCACCAGGTATTTGAAACCGAGATCAATCTTCCAGAAGGGAAAAAAGCAGGCACTCTGCCAGCTAATCTTGCCATACAGCGACCTGCCTACAGTTTTTCAGGAGGCTATACCATGAACGGGTCCAAACTCAACTACCGCTGCGAGATCATCCTGCACCAATCGGATATTCAGCCTGAGCAGTTTATACAATGGAATAAAGACATTGATCAGCTTAAGAATTTTTATAACCAGCAGATCGTACTAATAAAAGTAAAATAAACCACCACTAATGAGAGCCATTTTCACCACCCGTATCTTTTTATCTGTTCTTTTTTTCTGTACATGCCAGCAGGCATTTACCCAGACCAAAGAAGAGATGGAATATCGTAAAGAATCGGATAAGACCAGGAACGAAGTATGGGGATGGGATAAGCCCGAATTCAAAAACAGGCAGGTACCTGCTGAATACGCCACTGTTTCCAAGGTTGTTATCGCGCATCACACAGAACTCTCGGCCGATAGTAAATCAAAGTTCGCGGTAACCGGCCTTGGTTTTGGAAGCAAAAAAGAGTCTTCCATCACCGAGATAGTAAGGGAAATGGTAAAAGTAAACGACAAGTCGTCTGTGGATGAATATTCGGAAATGAATTTTACCCGCTTTATAAAGCGCAGTGGTTTCCTGACAAAAGCAAAATCTACCACATTCATCGGCGTAAGAGTGATCAAGCCCAACCAGACCATCAGAGAGATCAATGCGGATGATATCGTACTCACCCAGGACGAATCGACAGTAAAAAAAGCCAAACTCGCAATACCTGATCTGCAGCCGGGTGATATTATCGATTATTTTATAGCCACCGACCAGGTGCTGACCAACGATTTCAGCGATAAGTTTTACAATGTCATTTTATTTGACGAAGCGCCTGTACTTCATTATTCTTTTCATGGGCAACTGGGTAAAAAGTTTGCTATCGATTACAGGAGTTATAATGGCGCGCCGGACCTGAAAGTAGCAAAGAACGATGATAATGATATCATCATTGATGTGGAAAAAAAGAATATGCCTGCTTTTGAAACTTCTTTGTGGGTAGCTCCTGCGCTGCAGCTGCCATTGATCCGCATGAGTATTTCCCTTGGGTATAAGGGTCCGGGCAGAAAGTTCCTGGGAATCAGTAAGCCGGGCGAGGTTAACAAGAATAAAAGCTCGGATGAGATAATAGAAATGCAGTCCCGAAGCCTGGCAACAGAATTTTATAACGCATTTTATGCAAGAGGTGGTTATAGTGAATTTGCACAAATAGTGACGGCTGCAAAAAAAATGGCAAAACAATCCGGACTGGACTTTAAGGAAATGAGTGATGAGGACAAGGCCGCGCACCTATTTTATACATTCCGTTTTTCAAAGCTGCTGAATTTTGATATTGAACGGCTTCAAAGATCCATTCAAAGTGGAGATTATACCTATGATGGACTGGCATTTCTCCTGAATTGTACCTTTAAAGCGGCTGAACTGCAACCCGCGATCCTGGTCAGTAGTCCACGCACGGGATTTCGGATGAATGAAGTGATGGGCCTGGATGATCTAACCAATACGGCCTTCCTGATGGGGACCAATAAACTATTTTCTATTCAATCAGTATATGATATTCCTTTTGCCGCGCCCGAATCGATTGAAGGTGCAAAAACAACCAGTTCGGTGAAACTGAATTCCAGCAAAATGATCATGTCCACTTCCGCAATGTTTAAATTAGCAGAAGCCGGCCCTGGAATAAAAGTACCTGAATCCACTGCCGGAAAAAACGGGCATATCGAACAACTGATCATGTCCCTGAACCCTGATAATAGCAGTCTTGCCGTACAGCGGAAAAGTATTATTAAGGGACACTATAAATATGATCAGCAAAGACAGCTTATCCTTTACGAAGATTATTATGAAGCGGAGCGCAAGGCCATGGGTGAAGAAAAGTCACTGCTGGAAGAACTGGAGGATGGCAAAAAGAGCCGCAAATATGTAGATGAGGTAAGGAATGCATTTGCAGAAGCCCGGAAAAAACAAAAGGACGCTTTTATCAGCGAAGCCAAAGGCTGGTTTGAACAGGAGGTAAGCGATCTTAAAAACTTTAAGATCGACAATTTAGGAGTACGTCATACCTCTCCCGATTTTATTTACAGTTCTTCCTTTAACCTGGAAGGATTGGTAAAGAATGCCGGCAATAACCTGATCCTTGAAATAGGAAAGATACAGGGACAGCCACTCTCCATAAAACCCGAACAGCGAAAAAGAGATATCGATATCTATATGCCTTATGCCCGCAGCATCGAATACCAGATAGAGTTGAAAATACCGGAGGGTTATTCGGCAGAAGGCGTAGAGGCATTGAATAAAAACGTTTCTAATGAAACCGGCCTTTTTATTACTGAAGCTACTACGACAGGAGATTTGGTGCGCATTAAAGTTAGAAAACAATATCTAAACAGCTATGAGCCTGTAGGCAACTGGGAGAAAATGATCCAGTTCATTGATGCGTCCAATGACTGGACAAATGCTAAATTATTATTTAAGAAAAAATAGGTATCGCGTACCGGTTAAATTAAAGGCTTGAAATTTTCAAGCCTTTTTATATTCACGTACTTATTTTGGCCTCGCATAAAAATCTTTTATTGAATTCGTATAAACACAATAATCCACCACCGAGTTCCAGAAACTGATCTTACTCAGGTTCTTCGCGCCGATTGGCACAAGCATCAGCGAACGTTTGCCCTCCAAACTGAATTTTTTATCCGCGGGCAGCACCCGGTTATCAAGCGCCGTATCAAAATAGTATAGATAATCGTATACAAAATCGGTATAGCCTGTTTTGGACACATTATCCCGGCTTGCAAGTACAACAGCATCATAGTGCCGGCTCAGGGCCTGCTGAAATTCAACCGCGTTTAATGGTTTTCCATTTAAGGTTGGCATTACATTGAATTGTCCGTCTACAAAGACCCATTTTTGAAGATCTTTCAGGTATACCTCGGTCACTACATGGCCCGGAGATCCCTGCCTGGTTTCCGCGTCTTTGGTTTTAAGGTATAATACTCTTGAAGGAAATCCCTCTGCTGTCAGTTGATCACGGAGAACAATGGCATAGGCAAAACAGGGGAAACGCCCGCCTGCACGCGCTTCGTTGAGAATAGAGATCCCGTCATTTCCTTTTGGAGAATTGCCACCATCATGTTTCCATTGATGATGGGTCCAGTTTAGAATAGACAATACTTTTTCCATATCACTACGGTCATTTTTGATGATCCCGCTGACAGGGTATTTATAGCGCAGTGAATCGGAATAGGGTGTTTTGGCTTTTTCATAAAAAATGTCCAGGTCTTTTCTTTTACTGTCTTCGCCATACGAAACCATGTCCCATACAAAAGGCGTGGCCGTGATCAGGGTATGCGCGGGAGCAGCATCTCCGAGTTTCACATAAAATGATTTGGTTTCGCCGGCTTTGATAATAAAACGGATACTGTCCTTATCTGTTCTGAATGCTACATCTTCCGTAGCTGAATACAGTTTGAGATTAAGGGTATCGTGCGCGATTTCAGGAGATATACGCCAGCGTCCCTGCTGCCATTGTTTACCTATACTGATATCTGCTTTTTCATCTCCCGCTAAAAGAAGTGGCTCATTTTTGTAAAGTTGCTGCGTAGATGCATTCACAGAAAAAAGCCCAAGGATTATGGTGATAGTTACAACACGGATTTTCATTCTTATAAATTATCTGTAAAGATATTACTTAGCCGTTACAGATTTGTAATGGCTTACGATTTCCGAAGAAGCTGTTTTGTAGATAGTAAGAATGACAGGCATTCGGTACAGGAGAAAATGAACCGGGGAAAATTATTAACTTTAGTTTTTAAATTAAACCAGGCGGAGTTCCAGATTGTTCTGCAAAAAAAATCAACGGACCTGCTCAATCTCGTAAGATATTTATTTATGAAATACCTGCTCTTCTTTTTCTGCATTGTCAGCTTTTGTAAATTGACTGCCCAGCCATTAGGGGAAGGTGTATTTAAAAGCAATAAGCTGTCCTACCAGGCTGATTTCTATATCGAGATAAAAAACAACATGGCCTATCTGTATGGCTGGGATCATAAGCCGGGGACAGACACTATGTATTTCAGGGCAGAATCAAAGTGGGTGAAAGGGGCAGACATGATCAGGTTCAATAATTACCGGTATTCAACAACTCCTGTAACACCCTATGTACCCGGTATTTTAAAAGCAGAACCAGGCGGTTCATTCTATTCCCTTCACAATACCTTCGGTAATTTCAGAAGGGAACAGGGGGGCATTACTGCTATAGCCACAAAGGATGGTTATGACAGCCGAGCCGATCTGTTTGTTTTTGAACGGATGTAAGCTCATTTAGCCTGGTTATCATTAATGGTTTACTTTTTATTGCATCTTCCCAATCTTAAATAGCTAATAAAATACAGGGTTGTTGTGAAGATGTTTCCGACTTCTCACCGGAGTCGCAGAGGCGGATACTCTTCAATCTACATGGTGTTTATTCATCATTGACCTGCAAGAATACTATTCTCTCCATTTCCCGTTTATCTTTAGTGTAAGCAATGCTCAAATTTTTAATAACAGGTATAGAATTCCTGGTCAGGAAGTGGAAGGCCAACGATAAAGGAACGCTGAACCAGTAGTTAGTTTACCCAACAAAAGAATGGCATTGTTATTTCCATTGATAGCCGGGGCCTCAGCCAATTCAATGAATGATTTTAAGCTATGTCAAAAAAATCCCTTCTTATTTTCCTTGCGTTTGCCGCCATATACATTATATGGGGCACTACCTATTTAGCAGTGGCATTTGGACTACAGGGCTTTCCTCCGTTTTTATTATCCGGCTATCGGTTCCTGCTTGCCGGCGCAGCGCTGCTGCTGTGGTGTATTTATAAAAAAGAACGTTTACCAAAAGGAAAGGCACTGATGATATCGGCAATAAGCGGTGTAATTATGCTGATAGGTGGATCGGGTCTTGTTACATGGTCGATGCAGTATATATTATCAGGGCAGGCGGCGGTTATTGTTGCCACAGAGCCATTTATCTTTTTGTTACTGGATAAAAAAAGATGGTCATTCTATTTTAAGAACAAGACGGTCGTAGCAGGTCTGATCACCGGGTTTGTTGGAATTACTCTTTTTATTCTGTTTTCTCCAAAAAGCAGTTCGCAGGAGCTGCCCTTACATCTCGTGACAGCCGGTTATATTGTTTTACTAATCAGTTGCCTTTTATGGGCAGGAGGTTCACTTTATGCGAATAGCATTACGAGCAAAGAAGTATCAACGACCGGGATCGTATCGGTTCAGCTGCTCAGTGCAGGTATTATTGGCTGGCTTATTGGGTTTATTAAAGGTGAAACAGCCGGCTTTCATTTTTCGGATATTACTGTCAGCGCATGGGGCGGATTGTTGTACCTGGTAATCATGGGGTCTATTGTCGCTCATCTTTCCTTTATGTGGCTGTTAACTGTAAGACCACCTGCACAGGTCAGTACGCATACTTTTGTAAATCCCGTAGTGGCGATCTTTCTGGGCTGGCTGATTGCGAAAGAACCGGTTCATCCCTTGCAACTGGCGGCTGTCGCCATCATTATTGTTGGGGTCATATTGACGAATAAATGGGAAGCTACCGGGAATAAATAAAATTTTTTGGGTTGCAGGTACTATCAGCTGCTAAAAAAGTGCAGGGCAATAATGCTGGCATATGGACAGGATAGTAGTTCTTAGTATTCCGCGCCGCCTCATCAAACCAGTTGCGTTTTCTTTTATCCCGTTTTATTCCTTCCTCCCAACAATCCTGCGTTTGCGTTATTGTTTACCGGGGAGTCTTAAGGACTACGGTATTTAATGATAGTTGATTTCAACGATTTACTTTCGTTGCTGCCAGCCTGCTCCATTAAAAAACCGGGACGCATATTTTCACTGCGCCCCGGTTTATATATTTAGACTAACAATTCAAATTAAAACGCTTTCTTCCCAACTTGGTTGCCGTCCGCATCCAGCTCTGTGATCTTATAACCCATCTTCTGTAAACCCGGTAAGATCTTCGCCTTATCACCCACCAGCAGCATATTCAACTTATCCGCTGAAATTTGTTTTTTGATCAATGCGTCCATTTCCTTCTTCGTCATATTCTGCAGGATCTTCGCTTGCGCTGCGGTATAGTTCGCCGGCAGGTTATAGTCCAGGATCATTCGTATAAAACCGGCTTTCTGGATGCCGGTTTCGTAAGCCCGGGCATCACGCTGGCCGATCGCGTTCTTCATAAAGGCGAGTTCCTCTTCAGTGATACCATTAGCGGCGTAGTTGCGTATTTCCTTGATCACTTCACCGAGTGCGCTATCTGTGGCTTCGGCTTTGATGCCGGAACTGAAATTAAAATCACCATCATACTCATCACCGCTGAAAGAGGAGCGGGCACCATAGGTCCAGCCCTTGTCTTCCCGCAGGTTAAGATTCAGGCGGCTGTTGAAATCGCCACCCAATGCATAGTTAAGCAGGCTGGCACGATAGTACTCGCCGGTAGCATCATACTTCAGCCCGGTATGATAGCCTACGCGAAACTCTGTTTGCGCGGCCTTGGGAATATCTACGAGATAAATCTGTGATCCATTATTGGGCACGGGTGTGGCGGCCACTTTAGGAATGACCACTGTTTTATTTGGTAGCTTGTCCAGGAAAGCCAGTTTAGGCAGGATCTCCGCTTCTTTTACATCACCTACCACTACTACTTTCAGCCCTTTGTTGGTGATATAGTTGTCATAATAAGACTGGATATCGCTCAGCCCGATATTATTTACACTTTCCGCAGTGCCGCTCTCGGGAATGGACAGTATATTATTAGGTCCGAAGTTCAGTTTGGCGATCACTTCAGAAGCTACAGTAGCCGGTTGCGTTTTGCTTTGTTTAAAGCTTTCCTGCAACTGTCGTTTACTACGGTCGAAATCATCGGCGTTGAAGAGTGGATGAAACATACGCTCTTCCAGCAGTGCCAGTGTTTTGTCGAGATTTTTTTTCAGTGTCTGTACGTTGAACGTAATATCGTCTTTACCACCACTCACATTGATAGAGCTCGCGATCTTTTGCAGCTCTGCGGAGAATTGTTCTGCTGTATAATTTTTTGTATCTCCGTTCATCATCCTGGCAAAGAAACTGGCGAGACCGGCTTTGGAAAGATCCTTCGCTTCCAGCAGGTGACCGCCGGGCATCGAGATCGAGATCGTAACAGTAGGGATCTCGGTATTCTCGGTACCGATCAGCTTAATACCATTTGGCAGGTCTTTCCGCCAGAACGCTGGCACTTTCACTACGGGATTAGGCCCGTTGCCCGGCATCTTCTTCCGGTCGAAAATATCCTTTGCTTTATTATATTTCAGCCCTGCGTAACCATAATCAGGTTTTTGATAATGTGTGGTATCGATGGTGTAATTATCCGCTTTCGCAATCAGGTTTTCCTGGCCTTTCACCAGTACGCTTACGATCACGTGTGGCTTATCCTTGATATATTTCTCATACACGCGCATCACATCTTCTTTGGTCAGTTGGCTGTATTGTGCCATCTGCGTTTTGATCATATTGGGATTGCCGGTAAACGTCTGATACGCGGCGAGCTGGCTTACTTTGCCGGATACGCTGGACAGACCATTGATGGTGCGGCTTTCAAACTGTGTTTTGAACTGCTCTACATCATCGGCGGTCACCCCTCTTTTTTCGAATTCGGTAAGCGCTTCTTTCACGAGCGCTTCCATTTCCGCGAGATTCTTGCCGGGATAAGGCGTTACAGAGATCGCAAACTCACCGGCCAGTTCAGAAGCCTGGTTACTGGCGCTTGCAGATAGCGCTTTCTGCGTTTTGATGAGTGTTTGATAGAACACGGAATTACGGTTTCCTCCTCCGCCACCGCCACCACCACCACCGCCGCCTCCGCCGCCGCCTCCACCACCACCGCCGAGCACTTGTGCCAGGCAGGAGAGGGCTGCTTCATCTTTATCATAATCACGTACGGTTGGAAATACCAATCTTAGTTGCGCGGCACGCGCATAATTGTCCGTATAGCTTACATACCGGTCCCTGTCGAGCTGTACTGGTGCAAGTTGAACAGGCTTTACTTCGGGGCCGCGGGGAATGGCACCGAAATATTTTTCAGCAAGCTTTACTACTTCAGCAGGTTTTACATCACCGCCAATCGTCAGTGTGGCATTGTTGGGGCCATACCAGCGCAGAAAGAAATTTTTAAGGTCTGCCACATTCACCCGGTTCAGCTCTTCGATATAACCGATAGTGAGCCAGGAATAGGGGTGACCATAGGGATAGAGATTTTTTGCAGATACTTCGCTCAATAATCCATAGGGGCGGTTATCATAGTTCTGCCCGCGTTCATTTTTCACGGTAGCACGTTGTACCTCGAACTTTTGTTGCGTCACGGCATCAAGTAAAAAGCCCATGCGGTCGGCTTCGAGCCAGAGCATTTTTTCGAGCTGATTGCTGGGGACGGTTTCGTAATAGTTAGTACGATCGCGGTTGGTGCTGCCATTTAACGTACCCCCGGCTTCCGACACGATCTTAAAATGCTGTTCGTCGCCTACATTGTCTGAGCCCTGGAACATCATGTGTTCAAAAAAATGAGCAAATCCGGACTTGCCGATCTCTTCGCGGGCCGAGCCCACATGGTAGGTAACGTCTACATGCACCAGCGGATCGGAATGATCTTCATGCACCACCAGGGTGAGCCCATTGGAAAGCTGGTACTTTTCATAGGGAATGACCAGTTCGGTACCCTGGCGGGTTACTTTTTCAAGAAGTTTGGTCTGCGCGATCGCGGGTAAGGCGGCGAGCAGGAGAATGAAAGGGAGAAGCAGTTTTTGTTTCATGCGTTATCAGGTTTTGTGAAAATTAAAACAGGGATAGGGGTAAGGTGTAGGCGTTGGCGCAAAGAGTCCTTGCCGTAAAACAGGTTGGAATGCCCGGCGCCGGGGATTAGACGACGGTTCCGGCGCATAACTTACGCATGCGGTCAAAAAATATGCTGAGGACACAGATTTCTTATGATAAGCCACTCTGTCTAGCCTTTAGGTTGCTTCCATTGTTCGTCCATCCCTCGTTCATCGTTTCAGTCCACTGCCGATGGTCGCAGAATGGTAGCAATGTCGAGGAAGATACCTATAACTAGGGAGGGTGTTCGGCTTTTGCGAAGCCGGTGCAATTTCACCAGTTGCTATAACAACCGATCGAGAAAAGCGCTAAAATTTGTTTTTACACGGAATCACTGTTGATCATTCTTTTTGTTTGTGCCGGATTTTATTCCTGGTCTTGTTCAAAATTCAAGCTCAGAATATGGAGGCCGGATCAATAAGAAATGTCGGATCTATTTTAGGCCTTCCGTGGCTCCGATATTAAAATGATCGTTCTAAATCAATGCTTATATTTTCTCCGTTTTACCGTGTGAAAAACATCTTTGGTAAATGGTCATAAACTTCCTGTGTACTACTTATCGTTTTGTATCGTTCTATTTACCTGCAGGGGTCATTCCCTTGCATCTTATCTTTACCTTATATTTATAAAAATAATTTTTATGCGCCCAGGTATCGAATGCAGCCATGTTTTTCCAACCTTACAGGTCAGCGATATTATAGCTGCCGTCGATTTTTATGTGAACCGCCTCGGTTTCAGTCATCAGTTTTCATGGGGTGATCCACCAGTGTTTGCCGGTGTTGGCCTGGATAAGGTAACCCTGCACCTGCAAAAGAACAATTCCGATTCAAAGGGCGCGTCTGAAGTAGCTTTTATCGTGGATAACGCGGATGAACTTTTTGCGTTTCACAAAGCCAATGGAGCAGAAGTTGTAGAGCCCATAGAAGACAGATCTTATGGGATACGCGACTACATGATAAAGGATATGGATGGCAATTATCTTGTTTTTGGAAAATACATATATAACCAGGGGCCTGCTATAAAAATTGAACGGGTAGACGTGCCAGTACGCCTCGAAAAGCGACTTGCCGCCCTACTGAGCGACCTGGCAAAGTATAAGAACATGAGCCTGAACAGTTGCCTGGAAGAAACGTTGCTGCATACTTTTGAAAGATATGGTGATTCCGTTGCAAGCCCGCATACCAGCGCCACGCTTAGTTATATTGATGAATTAAAGAAAAAGCACGGGATCGACTACGATACACATGCCAGCTATCGTTTTGAGGAATAAAAAATATAACTCATCGATATCAGTTATGATCAACTAGCTGAAAAAAAGGTTACTGGTTACACACAGTATTCCTGGAGTGTTGTTTACAGAGGGGAGCACTAAGGACAGGGGATTGGCATTTTTTCTAAAATTTGTTTTTACACGGAATCACTGTTGATCATTCTTTTTGTTTGTACAT